>NZ_JASKLY010000014.1:0-355023 GCF_030125545.1 Arthrobacter sp. zg-Y1219
CCAGGTTTGTTTATGGGTGGTGCGGGTGGAAGGGTTACGGCGGTCATAGCGTGGGGGAAACGCCCGGTCCCATTCCGAACCCGGAAGCTAAGACCCACAGCGCCGATGGTACTGCATCCGGGAGGATGTGGGAGAGTAGGTCACCGCCGGACAATATTTCGGTAGAGAGAGTAAGGCCCCGCCATTGGCGGGGCCTTACTTGTTTAACACCGGACTTGTTTATCCCGGCGTCCTTGTTCGGTCCGCTTCAGGCCGGTTTCGCCGCTTTCGGGCCCTGGTTCTCTTTGCGCCGAGATGGCAGAAACGGCACGTTCCGGCCCCGGGAAGAGCACTTACTGCCATCTCGCGAGATCCCAGAGAGAGGGCGGCAACCGATGGTAGCCCGCCCCGATGGGACGTTACCGGTCCCGCGAGGTTCAAGAGGTGGGCAGTCTCACCTTATCCAGGCACGCCTGTGGGCATGGGGCGACGCCGACAAGACCAGCCTGCACTAGAATTGGCTTGTGCCCGTTTTGGGCCCCACTGACTTTAGAACTTTATATATCCATAGTGACGAGCGACTGCAGTAAATTCCGTTGGTCGGCTCACGACGAGAGGAACTCACCAGCATGTCAGAGCAAGATAACAGGGATCAGCGCGGCAGCGAGGGCAACAACGCCGCCCGCAACAGCAGCTCGTCAGGCCAGCGCGACGACCGCGGACGCCCGGCCACGAACGACCGCAACGCCCCCAAGCGCCACGAAGACCGTAAGCCCTCCTTCGGAGGCCGGCCGGCACGCGACGGCGAGCGGAAGTCCTTCGGCGACCGCGGCGCATCATCAGAGCGCAAGCCTTACTCGAAGGACCGTAAGCCGTCCTTCGGCGACCGGCCTGCCCGCGGCGACGACGATCGCCGTCCCGCACGCGACGGTGAGCGCAAGTCCTTCGGCGACCGCGGAGATCGCAAGCCGTCCTTCGGCGGCGATGACCGCCGTCCCGCACGCGACAGCGACCGCAAGCCATCCTTCGGCGACCGTTCCGAGCGCAACGACCGTGCCAGCCGCGGCAGCGACGATCGTCGTCCTCCCCGTGATGGTGAGCGGAAGTCCTTCGGTGACCGCGGAGATCGCAAGCCCTCCTTCGGCGGTGACGATCGTCGTCCTCCTCGTGATGGTGAGCGCAAGTCCTTCGGTGATCGTCCCGCCCGTGATGGTGAGCGCAAGTCCTTCGGTGACCGCGGAGATCGCAAGCCCTCCTTCGGTGATCGTGGCGATCGTAAGCCTTCGTTCGGTGATCGTCCCGCCCGTGATGGTGAGCGCAAGTCCTTCGGTGACCGCGGAGATCGCAAGCCCTCCTTCGGTGATCGTGGCGATCGTAAGCCTTCGTTCGGTGATCGTCCCGCCCGTGATGGTGAGCGCAAGTCCTTCGGTGACCGCGGAGATCGCAAGCCCTCCTTCGGTGATCGTGGCGATCGTAAGCCTTCGTTCGGTGATCGTCCCGCCCGTGATGGTGAGCGCAAGTCCTTCGGTGACCGCGGAGATCGCAAGCCCTCCTTCGGTGATCGTGGCGATCGTAAGCCGTCCTTCGGTGATCGTCCCGCCCGTGATGGTGAGCGCAAGTCCTTCGGAGATCGTGGCGATCGTAAGCCGTCCTTCGGTGGCGATGATCGTCGTCCTCCCCGCGACAATGACCGCAAGCCGTCCTTCGGCGATCGTGGCGACCGTAAGCCGTCCTTCGGCGATCGTCCGTCCCGTGGTGGCGATGACCGTCGTCCGGCGCGCGATAACGACCGCAAGCCGTCCTTCTCCAACGACCGTCCGGCCCGTGGCGAGGATGCACCGGTTGTTGAGCGCAAGCACAATGCCCGCGACCTGCGCAGCGCCAACCGCCCGGACCGTGAGCGTTCACCGGAAATCGATGACGACGTCACAGGCCAGGAGCTGGACAAGGTTACCCGCGCCCAGCTGCGCGTCCTGGAAGAGGTCAGCGGTGAGTGGGTCTCCAAGCACCTGGTCATGGCAGGCCGCCTGATCGACATCAACCCCGAGCTGGCCTTCCAGCACGCCCTGGCAGCAAGCCGCCGCGGCGGACGCATGGCAGCAGTGCGCGAAGCAGTGGCACTGACCGCCTACGCCTCCGAAAACTTCGCCGAGGCGCTGCGTGAATTCCGCACCTACCGCCGGATCAGCGGATCCAACGACTACCTGGCCATGATGGCCGACTGCGAACGCGGTCTGGGCCGCCCGGACCGTGCCCTGGACATCTCCCGTTCGGATGAAGCCAAGGAACTGGATGCCGCCGGACAGGTGGACATGGCCATTGTTACCTCCGGTGCCCGCATGGACATGGAGCAGTTCGACGCCGCCGTGACCGCGCTGGAAATCCCGCAGTTGGACAAGAACCGTGCGTTCTCCTTCAGCCCGCGCCTCTTCCGCGCCTACGCTGATGCCCTCGAGGCAGCCGGCCGCAACGAAGAAGCTGCACAGTGGAACGACCGCGCGCTGCTGGCTGAAAAGGCCCTGGGCGTCGGCGAGTTTGCTGAGCCGGACATTTTCGACCTGGGTGACGACGACGACGAAAAGCCGGAGCGTCCCCGCCGGGGCCGCGAAGACCGCGACGATCGTCCGGTTGCCGAGCGCTCCGAAACGCCGTTTGCCGCTCCCGTTGAGAAGGCAGTTGCCGATGACGAGCTGGAACTGAGCGACGACATCGACACCCTGCCCTCGGACGAGCAGGAAGGCGTCATCGGCGTCCTCGAAACCGAAGAGGACGACAACGACACCGCCGCTGCACAGCACGACGACGGCAACGACAACGCCGAGTTCTCCGCCGACGCGCCTGCCGGCGACGCTGACGAGGAACGCGCGTAGCACCATGGCCAACACACCGCTGATTGCCGGGTACGACGCAGTCCTGTCCGATCTGGACGGCGTCGTGTACGCCGGCCCGCACGCCATTGCAGGAGCCGTTGAGGCCCTGCAGCGCCTTGAAGGCGCCGGCGTGCAGCTGGCTTACGTCACCAACAACGCGTCGCGCTCCTCCGAAACGGTGGCAGCGCATCTGCGCGAGCTGGGGGCCCCGGCAACAGCGGAAACCGTGTTTGGCTCGGCCCAGGCCGGTGCTGAACTGCTGGCCGGCCAGGTGCCGGCCGGCGCCACGGTCCTGGTGATTGGCAGCGCCTGGCTGACCGAGCAGGTCCTGGAACAGGGGCTGGTACCGGTGCGCTCCGCCGATGACCGGCCCGACGCCGTGATCCAGGGTTTCGATCCCGGGCTCGGCTGGAAACACCTGGCCGAGGCGGCCTTCGCCGTGGAACGCGGTGCCAAATGGGTTGCCACGAACACCGACATGTCCATTCCACAGGCCCGGGGGATCGCCCCGGGAAACGGAACGCTGGTGGCCGCCGTTGCGGCGGCCACCGGCAGGACACCGTTGGTGGCGGGAAAGCCCGAGGCCCCGCTGTTCCTGACGGCGGCGAGCCATTTGGGCGCCTCAACACCGCTCGTGGTCGGTGACCGCCTGGATACCGACATCCTCGGCGGCAACAACGCCGGTTTCGCGACGGCACTGGTGCTCACCGGCGTCGACAGTCCGCAGACAGCGCTGGCCGCCCGCACCCGGGAACGGCCGACGTACCTCGTGGAAAACCTCGACGCCTTCTATGCTCCCTATCCGGAAATCGAAGCCCGCGACGGCGTTTTCGCCTGCGGGACCGCCACTGCCCGCGTCTTGGGCAACACGGTGGAGATTTCCGGAGACCGCAGTGATCTGGACAGCTGGCGCGCTGCCTGTGCGGCCTGGTGGAACGCCCGGCCGGTCGCCGAAACGGCCTCCGCACCCGAGCTCAGCTGGACTGTCACCCCCGGCGGATAAGCTGGGTTTCAAACGTCAGACAAGGATGGGGCAGCCGCCAGATGGAGAACACCAGCGGAAACACCGGCGAGGAGTCCCCGGGCACCGAACGCCCCTGGCCCCACCTGCGGGCGCAGACGGCGGATCCGGCAGTAAACGCCGCTTTGGCGTCCCTGGGAACACTTGCCGATACGCCCATCCCTGAACAGCATGCCGTTTACACCGCACTGCACGACGGCCTGTTGGCTGAACTGAACGCCGAACCGCCGGAGGAGCGCTAGATCGTGGCAAGACTAGACCAGGAACTGGTGGCCAGGGGACTGGCGCGCTCCCGGACCCACGCGGCCAAGCTCATCGCGGCGGGCCGGGTGGCCAGAGCGGGTGCCGTGCTGGGCAAGGCTTCGGCCTCGGTCAGCGCAGAAGATCCCCTCTCAGTGCTCGACGACGGCGTCCCCGACTATGTCAGCCGTGCCGGCCATAAGCTGGCCGGCGCCCTTGACGCGTTTCCGCAGGTTCAGCCCGAAGGGCTGCGCTGCCTCGATGCCGGAGCCTCCACCGGCGGTTTCACGGACGTCCTGCTGCGGCGCGGTGCCGAGCGCGTGGTGGCTGTCGACGTCGGCCACGACCAATTGGTGGACGCCCTGCGCGTTGACCCGCGGGTCGATGTGCACGAAGGCTTGAACGTCCGGTATCTGGTGCCCGAGGCGATCGGGGGACCGGTGGACCTGACCGTCGCCGACCTCTCGTTCATTTCCCTCACCTTGGTGCTTGCTCCGCTGGCCGCAGCGACGCGCCCGGGCGGCAGTCTGCTGCTCATGGTCAAGCCGCAGTTTGAAGTGGGCCGTGAGAAGCTGGAGAAGGCTGGCGTCGTCATGGATCCGCAAAAGCACCGGCTGGCAGTGACCCGCGTGGTCTCTGCCGCCATGGCGGAGAACCTTCGGGTGGCCGGCCTGGCCCGCAGTCCGCTGCCGGGGCAGAACGGCAACGTGGAGTTTTTCCTGTGGCTGCAGGTCGCGGCCGCTGACCAACAGCCGGCCGCGCTGCCCGCCGATGCACAGGCTGAGGCCCGCCGTTTGGTGGAAGAGGCCTTTGACGGGTTTGATGGAGCCGGACCGGACTCGGTTACTGATCGGTTTGCGGGCGAGACACGCACCGGAGAAACTGACCGCAGGAAACTGACGACAGAAGACTGACGACGGAGCTCCAAAGCAGCTCCCCCGGGAGCGGAACAGGATATGACAGACATGAGCAGACGGATACTTGTGCTGGCCCACACCGGCCGGCAGGCTGCCATGACTGCCGCCCAGGAAGCCTGCACGCAGCTGCACGCCTCCGGCCTGATCCCGGTCATGCGGCGGCGGGATTTGGAAGACATCCAGGCCGTCTACGGTGTCCTCACCGCACCCACCGAAATCCTCGATGAAGACGTTGACCTGGCCGGCGTCGACCTGGGCATGGTCCTGGGCGGCGACGGCACTATCCTGCGGGCCGCCGAGCTGGTCCGCGGCACCGACGTCCCGCTGCTCGGCGTGAATCTGGGACACGTTGGATTCCTGGCCGAAAGTGAGCGCGAAGACCTGGCCCAGACCGTGCACTGGGTCGTGGAGCGGGCCTACACGGTCGAAGAACGCATGACGATCGACGTCAAAGTCTGGTTTGAAAACCGGATGATCGCCAACACCTGGGCGCTGAATGAAGCGGCCATCGAAAAGTCGGACCGGCAGCGGATGCTCGAAGTCGTGGTGGAAGTGGACGCCCGGCCGATCAGTTCCTTCGGCTGCGACGGCGTTGTCCTGGCCACACCCACCGGCTCCACTGCCTATTCCTTCTCCGCCGGAGGCCCCGTGGTCTGGCCCGAGGTCGAGGCACTCCTGATCACCCCGATCAGCGCACACGCCCTCTTCGCCCGCCCCCTCGTGGTCGCACCCACCTCCATCCTGGCGGTCGAAATCCTGACCCGGACGGATGCCGCCGGCGTGCTCTGGTGCGACGGCCGGCGCAGCGTCGAACTGCCGCCGGGCGCCCGCATCGAGGTGACGCGCTCCACCATCCCCGTCCGCCTGGCCCGAACGCATGCCACGCCGTTCTCCGAACGCCTGGTCCGCAAATTCCAGCTCCCCACCCAGGGCTGGCGCGGACCCGTCGGCACCCCGGGGGAACACTCAGCGAGTGTGGAACTCACCCGCCGGACGGCAGACAGCGGAGGGCTGGCCACATGATCGAAGAGATCCGCATCCGCGACCTCGGCGTCATCACTGACGCCACGCTGGAACTCGGCCCCGGATTCACGGTGGTTACGGGTGAGACGGGCGCCGGAAAGACAATGGTGATCACCGCCCTGGGCATGCTTCTGGGCGCCCGGACCGACGCCGGAGCGGTGCGCACCGGCGCCAAAGCGGCCCTCGCCGAAGCTCTGGTGCGCCTGCCGCCGGACAACCCCGCAGTGACTCGGGCCGAAGACGCCGGCGCGGAACTGGAAACGTACGACGGCGTCACCGAGCTGATGCTCGCCCGCACCGTCAACGCCGCCGGGCGCAGCCGTGCCCACGTGGGCGGACGATCCGCTCCGGTGGGCGTGCTGGCCGAGGTCGGCCAGCATCTGGTGGCGGTGCACGGACAGTCGGATCAGCTCCGGCTCAAGAGCACGGCCGCGCAGCGTGAAGCCCTGGACAAGTACGCCGGCCCTGCCCTTGCCTCCGTCCTGTCCTCCTACCAGACGGACTTCGCCCGCTGGCGGTCCGCCGTCACCGAACTCTCCACCCTGCGCGACCAGGCCCGGGAACGCCTGCGCGAAGCCGAGTACCTCACGGCCTCGCTGGAGGAAATCGATGCCCTCGAGCTGCTGCCGGGGGAGGACGAGATCCTCAAGACCGAAGCCACCCGGCTGAACAACTTCGAGGAACTGCGCACCGCGGCCGTGGGCGCGCACTCGGCATTGATTGCCGGAGACTTCTCCGACGGTTCCGACGCCACCTCGCTGGTGGACAGCGCCAAGCGGCAGCTGGAACTGGCCGGAGAACACGACCCCGCCCTGGCCGATTCCGCCAAGCGGCTGGCCGAAGTCGGCTACATCCTTGCGGACATTGCCACCGAACTGGCCAGCTACAGCGCCTCCCTGGACGGCGAAGGCCCGGAACGGCTCGCCGAAGTCGAGTCCCGGCGGGCTGAGATCTCCGCCCTGACCCGCAAGTTCGCCCCCTCCGTGGACGAGGTCCTGGAATGGGCGGAAACGAGCCGCGTCCGGCTGGCGGAGCTGGGGGATGACGGCACCCGCATCGAGGCACTCGAAACGGAAATCTCGGAGCTGCAGGCCACACTGACCGCGGCCGCAGCGGACCTGACCAAACTGCGGACCGAAGCGGCGGCGGAACTCGCCCGGCGGGTGAGCGACGAGCTGTCGGCACTGGCGATGGCCGATGCTCACCTGCTCATCGAGGTCACTCCCGTCGAGGAGCTCAGCGTGCACGGAGCGGACGCCATTTCGTTCCTCCTCCAGCCGCACCCCGGCGCGCCGGCCCGCCCGCTGGGCAAGGGCGCCTCCGGCGGCGAGCTGTCCCGGGTGATGCTGGCAATCGAGGTGGTGCTGGCCGCGGTGGACCCCGTGCCGACGTTCATCTTCGACGAAGTGGACTCCGGCGTCGGCGGAAAGGCCGCCGTCGAAATCGGCCGCCGCCTGGCCATGCTGGCCAAGCACGTCCAGGTGATAGTGGTCACCCACCTTCCGCAGGTGGCATCTTTTGCCGACCATCACATCCGGGTTATCAAGATGTCCGCAACGGGGGAAAATGGAACCGGCGTCACCGCCAGCGACGTCACCGTCCTGGACGACGCGGAGCGGATCAAGGAACTTGCCAGGATGCTCGCGGGCCAGGAAGACTCCGAGTCCGCCCGGGCACACGCCGTTGAACTCCTGGCCGCGGCGGGACACCCGCCGCATGAATAACCCCAACGCATTTAAACCAGAACTACAAAAGGTGATAGGCTCGAACTCCGTGGTGCAGCGATCAAATTCCAGGTTTCCCAAGTCGTCTTCTACGACAAAACACATCTTCGTCACCGGTGGCGTGGCGTCCTCACTCGGTAAGGGACTGACAGCGTCAAGTCTCGGCCATCTGTTGAGGTCGCGCGGCATAGCGGTGACCATGCAGAAGCTCGATCCCTATCTCAACGTGGATCCGGGCACGATGAACCCCTTCCAGCACGGCGAAGTCTTCGTTACCGACGACGGCGCCGAGACTGACCTCGACATCGGCCATTACGAGCGGTTCCTTGACGAGAGCCTCGACGGCTCCGCCAACGTCACCACCGGCCAGGTCTATTCCACGGTCATCGCCAAGGAACGCCGCGGCGAATACCTCGGCGACACCGTCCAGGTCATTCCGCACATCACCGACGAGATCAAGCGCCGGATGCGCCTGCCCTCCGAGGCGAAGAAGACCCCCGATGTCATCATCACCGAGATCGGCGGCACGGTTGGCGACATCGAGTCCCAGCCCTTCCTGGAAGCCGCACGCCAGGTGCGCCAGGACATTGGCCGCAACAACGTCTTCTTCCTGCACGTCTCGCTGGTTCCGTACATCGGCCCGTCCCAGGAACTGAAGACCAAGCCGACGCAGCACTCAGTGGCCGCCCTGCGGTCCATCGGCATCCAGCCCGACGCCATCGTCATCCGCTCGGACCGCCCGGTGCCGGATGCCATGCGCGCCAAGATCGGCCGCATGTGCGACGTCGATGTGGACGCCGTCGTGGGCTGCCCGGACGCCCCGAGCATTTACGACATCCCCAAGACGCTTCACTCCCAGGGCCTGGACGCGTACATCGTCCAGCACCTGGACCTGAAGTTCAAGGACGTCAACTGGACCAAGTGGGACAAGCTCCTCGAAGTTGTCCACAACCCCAAGCACCATGTCGACATTGCCCTGGTGGGCAAGTACGTGGACCTGCCCGACGCCTACCTTTCCGTCACGGAAGCACTGCGCGCCGGCGGTTTCGCCAACAAGACCAAGGTCAACATCCGCTGGGTGCCCTCGGACGAGTGCGCCACGCCGGAAGGTGCCGCAGCGGCACTGGCCGGCGCCGACGCCATCTGCGTTCCCGGCGGCTTCGGCATCCGCGGCCTGGAAGGCAAGCTTGGCGCCCTGACGTACGCCCGGGAAAACATGGTGCCCACCCTGGGCCTGTGCCTCGGACTGCAGTGCATGGTCATCGAGTACGCCCGCAACGTGGTGGGTCTGGAAGGTGCGTCCTCCTCGGAGTTCGAGCCGGACACCAAGTACCCGGTCATCGCCACCATGTCTGAGCAGAAGCAGATTGTCTCCGGCGAAGGCGACATGGGCGGCACCATGCGCCTGGGCCTGTGGGACGCCAAGCTCGAAGAGGGCTCCGTGGTGGCCAAGACGTACGGCAAGACGGCTGTGGCCGAACGCCACCGTCACCGCTACGAGGTCAACAACGAGTACCGCGACCAGATCGCCGAGGCGGGCCTGTCCTTCTCCGGCACCACGGTCGACGGCGGACTGGTGGAGTTCGTTGAGCTTCCGGCCGACGTACACCCGTACTACGTCTCCACGCAGGCGCACCCGGAGCTCAGCTCCCGCCCGACGCGCCCGCACCCGCTCTTCGCCGGTTTGGTGAAGGCCGCCCTGGCACGCCAGAACGGCAAGGGCTAACAACCCATGAGCGAGGCCAGAGGGTTCGCCGACGAACAGAGTCCCCGCCGCCTGTTGAGTTCCTCCGTGGAATACACCGGGCGGGTCTGGGACGTGGTCAGTGAGAAGTTCTCCCTGACCGACGACGGCGAACCCCTGGTCCGCGACTTCGTCCGCCACCCCGGGGCGGTCGCCATCCTGGCCCTGAACGACGCCGGCCAGGTGCTGCTGATCAACCAGTACCGGCATCCGGTGCGGATGACCCTCTGGGAAATCCCCGCCGGACTGCTGGACATCGACGGCGAGGACTTCCAGGTCGGCGCCGCCCGGGAGCTGGCCGAGGAGGCCGACATCCAGGCCGCCGAGTGGAACGTCCTCACCGACCTGTTCCTCTCGCCCGGCTCGTCCCGGGAGGCTCTGCGCATCTACCTCGCACGCGGTATTACCTGGATCCCCGAGGCCGACCGGCACGAACGCACCCATGAGGAAGCGGAAATCCGCACCATGTGGGTAGATCTCGACGACGCAGTGGCAGCCGCCCTTGAGGGCCGGATGCACAGCCCCTCGGCCGTGGCCGGAGTCCTGGCCGCAGCAGCGGCCCGCCCGTCCGGCTATGCCAACCTGCGCCCGGCGGACGCACCCTGGCCCGAACACCACTCCCAGCACTCCACTTGGCCGCAGGGCCCCGTTCTTTAGGACTGAAGACTGCTATGGCCGCCTCCGATCTACCCGCCGGCGGACACACTCCTGCGCCGGGGTCCCCGTCGCTGAACGACACCATCCGGTTCGATTACCGTCCGGGCAACGCCACCCTCCGGCTGGATTCCCCCGCCGAGCTGCTGCGCGCCGCGCTGGCGGAGGACAAGGCAGCCAGCAGGTCCACAGCCACGTCCACAGACAAGTCCACAGGCAAGGCAGAGGATTCCGCTCCGGCGTCCGGCGCCGATTCGGCAGCGACTTCCACGCCGGCGGAGCCCGCTGATCCCGAGGCGCCGGGAAACGCCAAAACCCCCAAGCCTCCGAAGGTTCCCGCACCCAAGGGCCCCTCCGCCGCCGATGAGCTGCGCGCCACCGCCGTCGGCCGTGCCATCGGCGGCTACCTGCAGCACATGGCAGTGGAACGGGGCCTGGCCGTCAACACGCTGGATGCCTACCGCCGCGACCTGCTGCGGTACGCCCGGTTCCTGACCTCCCGCGGCGTCGACGACGTCGGCCGCATCTCCCGGCACGATGTGACAGCCTTCGCCCAGTCGATCGTGGAGGGCTCAGACGGCGCCTCCGCGCTGAGCGTGCGCTCGGCAGCCCGCACCGTGGTTGCCGTCCGCGGGCTGCACAAGTTCTGGGCGCTGGAGGGCCTGGCCACCGCCGACCCGGCCGCCGACGTCCATCCGCCGCTGCCGGGCAAACGGCTGCCCAAGGCGATCAGCGTCAATGAGGTCACCCGGATCCTGGAGGCGATCTCCACTGAGACCCCCACCGGGCTGCGGGACCGGGCACTGCTGGAATTCCTCTACTCCACCGGGGCCCGCATCAGCGAGGCCGTCGGCCTGGACATCGATGACCTGTCCCTGGAACGGATCCCCGCCAACGGCCCCGACGTGGTGCGGCTCTTCGGCAAGGGCTCCAAGGAACGCCTGGTGCCGCTGGGCTCCTACGCCGCCCGCGCACTGGACGAGTACCTGGTCCGCGGCCGGCCGGCAGCCTCCGTGAAGGGCAAGGGAACGCCCGCACTGTTCCTGAACGCCCGCGGCGGCCGGCTCAGCCGGCAAAGCGCTTGGACCATCCTGAAAAACGCCGCGGAAAAGGCACAGATCGGCCGGGACGTGTCCCCGCACACGCTGCGGCACTCCTTCGCCACGCACCTGCTGGAGGGCGGGGCCGACGTCCGCGTGGTGCAGGAGCTGCTCGGCCACGCCTCGGTGACCACCACCCAGGTCTACACCCTGGTGACCGCCGAAACCCTGCGCGAGGTCTACGCCGCCGCGCATCCGCGGGCACTGTGACGCCGGGCGCCTTCGGGCCCGGCGAACCGGCCGGCGAACACGCGCCGCCTCGCGCCGTGCCCGTGGTCCTGTGCTTCCTGCTGCGTGAAACCCAGCAGCGCGGCGCGGAAGTCCTGATGGGGCTGAAGCAGACCGGCTTCGGAATTGGCCGGATCGTCACCCTCGGCGGGCATGTGGAGCCGGGGGAGACCCCGGAGCAGGCGGCCGTGCGCGAAGTCTTCGAGGAATCCGGGGTCACCGTGGCTGAAGCCGACCTGGAGCAGGCCGGAACCATCGAGTTCATCTTTCCGGCCCGCCCGGAGTGGGACATGTCCACGGTGGTCTACCGGGCGCGCACCTGGATGGGCGAGCCGGCGCCGTCGTCGGAAATCGTTCCGGTCTGGTACCCGGTAAACGAGGTGCCGTATCCGCAGATGTGGCCGGATTCGGCGCACTGGATGCCGGAGGTGCTCGCCGGGCGGGCCTTTGACGTTGTCGTCACCCTGGCCGACGACAACGAAAGCGTCGCCGGCATCGTCTTTTCCTGACGTTCCGTCCGGGCCGCGAGCCACCCGGACAGCGGGCCACCCGGACAGCAAAACGCCCGCCGCAGAATATCCTGCGGCGGGCGTCTTGCTGTTCGGAACCGGCTGCTTAGCCCAGGTGCCGTTCCTCCGGGCCGTCGTAGGCGCTGAGGGGGCGGATCAGGGAGTTGGCTTCCAGCTGCTCCATGATGTGCGCGGTCCAGCCGGTGATCCGGGCGGCCACGAACAGCGGAGTGAAGGTGGGCGTGTCAAAGCCCATCAGGTGGTAGGCCGGACCGGCGGGGTAGTCCAGGTTGGGCAGAATGTTCTTCCGCTCACCCATGGCCGACTCCAGCGCGGTGTAGAGCTCGCCCAGGTCCGGACGGTCGTAGTGCTTGACCATCTTGTCCAGGGAGGCCTTCATGGTCGGCACCCGCGAGTCGCCGTTCTTGTACACGCGGTGGCCGAAGCCCATGATCTTCTTCTTGTCCGCCAGTGCGGCGTCCAGCCACCCCGCGGCGTGCTCGGCGACGTCGCCCTCGCCGGCGCTTGAGGTGATCTCCGCAAACGTGTGCATGACCGCCTCATTGGCGCCGCCGTGGAGCGGCCCCTTGAGTGCGCCGATGGCGCCGGTCACCGCCGAGTGCAGGTCCGCGAGCGTGGAAGTGATCACGCGGGCCGTGAACGTGGAGGCGTTGAAGGAGTGCTCCGCGTACAGGATCATCGAGACGTTGAACGCCTCCACGACCTCGGGGGCTGCTTCCTCGCCGAACGTCATCCAGAGGAAGTTCGCGGAGTAGCCCAGATCATCGCGGGGCTCCACCACGTCCTCGCCGCGCCGGCGGCGCTGGTCGTAGGCGACGACGGCGGGCATGGCGGCGAACAGGCTGACCGACTTTTCCATGTTCGCCTGCCGGGAGGAGTCATCCGCCTGGGCATGCTCCGCACCCAGCACCGACGCTGCCGTGCGGCAGACATCCATCGGGTGGCAGGTCAGCGGCAGGGCGTCGATGACGGCCTTCAGCTCGGGGGAGAGCGCACGCTGGTTCCGCTCGCCGTCGGTGAACTCCGCCAGCTCGTCGGCGGTGGGCAGCTCGCCGTTCCACAGCAGGTAGGCCACCTCTTCGAAGCTGCAGTGTGCCGCCAGCTCCTGGACCGGGTAACCGCGGTAGAGCAGCGAGTTGGTGTCCGGATTGACCTTGGAGACCTTGGTCGTGTCAACAAGGACACCGGCCAGTCCCTTGTGGATCTGCTCATCTGTCATTACGAAAGACTCCTTTGTCGCGATGATGTAGCTGCGGTGATTCCGGGGCAGTGCTAGTGCTGGCCCGGGATCTGGAAGTTGAATACCGACGTGTCGAAGCGGTTATAGGCTTCATAATCCACCAGATCGTACAAACGTGCACGCGTGAGCATATTCGGGACATCCTCCTGCTGGGTGCCCTTGGCCTTGATCGTGTCCAGGGTGCGCTCGGCGGCGCCCATCGCGCTGCGCAGCAGGGTGACCGGGTAGATCACCATGTTCACGCCCACTGACGCCAGCTCGTCGTAGCTGAAGAGGTCGCTCTTGCCGAACTCGGTCATGTTGGCCAGGATCGGCACGTCGACGGCGGCACGCATCGCGGCGAATTCCTCCAGCGACTTCATGGCCTCGGGGAAGATCGCGTCCGCCCCGGCGTCGACCAGTGCCCGGGCCCGGTCCTGGGCGGCTTCGAGGCCGTCCACGGCGCGGATGTCGGTGCGGGCCATGATCAGGAAGTTCGAGTCGCGGCGGGCGTCGGCGGCGGCGCGGATCCGCTTGGTGGCCGTGTCCAGGTCCACCACGTTCTTGCCGTCGAGGTGGCCGCAGCGCTTGGGATTGAACTGGTCCTCGATGTGGCAGCCGGCCAGGCCGGCGTTTTCGAGTTCCTGGATGGAGCGCGCGACGTTCATCGGCTCGCCGAAGCCGGTGTCGGCGTCGACGATGGCCGGCAGGTCGGTCATCCGGGCGATCTGCCCGGCGCGGGTGGCGACCTCGGTCAGGGTGGTCAGGCCGATGTCCGGCAGGCCGAGGTCATTGGCGAGGACCGCGCCGGAGATGTACACGCCGTCGAACCCTTTTTCCTCGATCAGGCGGGCCGAAAGCGGGTTGAACGCACCCGGGTACTGCTGGAGCGTGCCGGAGGCCAGGCCCTTGCGGAAGGCGATGCGCTTGGCCTCGGGGGTTACGGAGGAGTACAGCATTTAGAAGAGTCCCTTCGGGGCGTTGGCCGGGTCGATGACGCCCTCGGCGGCGGTGATGTTCAGCTGGTCCAGCTCGCCGGCGGCCAGTTCGGGCAGGCGCTGGACGGTGCTCAGGAAGCGTTCGATCTCCTCGTCGGAGACCAGCCCGGCGGCCAGGGTGCGGAATTTGTTGATGTACTGCTCGCGGGCAAACGGCTTGGCGCCCAGCGGATGGGCGTCGGCGACGGCGATCTCATCGGTGATCTCGGTGCCGTCGGTCAGGACGATGGTCACCTTGCCGCCGAAGGCCTTCTCGTTGATGTCCAGCGAGTGGTAGCGGCGGGTCCATTCCGGATCCTCCACGGTGGTGACCTTGTGCCACAGCTCCACGGTGTCGGCACGGCCGGCGCGCTCCGGGGCGTAGGAGTCCACATGGTGCCAGGCGCCGTCCTGCAGGGCGACGGTGAAGATGTACGGGATGGAGTGGTCCAGGGTCTCGCGCGAAGCCGTGGGATCGTACTTCTGCGGATCGTTGGCGCCGGAGCCGATCACGTAGTGGGTGTGGTGCGAGGTGGCGATCAGGACGCTGGCGACCTTGGAGGCGTCGGCGGCCTCGGGGTGCTCGCGGTGGATCTTGCGGGCCAGGTCGATCCAGGCCTGGGCCTGGTACTCGGCGGAGTGTTCCTTGGTGTAGGTGTCCAGGATGGCGCGCTTGGCTTCGCCGGCCTCGGGCAGCGGCACTTCGTAGGCCGCGCCGGGGCCGTCCAGCATCCAGGCAATGACGCCGTCTTCACCCTCATAGATGGGGGTGGGGGAGGTCTGGCCGCGCATGGCGCGGTCCACGGCTTCCACGGCCATCTTGCCGGCGAATGCGGGAGCGTGCGCCTTCCAGGTGGAGATTTCGCCCTTGCGGGACTGGCGGGTGGCCGTGGTGGTGTGCAGCGCCTGGCCGACCGCCTGGAAGATGGTGTCGACGTCGAGGCCCAGCAGGGTGCCGATGCCGGCGGCGGCGGACGGGCCGAGGTGGGCCACGTGGTCGATCTTGTGCTTGTGCAGGCAGATGGCCTTGACCAGGTCGACCTGGATTTCGTAGCCGGTCGCGATGCCGCGGATCAGGTCGGCGCCGGAGGCGCCGGTGTGCTGGGCGACGGCGAGCAGCGGCGGGATGTTGTCGCCCGGATGGGAGTACTCGGCGGCGAGGAACGTGTCGTGGTAGTCCAGTTCGCGCACAGCCACGCCGTTGGCCCAGGCGGCCCACTCCGGGGAGGTCTTCTGCTCGACGCCGAACACTGCCGAGCCGTTGCCGTGCGCGGAGGGGGAGAATGACAGGGCCTGGGCGCGGGCGGCGACGATGGGACCGCGATTCAGGGAGGCAATGGCCACCGAGGCGTTGTCGATGACGCGGTTGATGACCATGTCAGTGACCTCGTCGGTCACGGCGACGGGGTCGGCAGCGACCTCGGCGATCTTGTAGGCCAGCTGGTCTTCGCGGGCCAGGTTCTCGTCGCTGCGGTGGACCCGCACCTTGTGGAGATTCATGTTGTGTCCTTTCGGGACGTTTTCGGGATTTCGGAAGGGAAGTTTTCAGGGTTGCCAGCCGGTTGCCCGGTGGCAGGGGAGCGGGGTGTCAGTCCGGCGGGCCGGTGGCTGCCAGGAAGTGTTCCAGGCTCTTGTGCAGATGGACCGAGGTGGCGGAGGCGGCCAGCGCCGGATCCCGGGCGGCGATGGCCGCGGCGATGGTGGCGTGTTCGCCGGCCGTAGCCAGCAGCCGTTCCGGGTTGTCCTTGGCCAGGCGGCGGACGCGGGCCAGATGCAGCCGCACGTTCGCCAGAGCCTGGGTGAGGTATGTGTTGGCGGCGGCCGTGTCGATGGCTTCATCCAGGCGGGCCACCAGCGCGTAGTAGCCGGCGCGGGACGGATCGGTTCCGGCGTCCTGCAGGATGAGGTCCGCGGCCTCCTCGAATTCCCGCCGCAGCCCGGTGAAGACCTCGGGGTTTCCGCGCGAGGCCGCCAGCGAGGCGGCCTTGCATTCCAGGGCCTGGCGGAGCTCAAACAGTTCGGTCACGGTGTTCGGTGAGATTGCCGTGACGACGACGCCGCGTCCGGTGTGCGGGGCGGCCAGCCCGTCGGCGGTGAGCCGGCTGATGGCTTCGCGCAGCGGTGTGCGGGAAATGCCCAGGCGCTGGGACTGCTCCACTTCGGCGAGCACGGTTCCCGGCGGCAGGCGTCCCGAGACGATGTCCTCGCGGAGCGCCCGGTAGGCGCGGTCACTTGCCCTCATGGGACGCTCCTCTCTGCTGCTGCGGCCAGCCCGTGCTGCAGACTGGTCCATGTGTGATGTATCTCATCAGTGTATACACAAACCTGCCTAGCGGAAACAAATTTGCCTAAATCCCAGAGTTCGCGGGAGGTCATGTATACACAGTCCGGTTTGTGGCGAACGGCCGGACAGGCCTAGGGTGATGGGTATCACATGCGAATCGAGGAGGATTCATGAGCTCTGGCCTGGATGCAGGAAATGAAGCACCGGAGACCGTCGGGATCGAGCCCGCAGCCGTCGGCATCGAGCCCGCAACCGCCGGAGGGGTGGAAGCCGGGCCCGGCGAGGGGTATGCGCAGGCCTATGCCCGCAGTCTCGACGACCCCGAGGGCTTTTGGCTTGAGGCCGCCGCCCTGGTGGACTGGGACACCGCGCCCCGGCGTGCCCTGGATGACTCCGCCGCCCCGCTGTACCGCTGGTTCCCCGACGGGACACTCAACACCAGCTACAACGCGCTGGACCGGCATGTCGCCGCGGGCCGAGGGGACGCGGATGCCCTGATCTACGACTCCGCGATGCTCGGCGTCAAGCGCACGTACTCCTACAGCGAGCTGCTCGCCGAGGTCGAAACCTTCGCCGGGGTGCTCCGCGGACTGGGCGTTGAAGCCGGGGACCGGGTCATCATCTATCTGCCGATGATTCCGCAGGCCGTGATCGCGATGCTCGCGGCGGCCCGGCTCGGCGCGGTGCATTCGGTGGTGTTCGGCGGCTTCGCCCCGAAGGAGCTGGCGGCGCGGATCGACGATGCCCGCCCCGCCGTCGTCGTCACCGCCAGCGGCGGGCTGGAGCCCCGGCGCACCGTGGAGTACCTGCCCAATGTGGCCGCCGCGCTCGCGGCCGCCACGCATCGGGTGAACCATGTGGTAGTTGCGGCCCGGGACGGCTTTGACCACTCCTTCGAGGAGTACGACGGCGCGGACGGCGCCGCCTGGCACGACTGGGACGCGCTCGCGGCCGTTGCGTCACCGGCCGGTCCGGTGCCGGTGGCCGCCACCGATCCGCTCTACATCCTCTACACCTCCGGCACCACCGGCGCACCCAAGGGCGTGGTCCGGGACAACGGTTCGCACGCCGTCGCGCTGGCCTGGTCGATGCGCAACATTTACGACGTCGGCCCCGGCCAAGTGATGTGGACCGCCTCCGACGTCGGCTGGGTGGTGGGGCACTCCTACATTGTGTACGCGCCGCTGCTCGCCGGGGCGGCCACCGTGCTGTACGAGGGCAAGCCGGTGGGCACGCCCGACGCCGGAGCGTTCTGGCGCGTGGCCGGGGAGCACGGGGTGGATGTCCTTTTCACCGCGCCCACCGCGCTGCGGGCGATCCGCAAGGCCGATCCGGACGCCGCGCTGATGGCGGATTACGACCTGTCGGCGCTGCGGACGCTGTTTGTGGCGGGGGAGCGGCTGGACCCGGAGACCTTTGCCTGGGCCGGCCGGGCGCTGGACATTCCGGTGGTGGATCACTGGTGGCAGACCGAGACCGGCTGGGCGATCTGCGCCAATCCGCTGGGCCTGGAGCAGCTGCCGATCAAGGCCGGCTCCGCGACCGTTCCAGTGCCCGGGTTCTCGCTGGCCATCGTGGACGGCGAGGGGGCGGAGGTTCCCGCCGGCGAAGAGGGCAACATTGTGCTGCGGCTGCCGCTGCCGCCGGGCACCCTGACCACGCTGTGGGGCAGCGATGACCGGTTCCGGTCTTCCTACCTGGAGATTTTCGAGGGCTGCTACACCACCGGTGATTCCGGCTATGTGGATGAGGACGGCTATGTGTTTGTCATGGGCCGCACCGATGACGTCATCAACGTTTCCGGGCACCGGCTCTCCACCGGCGCGATGGAGCAGATTGTTGCCACGCATCCCGCGGTGGCCGAGTGTGCCGTGATCGGGGTGGCGGATTCGCTCAAGGGGCAGCGGCCGTGCGGCTACGTGGTGCTGAAGGCCGGCTCGGTCCTGGGTGTGGAGGAGCTGCGGGCCGATCTGGTGAAGCTGGTGCGCGAGTCGATCGGGCCGGTGGCGGACTTCAAGGACGTGCAGGTGGTGGACGCGCTGCCCAAGACCCGCTCCGGCAAGATCCTGCGCAAGACGATGCGGCAGATTGCCGACGGCGATGCCTATACGGTGCCCTCGACCATTGAGGATCCGCTGGTCATCGACGCGTTGCTGCCGCTGCTGCGGCCGGGGGCCTAGTCGGCCGGGGGTCGTCTGCGCTGCGATTTCGTTGCCGATCGCTGTTTCTTGGCATCGAGGCGCCGGCGGTTCGACCCCCGGGTGGGTTTGGTCGCGCGGCGGCGGGCCGCTTCCGGAGCCAGGCCCGCTGCCACGAGCTCCGCGAGCTTGGCCAGGGCGAGTTCGCGGTTGCGCAGCTGGGAGCGCTGTTCGGAGGCGGTCACCGTGATGGTCCCGGACACGAGGCGCCGCTCGAGCCGCGTGAGCAGCAACAGCCGTTGGTTCTCGGAAAGGACGGCCGATTGAGAGACGTTCCACGAGAGCTCCACGCGGCTGTCCGAGGTGTTAACGTGCTGGCCGCCGGGCCCGGAGGAGCGCGAGAATCGCCAATTCAGTTCCGCTGCGGGAATCGTGAGCGCGGGCGATATCTCCAGATCCATGCAACCAGCGTCGCACGTAACCGGGCGTCACCGGAAAACATGTAGCCGCCGCCGCGGGCGTCACCGGGTCGCCGGGAATTAGCTGGACGCGATCAGCTCGTGCTGATCCAGTAGCGGCGTTTGCCCCGCCGGATGTCTTCGAGGACGCCGCCGCTCTTTTCGATGGTTGCCCGGGAACCGGTGTTGTCCTCATCGCAGGTGAGCAGAAGCGGGGATATCGCCAGCGCCCGTGCCACCGGCACCGCGTTGTTCAACGCCTGCGCGGCGTGGCCCCGGCGCCGCGCCGACGGGCGCACGCTGTAGCCGATGTGCCCTCCTTCGTTGAGAAGGAAATCGTTCAGTTCATGCCGGATCGCCAGCGACCCGATGATCGAGCTCCCCTCGGAAATCCAGGGTAGGTGCAGGGAACGTATCCCGGTTTCCGCGGGGTTTCGGGCAACGCCTCGGAATGACGGCGCGGCGCACCTCCTTCGTGAGGATCCAAGCACGGCAGCCGGTGCTCAATCCCCGGGCACGCGGAGCGGCCCGCCGCTAGGTCTGCGGAAGCGGAACTGCATGGCTGAACCGGAACAGGTTTTGCGGATCGTAGGCCGCCTTGGCCGCCTGCAGCCGTCCGAACACCCCCGGTTCCCACACCGGGGCCACGTCCCCTTTGCGGCCAACAGGGCCCCGGAAATTGACCAGTGAGCCGGCAGCGTAGGGCTCGACGGCGGCGCCGAAGCGTTCCAGCGCCGCCGCCGTGGCGTCGGCCGCCGGCGGAAGATTAATGCCGGCCGAGAAGATGTGGAAGGCCGCGTTCCGGCCGGAGACTGCATCTTCGACCGCCGGCTCGGTGGCCAGGGCGCCGCCCATGAGGCGTATTTCCGTCAGCGCCAGCGGAGTGTCTGAACCCGGACCGATCTGGCGCAGCAGTTCATCGGCCAGATCCTCCGGCAGCGACGTCAGCAGGGTGGCGCGGTCCATGCTGGGAACCGGTTCATCCGGATCCATGTGGATGCTTCCTACGTCCAGGTAGTTCATCGGCCCGACAGTATCCAGGAGGGGATTTGCGGCGTGCCGCATCGGCCCGATCAGTGTGTCTCCCTCTTCCTGGCTGCCGAACAGCGCGAACCGAAGATGCACCGGCGACGTGCCGCGCCGGTCCTCCGGCAGGAAGGGGACGTCTGGAAAGTGAAGGAAGGCCAGGGAAGCCGAGGCATCCGAGGGCAGCTGAACCGTCCATTCACGGAAGGTCTCCAAGACTTCCGGGCCGGCGTCCTCCGGGTACAGGATCGCGCCGCCGTAGAACTCCTGATAGGGAATCAAGCCGAGAGTCATCGACGTGATGACGCCGAAATTGCCTTTCCCTCCCCTCAGCGCCGCGAACAGATCGGCGTTCTCGCCGCCGGCTTCCACATGCCGCAGCCGGCCGTCGGGAGTAACAACATCGATGGAGCGCACATGGTCGGCGGCAAACCCCAGTGCCCGGCCCATCAGCGGCAACCCGCCTCCCGACGCGTAGCCGACCGTTCCGACGTGGCCGGAGGACCCATGCGGGGCAGTCAGGCCCTCTGGCACTGCCTGCTCCAGCACCTGGCCCCAGCGAACCCCGGCACCGACTGTGACCGTTTGGGCGTCGGGATCCACCGTCAGGTCCTGCAACCGGGACGTATTGATCATTAGGCCCTCGTCCATCTCCGTCACAGCCCCGTGGCCGGTGGCCTGGATCCCGATGGGAATGCCGAGTTGCGCTGCCCAACGGACGGCGAGCTGGATGTCCTCGACGCCGGACGCTCCCAGCGCGGCGTCGGGGCGCTGGACCAAGGAAGGGTTGAACCCTGCGGTGGCGACGGCGTAGCCGGCGTCGCCCGGGCCGCTCAACGTGCCCTGGACAACACTGCGGAGGGCTTCAAGGTCTGATTCCTGAATCATGGGACACACTCCGGGTAGGCGGGCAGGCCTAATGGGAGGGCATTTCGGCCTGCTGTTGGCTTGGCTTAAATGCACCTAAAGGGTAGGCACCAGCAGGCTGCTTCGGAACCCCGGAGCGATAATCCGCTGTGTCGGGCTGAGAATCTGTCCGTCCTGGAGGAGTCGGGCGCCAAGATCCGGTGTGCGGACCTTACCGCCGCCAGTGATACTCCAGCTCCGGCCGGCCGCGGGTGCCGTAGCGGGGAGTGCGCAGCACCGCGCGCTGGTCACCCAGGTGCTCCAGGTACCGCCGGACGGTAATGCGCGACATGGCCAGCGCCGCCGACACCTCGCTGGCCGACATCGGCGCGGCCGCAGCCTTCAGCAGCTCCGAGACCGCTTCGAGGGTGTCGGGGGAGAGCCCCTTGGGCAGCACCGCCGGCACATTCGGCCGCAGCGCGGCCAGGGCGCGGTCCACCTCGGACTGGGTGGCCGAGACACCCTGCCCGGCCAGGTTCAGATGGTATTCCCGGTAGGAGGCGAGCTTGGCGCTGAATGCCGAGTAGGTAAAGGGCTTGATCAGGTACTGCGCGATGCCGGCTGACATCGCGCTGCGCACGACGGCGAGATCCCGCACCGCGGTGATGGCGATGACGTCGGCAGGAACTCCCGCCCCGCGGATCCGGCGCAGCACGTCCAGCCCGTGCAGGTCCGGCAGGTTCATGTCCAGGAGAATCAGGTCGACGGCGGGCTCCGTGCCCTGTCCCGGCCCGCTGTGCCCCGGCAGGCCGCCGTCGGACGCCGTGCCGCTGCGGCCGGTGGCTGAGGCGTTCAGGAAGGTGATGGCGTCGGTGCCGGTGTGCACGACGCCGGCCAGGGCGAAGCCGGGACTGCGCCGCACATATTCGGCGTGGGCCTCGGCGACGATGCCGTCGTCCTCAACCACCAGGACGGTGATGTTCCGTTCGGCATTCACCGCTGGACCGCCGCAGCATTGGAAAGAGGAGCGGCGGAAGGAGACAGGCCATCCGGCCCCGGGAGGGGAAGCAACACGGTGAAGGCCGCACCGCACCCGGGCTGTCCGCCCGGATCAAGGCGCAGGGTTCCGCCCAGCCGCAGCACCGCCTGGCGCACCAGCGGCAGACCGATGCCGCGGCCGGTCGCACCGGTGCCCGACGGCAGCAGCACCAACGGATCCTTGGTGCTGAAGCCTTGGTCAAAGACCCGCCCGGACACCAGCTCCGGAATGCCCGGCCCGTTGTCCTGCACCGTGATCTCGAACCAGTCCCGGGAGTGGTCTCCGGCCAGCGCGAACCGGGTATCCACCGCGGCGTCCGGAAGGCCCTGGACCGCGTCGAAGGCGTTATCGATCAGGTTTCCCACAATCGTCACCAGCTCACCCGGGTCCAGCTCCAGCGGAACATCGGAGCCGGCGTGCGTCAGATCCACGGCCAGGCGGATGCCGCGCTCGCGGGCCTGCGCCGACTTGCCCGTCAGCAGCGCGGCCAGGGCGGGCTCACCGACGGCGGCGACGACGTCGTCGGCCAACTGCTGCGACCGCTCCAGGTCGCGGGTGGCGAAGTCCAGGGCGTCGCCGTGGCGGTTGAGCTCAATCAACGAGACCAGCGTGTGCAGCCGGTTGGCGTGTTCATGGGCCTGGGCCTGAAGGGCATCGGTCAGCGTGCGCATGGACTGCAGTTCTCCGGTCAGGGCTTCAATGTCGGTGTGGTCACGCAGGGTGGTCACGGTGCCGAAGCGCCTTGCCGCCGGAGCGGCCCGCTTCGCGCTGCGGCTGAGCGGGCGGAGCCGGCCGACGCCGTCGGGACCCGGCGGAGCGAGGGCGGGGGACTGGTTCACCACGAGGATGCGGTCCCGAGCAAAGTGGAACTCATCTTCGGCAGTCCGACCCTCGTGCAGCAGGGCCGCGAGCGGACCCGGCAGCCCCAGGGCCCTGGTATCCCGAGGCCTGCCGCTTCCGCCGGGTTCCAAGCCCAGCAGTTCGGCGGCCTGGTCGTTGTAGAGGACGAGTTCGCCGTCGTTGTTCAGCAGCAGCAAACCTTCGCGCAGTGAATGCAGGGCGGAGTCGTAGAACGTGAACATGCTCTGCAGCTCATCCGGCCGGCGGTCCTGAGTGGTGCGCCGCAGGTAGCGGCTGAGCAGGTAGGAGGCGAGGGTGCCGCAGACCAGTGCCCCCAGCGATGTCAGGACCACCGCGGGCAGCTGGGCGTTCCGTGCGACGGCGACACGGTCCACGGTGATGCCCGCCGCGACGAGGGCGGTGACTTCCCCGTCCGGCCCGAGGACCGGAACAATGGCCCGGACCGACGGCCCCAGGGTTCCGGCGTAGGTCTCGGTGAAGGACTGTCCGTCGAGCGCCTGGTCCACGGAGCCGAGGTAGGCCTTGCCGATCTCATCTTCGCTGCGGTGGGTGAACCGGGTGCGGTCCGGCGCCATGATGGTCAGGAAATCGATGTGGGCGGCGTCCATGACGGCCCGGGCGAAGGGCTGCAGGGAGCTGCTCGGATCCGCGGCGGCTGCCGACTCCAGCACAAACGGATCTGCGGCAACGGTGCCGGCCACGGCAAGCATCCGGTCGCCGGTCTCCTCGTAGCTGTCCCGCTCGGCCTGGAGATAGAGCGCCAGCGAAAGCCCGAGCGACAGGCACACGAGAAAAGCCAGCTGCCCGATAAGCAGCCGGCTGGCCAGGCTCCATTTCCGCAATTAATTTCCTTTTGCTCAAAACAATTGAGAACAGTATGAACACAATGGTGACAGCCGTCACAGCTCCGGATGACGATGAATGCGAATGACTTACGTTCCCGGCGATTCCCGTACGGCTCCGCGCATAGCGAGAACCGCAGTCTCGGTGCCGCCCAGGGAGAGATCAGCAACCAAGCCTAGGAGCAGCACACATGGCATCTGCCACTATTCCCAAAGGCGTCGACTCACCGAAGAGTCCGCGCAAGAAGGACAGAACACACTTTTTGTACATCGCAGTAATTCTCGCGGTGGTGCTCGGCGCCACCCTGGGCCTGGTAGTGCCTGACTTCGCCAAGGAGCTGAAGCCGGTCGGCACCGCCTTCATCGGCCTCATCAAGATGATGATCGCCCCCGTCATCTTCTGCACAATTGTCCTCGGCATCGGCTCGATCGCCAAAGCAGCCACAGTGGGCAAGGTCGGCGGTCTGGCCCTGGGCTACTTCATCGTCATGTCCACCTTCGCGCTGGCCATCGGCCTGGTCGTCGGCAACCTGATTGACCCGGGCGAGGGCCTGAACATTGCGGGCAGCGCCGCCGACGCCCCGAAGGTCGCCGAAGACGCCGAAGGCATGGCCGGCTTCCTCCTGAGCATCATCCCCACCACCCTGCTGGCCTCGCTGACCGGCGAGAGCATCCTGCAGACCCTCTTCGTGGCGCTGCTGGTCGGGTTCGCCCTGCAGAAGATGGGCTCCACCGGAGCTCCCATCCTCACCCTGATCGGACAGATCCAGAAGCTGGTTTTCCGCATTCTGGGCATGATCATGTGGCTGGCGCCCATCGGCGCCTTCGGTGCGATCGCCGCCGTCGTCGGCGAAACCGGCATCGAAGCGATCAAGAGCATGGCAGTGCTGATGATCGCCTTCTACGTCACCTGCGCACTGTTCATCGCCATCGTCCTCGGCGGCGTGCTCAAGCTCTGCACCGGCGTGAATATCTTCAAGCTCATGCGCTACCTCGGCCGTGAATACCTGCTGATCTTCTCCACCTCATCCTCCGAGGTTGCACTGCCCCGCCTGATCGCCAAGATGGAACACCTTGGCATCTCCAAGCCGGTGGTGGGCGTGACCGTACCCACCGGTTACTCCTTCAACCTGGATGGCACTGCCATCTACCTCACGATGGCCTCACTGTTCGTGGCCTCGGCCATGAACATGCCGCTGGAAATCGGCGAGCAGATCTCCCTGCTGGTCTTTATGATCATTGCCTCCAAGGGTGCTGCCGGCGTCACCGGCGCCGGCTTGGCAACACTGGCCGGCGGACTGCAGTCGCACCGTCCGGACCTGGTGGAGGGCGTCGGCCTGATCGTCGGCATCGACCGCTTCATGTCCGAAGCCCGCGCGCTGACCAACTTCACCGGCAACGCCGTCGCCACCGTCCTGATCGGCACCTGGACCAAGGAAATCAACAAGGAACAGGTCAACGCCGTGCTGAACCGCGAACGCCCGTTCGACGAGTCCACCATGGATGACGGCCACGCCGAGCCCGCTGCTCCCGCAGCCGAGCCGGAACTGACAACTGCGGCCACCCGCTAGGGTTCCCGTGCAGTAACACCCGTGCCGGGACCGGAGCTGAAGCTCCGGTCCCGTGCCGCAGGGCGCTCCCGCAGTATTTGGGGGGGGGCGCCCTGCGGCGTTTCGGTGCCGTTTGCGGGTGGGCGGAATGAGTTGCCGAGAAGTCTGTCGAGGGCTCCGCGCGGCGCTCATAATTGCAGTATCACCCTGTGCAGCCCCTTCCACGGGTTTCACAGGTACCCGCCGAAGAGCCCGGGACTTGGGGGATGCACGGCGGATTGCGCGGCGGAAAAAGTGGACATCCGGCCTTGAGGACCACGCCCGGGGGAGGCGCAACCCCGGGACTGCAACTTAGGAGTGATCAAATTGCTGAAGGACCTCAACACTATGGCCGTCCTCCCTGCGGCGGATATGACCAGGGCCAGTAATTTCTACCGGAACGTGCTTCAACTGGATCCGCCGGACAGCATGGACGAGGAAAACCTCCTTTTCCACTGCGGGGACGGAACAACCTTCCTGCTCTACAAGACCGACAATGCTGGCAGCGCCAAGAACACTGCGATGGGGTGGGAAACCAGTGACATCGAGGGCGATATGGCCAACCTGCGGAGCCGCGGCGTCGAATTCGAGGACTACGACTTCCCTGGACTGACGACGGAAAACGGCCTTGTGGTCATGCCCGTGGGAAAGGCTGCCTGGTTCACCGACACCGAGGGCAATATTCTCAACCTCTTCCAGCGCGGATAGCGTCAGCCTGGAGGCAAGGCTCGGGCCGGCAAGGCGTGGCCCCGGCCGGAAATCCCTCCGGTTTGGTAGATCCCTCCGGCACGCGGCATCCCTCCGGCACGCGGCTCCCTCCGGTTTGGAAGATCCCTCCGGTTTGGAATAATTCGACCGGTTCGGTGGATCCCTGCCACTGCGGATCGGCAGGGATCTTCCAGAGTGGCAGGATTTCCCAGAGTGGCAGCAGAAATTAGCTGGCCCCGGAAGATATGGCGGCTTTCGGGGCCGCGAAGTCACCATGCCTGCCCGTTCGGCGCACGGGTCCCTCGCCAAGTCACCAAATCTGCACCCTGGGAGCTACTTTTCGCCCATCGAACCATCCAGGGCGCACGGGTTCCCACTGTTTGTGCACTTATGAGGCTGGTGTGAGCGCAGGGGCAACACCAATGCTCAAAGAGTGGGAACCAGTGCGGAAGGGAATCCCGATCATCAGTTGTGGCTAATCGCTCAGTGCCTAACCCCAGGCATCCGCCCTAGAGCTCCTTGCCCGCCGGCTGAATCCCCGCGGTTGACTGGTCCCTCCGGCCGGCTGAATCCCTCCAGACGACTGTCCGTCCCGCCGGCTGAATCCCTCCGGCCGACTAAAACCCTCCGGTTTGGTATAAATCGACCGGTTTGGAAGATCCCTGCCACTGCGGATCGGCAGGGATCTTCCAAAGTGGCAGCAAACCGGAACGCGACGAGACCCCGATCGGAGCCAGTGACAGGGACGGGTTCAGAAGCTGGATTCGCAGGTCTGGCGAAAACGAAGCCCGGGTCCATGCGGATCAGGGAAAGCTTCGGGTCCATGCGGATTCGGGAAACTCCGGGAAAGTTCCGGGAAAGCTCGGGGAACCGGCTCGAGGAACCGGCGCGGGCAGCCAGCTTGGACGGCCCCCGCGAGCCGTCCGGGGGAGGACATGCTGCGAACGGCGCACCCCGTCTGCACCCGTCTCCACCCCGCCTGCACCCAAGGTTCGACCTCTAGCTGAGAGTCAAGGCTCGCGGCGCTCCGCGGCGCCGATTCGCCGTATAGGTGTTGCACGGTTGTAATCTTGACAAGGACAGCCCGCATGAAAGCTAGAGACGGAAGCGTGGATTATTACGTGAGCAGCGATCAGAGTTCAACAACTCTGCAGGACGCAACACAGGACGCAGTCGATTCCGTTATGGGACCGACCGGACGCCCGCTGACGGAATTCCCCGAAGCTCCGGTACTCAGCTCCCACGGTCCGGCCCGGATCATCGCCATGGTCAACCAGAAGGGCGGCGTGGGTAAGACCACGTCCACCATCAACCTCGGTGCCGCACTGGCCGAAGCCGGCCGCAAGGTTCTCCTTGTGGACTTCGATCCGCAGGGCGCGCTTTCCGCCGGACTGGGCACCAATCCGCACGAACTGGACCTCACGGTCTACAACGTGCTGATGGACCGCAAGGTGGATATCCGCGAGGCGATCCACCAAACGGGCATCGAGAACATCGACCTGCTTCCCGCCAACATCGACCTCTCCGCCGCCGAAGTGCAGCTGGTCAACGAGGTTGCCCGCGAGCAGGTCCTGGAACGCGCTCTCCGCAAGGTCGCCGACGACTACGACGTCATCCTCATCGACTGCCAGCCCTCCCTGGGCCTGCTGACGGTCAACGCCCTCACCGCGGCGCACGGCGTCATCATCCCGCTGATCTGCGAGTTCTTCGCCCTGCGTGCCGTTGCCCTGCTGGTGGAAACCATCGAGAAGGTCCAGGATCGGCTGAATCCGGGGCTGCAGATCGACGGTGTCCTCGCCACCATGTACGACGCGCGTACCCTGCACAGCCGCGAAGTCATCTCCCGCCTGGTGGAAGCGTTTGGCGACAAGGTCTTCGAAACAGTCATCAAGCGGACCATCAAGTTTGCAGACGCCACCGTGGCCGCCGAGCCGATCACCACCTACGCGGGCAACCATCCCGGCGCTGATTCCTACCGCCGCCTCGCCAAGGAACTGATCTCCCGCGGCGGCGCCCCCTAACGCTCGTGGAACCCAGTTCCGCCCCGGCCGGCACCGCAGCATCACCGGCGGGGCCGGCAGATCCGACAGTCCCGGCCGGCACAGCACCCGGCACAGCACCCGGCACAGCACCCGACCAGGAATCCGCCCCGGCTGTCCGCGGCGGATTCCGGGTCCGGCTGCAGAACTTCACCGGACCGTTCGATGTCCTGCTGGGGCTGATTTCCAAGCACGAGCTGGACATCACCGAAATTGCCCTGGCTGCCGTCACCGACGATTTCATCGGCTACATTCGGGACCTCAACGCTGACGGTCAGTCCTGGGCCCTGGATGAGGCCAGCGAATTCCTGGTGATTGCTGCCACACTCCTGGACCTGAAGGCGGCCCGGTTATTGCCGGCCGGAGACATTGACGACGCCGAAGATGTCGCCTTGCTCGAAGCGCGCGACCTGCTGTTCGCCCGGCTCCTGCAATACCGGGCATTCAAGCAGATCGCGGCCATCCTGGATGCCCGGCTGGTCGATGAAGCCGAGCGCTTCCCCCGGCAGGTTGCCCTCGAGCCGCACTTCGCCGCCATGCTTCCGGACCTCATCTGGCGCACCGGCCCGGAGGACTTCGCTGCCCTGGCAACCAAGGCGCTCACTCCGCGGGAACCGCCGCCCACCACCGTGGGGCTGGCCCACCTGCACGCCCCCAAAGTGAGCGTGCGGGAACAGGCAGACATCGTGGCACATCGGCTGATGGCCGCGGGATCGCTCACCTTTACGGCATTGGTGGACGACGCCGCCAGCTCGGTTGCGGTGGCCCGTTTCCTGGCGCTCCTGGAATTGTTCCGGGACGGTGCCGTGTCCTTCGACCAGCCCGATCCGCTGGGCGAGCTGCTCATCGCCTGGGCAGCGGCACCCGGCGCCTGGCCGGTGAAACCCGGAAGGAATCCCGGGCACGAGCCGGCCGACATTCCCGAGTCCTTGGAGGAGCATGCAGCAGAACCCAGCAGGTGAGGCCGAAGCGCCTCATTCCGCACCCGAAGAGCTCAGGGCCGCGGTCGAAGCGGTGCTGATGGTGGTCGACGAGCCGGTCACGGCAGCGGAGCTCGCCGTCGTCCTGGATGTCCCCGCCGCCGCCGTCCAGGACACCCTGACGGAATTGCGGCGTGAGTATGACGGTTATACTGGGGGAGGACCCGGTGGCACAGTACGTGGTTTTACTTCAAAGCGAGGTTTTGAACTGCGGGATGTGGCCGGCGGCTGGCGGATCTACTCCCGCGCCGAGTTTGCACCCGCGGTCTCGAAGTTCGTCCTGGGCAGCCAGAGTTCACGTTTGACTCAGGCAGCCCTGGAAACCCTGGCAGTGATTGCCTACCGGCAACCTGTATCCAGGGCGCGGGTATCAGCCATCCGGGGCGTCAACGTTGACTCCGTTGCCCGGACCCTGGTCCAGCGCGGACTCATCGACGAAGCCGGTGTGGAAGCCGAGACAGGCTCAATGATGTACCGGACCACGCCGTACTTCTTGGAACGGCTCGGACTGGGCGACCTCAATGAACTTCCGCGGCTCGCACCGCACCTGCCCGGGCTGGAAAACCTGGCTGAATTTGAAGACACTACTTACTAACCGCTACACCCGAAGGACTTTTGATGACACAGGCACCCCGCTCCGGATCCGGATCAGGCCGCAACAACCCGCGCAGCGGGGGAGCAGCCGGCGGCAAGTCCTTCGGCAAGGGCTCCAAGCCTGCCGGCTCCCGCACCGGTGCTCCGCGCGCCGGCGGCCGCTCCGGCGGACCCCGCGATTCCGAAATGAGCGCCGGTGAGTTCCGCGCCAACGGCTACCGTGCCCGCGAAGAAACTCCGGAAAACCGTCCCGCGAAGTTCCGCTCCGCTGCCTCGAAGGCCTTTGACGGCAAGGGCTCCGGCGCCTCCAAGCCCGCCGGCTCCGGCCAGTTCAAGCCCGAGGGCTACAAGGCCGGCGCGCCCAAATCCGCCAAGCCGTACGGCACCAAGGGCGGCGGTTCCTCCCGCACCGGCGGGCCCCAGGCCGGTCAGCGCAAGGCCGGAGACCGCGCGTTCCGCAACGAACGCTTCGGGCAGAACCTGGGAGCGGTCAAGAAGACCAACACCCGCCGCCCGGCCAAGCCCACCATCTCCGAGCACCACGACCCCGAGGGCATCCGCCTGCAGAAGGTCATGGCCCAGGCCGGCGTCGCCTCCCGCCGCGTCTGCGAAGACATGATCCGCGAAGGCCGCGTAGAGGTCGACGGCGAAGTCGTCACCGAGGTCGGCGTCCGCGTGGATCCGCAGAACGTCACCGTCCACGTCGACGGCATGCGCCTGCAGCTGGACGAGAACCTGAAGTACTACGTCTTCAACAAGCCCAACGGCGTGGTCTGCACCATGGACGACCCCGAGGGCCGCCCGTGCATCAGCGACTTCCTGAAGAACACCAACAAGCACGAGCGCCTGTTCCATGTGGGACGCCTGGACACCAACACCGAGGGTCTGCTGCTCCTGACCAACGACGGCGAGCTGGCTAACCGCCTCACGCACCCGTCTTACGAGGTTCCCAAGACCTACCTGGTGCAGGTCCGCGGGCCGATGGCCCACGGCGTCGGCGCCCAGATGCGTGAAGGCCTGGACCTGGAGGACGGCTTCGCCAACGTTGACTCCTTCAAACTGGTGGACTCCACACCGGGTCACCTGCTCGTTGAGGTTGTCCTGCACTCGGGCCGCAACCGCATCGTGCGCCGCCTGTTCGACGCCGTCGGCCACCCGGTCGAGCGTCTGGTCCGCACCCAGGTGGGACCGATCCGCGTGAACGACCAGCGCCAAGGCAGCATCCGCGTGCTGGGCCGCACGGAAGTTGGCCACCTGCTGGCCTCCGTAGGCCTTTAGGCAGTGGGCGCGGCACAGGGTTCCGCCACGCACCTGACCGGTCCCGTCCTGGTGATCGGCACCGGCCTGCTCGGCACCAGCATTGGGCTGGGGCTGCGCGCGCAGGATGTCGACGTCGCGTTGTCGGACATCTCGCCGTCGACGGCGGCGGTGGCCCGGGACATCGGTGCCGGCCGGCTGCTCGAAACGGTGGAGGAGGGCTTTGCGCCTGAACTCGTTGTTGTCGCCGCGCCCCCGGATGTCACCGCCTCGCTGGTTCGGCAGGCGCTCAAGGACTGGCCCGACGCCGTCGTCGTGGACATTGCCAGCGTCAAGGGCGCGGTCCTCGCGGACTTGCGCGCCTCCGGTGCGGACCTGAGCCGCTACGTGGGCACCCATCCCATGGCGGGGCGGGAAAAGTCCGGGCCGGTTGCCGCGCTCGGCGAGCTGTTCACCTCCATGCCCTGGGTCATCTGCGCCAGCGTTGAAAGCTCGCCGCAGGCGGTCAAATGCGCGGAGGCGCTGGCCATTGATCTCGGTGCGGTGGTTTCGCGCATGAGTGCCGAGGACCACGACCAGTCGGTGGCCTTGGTCTCGCATTTGCCGCAGATCATGTCCTCGCTGGTGGCCAGCCGGCTGCAGGAGACACCCGCGCAGGCGATGGCGCTGGCCGGCAACGGCCTGCGCGATGTCACGCGGATCGCGGCGAGCGATCCCAAGCTGTGGGTGCAGATCCTCACCGGGAACGCTCCACGGCTGGTGGAAATCCTCTACGGCGTGCGCGATGACCTGAACCGGCTCATCTCCACCCTGGAGGACCCGGTGGCCGACGGCGCCCGGCTGGACATGGCCCAGCTGATTTCGGAAGGCAACACCGGGCAGGCCCGGATTCCGGGCAAGCACGGCGCGCCGCCGCAGTCTTTCGTCAGCTTCACCGTCCTGGTGGATGACACTCCGGGGCAGATCGCCCGGCTCCTCACGGAGATCGGCGAGATCGGCGTGAACCTGGAAGATCTTCGGCTGGAGCATTCCTCCGGCCAGCAGGTGGGGCGGGCGGAAATATCCGTGCTGCCCAGCCGCGTGCACAACTTGGTGCATGAATTAAGCGCCCGCGGGTGGAAGGTAGTGGAGTGAGCACAGAACGTAATCCGGCCCTGTTCCGGCTGGGAAAGCCCCTGGTGGTGGCCATCGACGGTCCCTCGGGATCGGGGAAATCCAGCATCAGCCGGGAAGCCGCGCGCCGGCTTCATGCGGCGTACCTCGACACCGGCGCCATGTACCGGGCGGTAACGCTCTACTGCATGGAGGCCGGCATCGATCTCACGGATGCCGTGGCTGTTGAAGCCGCCACCCGCAACGCCGACATTGACCTCAGCACCTCCCCGGATGCCGAGTGGGTCCGCGTCAGCGGCCGCGACGTGACGGACGCCATCCGCGAGCCGTCGGTGTCCTCCTCGGTGAGTGCCGTCGCGACCACGCTGGGCGCGCGCGCCGAGCTGGTCCGCCGCCAGCAGCAGCTGATCGCCGACTCCGGCCTGCGGATTGTGGCCGAGGGCCGGGACATCACCACCGTCGTCGCGCCCCACGCCGAAGTGCGCATCCTGCTCACCGCCTCCGAGGAAGCCCGGCTTCGCCGCCGCGGCGTACAGCTGGGCGGCACGCAGAGCGCCGCGGCGCTGAAGGAACAGGTGCTCACGCGTGACGCCAAGGATTCCACAGTGGTGAATTTCCAGCAGGCGGCCGACGGCGTGGTCACCATCGATTCCTCCGACCTGGACTTTGAAGAAACCGTCCAGGCCGTGCTGGACGTGGTGTACGCCAGCACACACTAAGCCCCCACGGGGGATACACGGAGGATAACCTCGCGGACGTGCACCGGAAGGGCCAAATGCCCTGCCGGTGCCGTACGTGTTTCAATGGACAGGTGGAACTGCGGTGTTAGCACCCGCGGAACCCCTCAAAACACTTACCGGGCTGAACTGTCCGGCGACGGCCTGCTTGCAGTGCTGCAGACCTCAACGGAAAGAAAGCAAAAATGACTAACTCCTCATATTCCGGCACCGCCGGCGACGAGACGGGCCAGGAAGAGTACATTCCGGCCGGAGAGGACCAGGTTAACGAACGCCTGGCCAACATGGACGACGCCGAAGCCGAGCTGCGCGCCTCAACGCTGCGCTCCGGTCTGGACGACTACGAACTCGACGAAGACGACGCTGCCCTGCTGGCCGGCGGCTTCGACGAATACGACGAAGACGCGCCGCTGCGCCAGGATCCCGTCGTTGCGATCGTGGGACGGCCGAACGTCGGCAAGTCCACCCTGGTGAACCGTATCCTGGGCCGCCGCGAAGCCGTCGTCGAGGACACCCCCGGTGTTACCCGTGACCGCGTGGCCTACCCGGCCACCTGGAACGGCGTGAACTTCACGCTTGTCGACACCGGCGGCTGGGAGCACGACGCCCGCGGCATCCATGCCCGCGTGGCCGGCCAGGCCGAAGTTGCCGTCGACGTCGCTGACGCCGTGCTGCTCGTGGTTGACGCCACGGTCGGCATCACCGCCACCGACGAAGCCGTGGTGCGGATGCTCCGCGGCAAGGGCAAGCCCGTTGTCGTCGTCGCCAACAAGGTCGATGACATCCAGAACGAGGCCGACGCCTCACAGCTCTGGGGCCTCGGCTTCGGCGAGCCGTACCCCGTTTCGGCCCTGCACGGCCGCGGCACCGCCGACATGCTTGACGCCATGATGGACGTGCTGCCCGAGTACTCCGCCTACGGCGGACTGGACAAGACCGGCGGCCCGCGCCGCATTGCCCTGATCGGCCGCCCGAACGTGGGCAAGTCCTCGCTGCTGAACAAGCTGGCCGGTACCGAGCGCGTGGTCGTTGACGACACCGCCGGCACCACCCGCGATCCGGTTGATGAGCTCATCGAGCTCGGCGGCCGCACCTGGCGCTTCGTGGATACCGCCGGTATCCGCCGCCGCCAGCACATGGCCCAGGGCGCCGATTTCTACGCCTCGCTGCGTACCCAGTCCGCCCTGGAGAAGGCCGAGGTCGCCGTCGTGCTCCTGGCCGTGGACGAAGTCCTCAGCGAGCAGGATGTCCGCATCCTGCAGCTCGCCATCGAGTCCGGCCGCGCCCTGGTGCTGGCCTTCAACAAGTGGGACCTGCTCGACGACGAACGCCGCCGCTACCTGCAGATCGAGATCGAGCGCGACCTGGCCCACGTTGAGTGGGCCCCGCACGTGAACATCTCAGCCATGACCGGCTGGCACAAGGACAAGCTCGTTCCCGCTCTGGACACCGCTCTGGAGAGCTGGGACAAGCGCATCCCCACCGGCAAGCTCAACGCCTTCCTGGGCGAGCTTGTCGCGGCCCATCCGCACCCGGTGCGCGGCGGCAAGCAGCCCCGCATCCTCTTCGGCACCCAGGCGTCCTCCCGCCCGCCGAAGTTCGTGCTCTTCACCACCGGCTTCCTGGACCCGGGCTACCGCCGGTTCATCACCCGCCGCCTGCGTGAGACGTTCGGCTTCGAAGGCACTCCCATCGAGGTCAACATGCGTGTCCGTGAAAAGCGCGGCAAGATGAGCCGCTAGTCCCCGTGGTGCCCCGGAGGCCGGTGTGGCCTCCGGGGCGTTCCCGATTCGGGAAAGCGGCAGCAATGATGTAGAGTATTCGAGTTGGTTCGGCCGGAAACAAACCGGTCGGGTAACGGGTTGTGGCGCAGCTTGGTAGCGCACCTGACTGGGGGTCAGGGGGTCGCAGGTTCAAATCCTGTCAACCCGACAAATAGCCCGGCGGAACGAAAGTTCTGCCGGGCTTTTGTCGTTTAAAGTGCCGTAAAGCAACCTAGTCATCGCCTCCGAAAAAGCCGCCGTCAAGGATGCGGTTATATCGCAGCCGGAGTGCCCGCTCCGTGCTCGCTGCGAGCGTTGCCAGGACAAGCCCGATGTTCGCTGTAGCCGGAAGGGTGAAGGGGCTGTAAAACGTGCCCACGTTCTCCGCGATGGGTGGGAACAGCGTGATCTGTTCGACGGCCTGGGGCACGCCCAGCACGAGTGCGAACAAAAGGACGATCACCGACGCGGCGCCCACACCACGGCTCAGCGCCGGGTTGGTTTGCTGCAGGCGGGCACGCCGGCCTTCGGCTGAGGCGGGATCAGGTACCAGCTGCTGTTCCGAGCCGTCATGCCTTACGTAGTGGCTGCGTTTGAGTCCGAAGCCGCTGACCTCAACCTCGATGGTTCCGCCCGGCACCGGGAATGATGCAGGGAGCGAAGATTGGGCTCTATTGATGCCGTTGCGGTAGAGCCGCACATATGCCTCCCCATCCTCATCACCGCCGTGCCGAACATCAACGGACCAGGTCTGCAGCTCCCCGTCTTCGCCGGAGAGGTGCAGGTGCAGCAGGGAACGGGTGAACAGCTGCCACCAGCGAAAGCGCGGCAGCGTATGGCCGTCTCCTGGCTTCAGTGTCTTATGCGGTGCCATGGTGTTCCTTTCAGAGGGCAGCCCGGACCCCGGGGAGGTCCGGGCTGCCACTGGTTTAGACCCCGACGACGAAGGTAAGGGCCGCCCAGAATGACACGGTGGCGACGGTCGTCCAAAGGACGATCGCCACCCCCTGCCAGAGCAGTACCCAGCCTCGGGAGGTTCCGCCGGCGACGAGAATCGCGGAGGTGAACTGGGTCGGGATCGCGAGCGGACCCAGGATGCTCGCGCCGGGGACGCCGAAGCGGACGAGCCACTTCATGAAGCGCTGCCGGCCCTTGGACTCGGGCTTGGCCGGAGCCGTCTCCTCGAGCACAGTGGCACCGCCGGAACCCGGGGAGGCCGGGACGCGCGCAGCGCCCAGAGGCATCTCGACTCGGCCCCTGTTGCGGTTCGTGACGGCCGTGCGGGCCCGCGACGTGAAGAGCACCACAAGGACCACGCTCAGGAAATTGCCGACGGCGGCGGCGATTCCGGCAACGATAGGGTTGAGGCCGCCGAGTAGGCCGATCACGGAGGCCCCCTCGGTCTCGATGAACGGAACGGCCCCGGCCAGCATCACGATGAAGGGCCGGACGATCTCGGGGACCTGAGCCGCAAGCTCCTGGAAGTTGATGACTAGTTCCTGAATAGGGTTCATGATTTGGGACCTCTTTCTGGTGCGGGTGGTGGATTAGTGCGATTTTGAACCTGCCCCAACAGAAACCGTGTCTTCAGATTCCCACCGGCGGAGGTGCCTTCGCGTCGGTGGAAGTTGCTGCGTTTCCGCCGGCTTCTGCCTACCGGCTTGGGTCTGATCGACTTCGTTTGCGTGGGTGGGAATTGCCTAATGCGGGTGGGAATGGCCTAATAGGTGCCGACAAGCTGTGCGGCATGCTGTGAAGGGAGCGGCACTGGTGGAGTTCCTGGGTCGGCGCGCCGAGCGCGCAGCAGTCGATAACCTCCTCTCCCGGGCACGGGCCGGGCTAAGCGGGGCAATCGTGGTGCGCGGGGAAGCGGGTATCGGTAAAACGGTGCTGCTGGAGCACGTCAGCGGCGCGGCGGAGAGCTCGGGGTTCCGGGTGGTGTCCTCGGTCGGGGTGGAGTCCGAGACGCAGTTCGCTTTTGCCGGCCTGCATCAGTTGTGTGCACCTCTCCTGGACCACGTTGGTGCCCTGCCCGAGCCGCAGCGGACCGCTCTGGGCGTGGCGTTCGGGCAGCAAAGCGGTACGGTTCCGGACCGGTTCCTGGTGGGGCTGGCCATCCTCAATCTGTTGGCCGAGGTCGCCGAGGAAGGGCCACTGCTGTGCCTGGTCGACGATGCCCAGTGGCTGGACGAGGCATCCGCGCAGGTCCTCACGTTCGTGGCGCGGCGGGTGGCGGCCGAGCGGATGGCGCTGGTGTTCGCGCTGCGGGACCCCGTTGACCGCGACATGGGCATGTTCGACGGTATACCTGTCGTCTGCCTGGTTGGGCTCGACGAGACCGACGCGCGGGCATTGCTGGTCGCGGCCGTCCACGCACCGCTGGACAGCGGGGTGCGGGACCGTGTCATCGCCGAGGCCTGTGGCAACCCTCTGGCGCTAATGGAGTTGGCCCGAAGCGCGCCGGCGGCCTGGCTGGCCGGCGGGTTCGAGCTGCCCGAGCTGCCGGGCACCACGCACCGGATCGAGGACGCCTTTCGGCGCCGCTCAGAGAGCCTGCCGGCGCCGACGCAAGCGTTACTGCTGGTCGCCGCGGTCGATCCGACCGGCGAGGTGGCGCTGCTGCGCCGTGCGGCCGCGCACTTGGGGATCGACCTCGAAGCGGCCGGGTTCGCGGAAGCCGCCGGACTTCTGGCGATCGATACCCAGGTGCGGTTTCGTCATCCCCTGGTGCGTTCGGCGATTTATCGGGCGGCCACCCCGCTGGAGCGTCGCCGTGCGCACGGCGCGCTGGCTGCCGCCACGGATTCGGACGCAGACCCTGAGCGGCGCGCCTGGCACCGTGCACAGGCGGTGCTGGGCATGGATGAGGATGCCGCCGCTGAGCTGGTGCGCTCGGCCGGCCGGGCGCGGGCCCGCGGCGGGCTGGCCGCTTCAGCGGCGTTCATGGAGCAGGCGGCCAAGCTGACCCCTGATCCTGCCGTCCGTGCGGGCCGGGCGCTGGAGGCTGCGCATGCCAAGCAGGAGGCTGGTGCGTCCGAGGCTGCCTTGGAACTGCTGAGGGTCGCCGGGGCCGGTCCGCTCGATGCCTTACAGCAGGCACGCCTTGAACTGCTGCGCGCCCGGATCGCGTTTCATCTCGTGAGGGACGGCGACGGGCCTGGACTGTTGCTGGACGCCGCCCGGAGCCTCGCCCCGCTGGATCCGGCGCTGTCCCGCGAGACCTACCTGCACGCGCTCGAAGCGGCGATTGTCACCGGCAACTTCAGCCGCGGCCGTACCATCCCGGAGGTTACCGAGGCCGCCCGGACGGCGCCAGCCCCGTCATGGCCGCAGAGGCCGGTGGATCTGCTGCTTGATGGGCTGGTGGCGACGTTCACGCAGGGTTATACGGCCGGCGTGCCGGGACGGCGGAGGGCGTTGGAGGCCTTCGTTCACGAGCCGGATGCTGACGCGGTGGACGGCACCAACGGCTGCCGATGGGGGTGGCTCGCCAGCCGAACTGCGATGTCGGTGTTCGACGACGAGTCACTTCACTCGCTGGCAATCCGTAATGTCAGATTGACCCGGGAAGTCGGCGCCCTGGCCACACTCCCGGCCGCGCTTCTCGGCCAGTCCATCATGCTGGTGCTCTCCGGTGAGCTCGCCCGGGCTGCCGAGCAGAACGCATTCGCGGCAGCGACAGGGGCTGTGCCTTTGCTCCACGCGCAGCTCGCCCTCTCTGCCTGGCGCGGCCGTCCAACCGAGACCGCCGAGGTCCACGCGGCCATTGTCCGGAAGGCCGGACCTGCGCACGACACCGAGGGATCCTTGGCGCAGTACGCCATGGCCGTGCTGCACAACGGCTTGGGTGATTACCCTGCGGCTTATGCCGCGGCGAAACGGGCCTTTGAATCCGAAGCGTGGAGGTTCAACAACCTCGCCCATTCTGAATTTATTGAAGCGGCCTGCCGTTCCGGCCGGCCGGAGAGTGCGGCCGAAGCGCTGGAGCAGCTCACCTCCCGGGCCCTCGCCAGCGGCACCCCGTGGGGGCTCGGTCTGGCGGCGCGTTCACAAGCACTGAGCAGCACCGGGCCGGCCGCCGAAGAGCAGTACCGCGAGGCGATCGAGCAGCTCGCCCGCTGCCGGATGGCCTCCCATCTGGCCCGCACCCACCTCGTCTACGGCGAGTGGCTTCGCCGTGAGGGTCGTCGGCAGGACGCCCGCGAACAGCTCCGCACCGCGCACGGGCTGCTGTTGGACATGGGCGCGGAGGCGTTCGCCGCCCGCGCGGCCCGCGAACTGCGCGCCACCGGCGAGCACCCGCGCAAGCGGACCGCTCAGCCGGCCGATGCGCTCACTGCCCAGGAGGTGCACATCGCGCGTTTGGTGGCCACCGGCGCAACCTCCCGCGAAGTGGCTACAGAGCTCTTTCTCAGCCCCCGCACGATTGACGCCCATCTGCGCAGCATCTTCCGCAAGGTCGGTATTACCTCCCGCCGGCAACTCCGGGAGCTGCCCCTTCCCCGATGACCCGTGGCTCTTTGCAGCACAAGGGATCCAGTGGGCTGCCGCTTAGTCGATCCGGCGCCGCGATCGAGGACGGGGATCCTCGTCTGCCGGTTCACTGTCCCCGTGGCGGGCGGCGTAGCGTTCTCCGATGGGTCCCGCCGAGATGCCGTGCGCGAGCACGCTGAGCAGCACGGTGAAGGTGACGGCTGAAATTGCGGTGCCCACCACCTCCGACCCGCCGAGCTCCTCGATTGCCAGGAGCGCGAAGACGATCGAGGCGAGGCCGCGAGGCCCGAACCATCCGCCCGTGGAATTGGTGGCCCCCACGCCCGCGACTGGTCCGGGCGAATCAGCTCAGCATCAGCCGCATCAGCCAGCGCGTCCTGCCGCCGGATTTCGACGTCGTCTCCAGCACGCGCTCGAAACCTGCCGCTTCAAACAGTCCGGTCGTGCCCGTGTAGGCGAGGGCGGCGCTGATCCGGCGGCCGCCGGGGTCGATGGGATAGCCCTCCAGTGCCGGAGCGCCGCGGGACCGGGCGTACTCGATGGCGCCGTCGAGCAGATGACGTGAGATGCCCCGGCGGCGGAACGGGGGCCGGACAACGAAGCACACCACACTCCACACCGGGACCTCGTCCACGGTCGGAATGGTCCGTGAGCGTGTCAGCCTGTGGTGGCTGGCGCGGGGGTTGACCGAGCACCAGCCCGCCGGCTCACCGTCGTCGTAGGCAATGACTCCGGGCGGTGTGCCCTCCTCCGCGCAGCGGCGAAGCCGGGCCGGACGTTCCGGACCGGTCAGGGCGTGGAACTCCGCGCTGGGAATCCGGTAGCTCAGGCACCAGCACGCGTCGGATTCCGGACTTCCCGGTGACAGGATGGCTGAAACGTGTTCGAACCGGTCGGCCGTGGCCGGATGCACCTCAATCATCACCGCTCCCGGGACCCTGGCGGGAGTGCGGTCACGGCGTCGAAGCCCCGAAGTGCCCGGGCGACAACGTCACGGGGACTGTCGGCGGCGTCGTGCAGCGCCCACCAGGCCAGGGCCTCGGAGACCGTCGTCTGCACAGCCGCCCCCATCACCCGGGGCGTGAGGCTGCCGGCCGGCGAGCCCAGCCTGGCGCCAATGAATTCGGAAATTTCCTCCCTCCACAGCTCGTAGGTCTCCGTGCGGGCGGCCCGCAGCTCGGGCGTCGTGGCGATCAGCCGGAGGCGGGCCCGATCGACCGGGATTTCCTCCTCGTTCTGGTCAAAGACAGCCACAACGACGGCGGTGATCGCCTCGATGAGGGGCAGCTGGCGGTCGGCGTGACGCAGTCCCCGGCCGAGGGCCTCCAGCGAAGTCTCGATGCCGCCCCAGACGATGTCCGCCTTCGCCGGGAAATAGCGGTGCAGCGTCCGCACGCTGACTCCCAGCTCGTTGGCGATGCGGCTCATGGAGGACTGCTGGTATCCCAGGCGCAGGATGACGCCGAACGCCTTGGCGCGCAGATCCGCGGTGTCGGCCAGCGGGGGCCGGCCCCGCCGCGGTGGATCTTCCATCGGATGCACGCTACCTGTTCCTCTCCGCCGCTCTTTAAGGCATACTCTGTCACAATCTTGTTCCCGGTGGCAGCCAGAGCGCTGAACCGCACATCTCAATGAGGAGAAGCAGTGAACGCAGCAGGCAGCAACACTGACCGGTTCGACGTCGTCGTGGTGGGATTCGGCGGTGCCGGCGCAGCGGCGACGATCGAGGCCGCTGACAACGGGGCGCGGGTCCTGGTTCTGGACCGTGCCTACGGCGGCGGCGCGAGTGCGCTGTCCGGCGGTGTGGTGTACGCCGGCGGCGGCACGGCACAGCAGCGCGAAGCCGGCTACGACGACGACCCGGAGAACCTGTACGCCTACCTCAGGCAGGAGGCACGCGACGCCGTCGACGAGTCCACCCTGCGCCGGTTCTGCGAACAGAGCCCGGGGATGATCACCTGGCTCGAGAAGCAGGGCGCATCCTTCGCGGGAAGCGTTCCTTCCTACAAAACGTCCTACCCCACCGACCGGCACTACCTGTACTACTCCGGCAACGAAAAGGCCTACCCGTACAACGAGTCCGCCCGGCCGGCACCGCGCGGCCACCGAACGGTCGCGAAGGGTCTGGCCTCCGGCAAAGTGCTGTGGACAAAACTTGCCGAGTCAGCGGTGCGCAAGGGGGTCACTTTCATTCCGCTGGCCCAGGTGACCGATCTGATCATCGAGGACGGCGCCGTCGTCGGCTTGAAGTACCGAGTGCTGGACGAGTCCCATCCGAACGCTGCGGAGCATCGCAAGCTGACCAGGCGCTCCGGGAAGATCGGCAACTTTGCCCCCGACCTGGTCAAGAAGACGGTGACAAAAATAGAGCGGCTGTGGGACGGCGGGGCGGAGGCGCGGGAGGTGCGGGCCCCCGCCGTCATCCTGGCCGCCGGAGGGTTCATTTACAACAAGGAGTGGGTGGCGAAGTACGCTCCGCAGTTCACGAAAATCTCGCCGCTGGGCACGCCCGCCGACGACGGCGCCGGCATCACCCTCGGTGTGACCGCCGGGGGAGACGTGGCACGGATGGGCAACGTCACCGCGTGGCGGTTCCTGTCACCGCCCAGTGCCTTTATCGAGGGCATCACCGTGGGCCTGGACGGACAGCGGATCCAGAACGAGGACCTGTACGGCGCAACGCACGGGGATGTGATGATGCGGAACTTTGGCGGCAAGGGCTGGGCGGTGTACGACGCCGTGAGCTGGGACAAAGCGCGGCGCCAGTTCTGGTCGCAGACCCAGATCTTCCAGAAGCTGCAGGTGATCTACCTGTTTGCGCTCGGGCACAAAACGGCCAGGACCGTCAGCGCGCTCGCGGCGAAGATCGGCGTGGACCCGGACGGGCTGCAGAAAAGCGTCGATGTGTACAACGCCGGCATAGCCTCCGGCCAGGGCGACCCCGCGCACAAGGCCCCGGAGCTCTGCCAGCCGATCCTGAAGCCGCCCTTCCGCGCCTTCAACATCTCGGACGACTCCTCACCCTTCCTGCCCATCCCGGGCCTGACGCTCGGGGGCCTTATTGTCGACGGAGCATCAGGGCTTGTAAAACGGGAGGACGGGACACCGATTCACGGCCTGTATGCCGCCGGACGCAACGCGGTGGGCGTGTGCTCGAACAGCTACATCAGCGGTCTTTCGCTGGCCGATTGCTTCTTCAGCGGCCGGCGGGCGGGCGCCCACGCAGCTCTGCAGGCAACCAAACCGGGAGCATCAGCGGCCTAGGAGACGGAGGTCCGGCACATGGGCCCCAGAAGGAAACGACGACGCCGGATGGCGGGCTTGGCGGCCGCGGCCCTCGCCTTCACGGCGCTGCCCGGCTGCACCGCCGAACCTGACGGCCCCGGGGAGCGGACCTCCGCGTCCGCTTCGCCGGGGTCGTCCCTCGGCGCCGCGGAACTCGGCGAACCCGAGGTCCTCGCCGCCGGCCTCGACGCACCCTGGGCGATCGCCTTCCACGAGGGAGTTCCGCTGCTCAGCGAACGCGACTCCGGCCGGATCCTGGAACTCGACCATGCGGGAGCGGCCCGCGAGGTGGCGGTGATCGATGATGCCGCCGGGCGTGGAGAAGGCGGGCTCCTTGGCATAACCGTGCGGGACGGGTTTCTCTACGCCTACTTCACCGCGGGCGGCGAGAACCGCATTGAGCGCCGCGAGCTGACCGGCGGATCCGGCTCGCTGGCACTGGGTCCCGCCGAGACCGTTTTGGACGGCATTCCGTCCGGCCCCATCCACAACGGCGGCCGGATAGCGTTCGGGCCCGACGGCATGCTGTACGCCGCCACCGGAGACGCCGGCGGACGCGGCAGCGCACAGGACCTTGACGCGCTTTCGGGCAAGATTCTGCGAATGACCCCGGATGGCGATGCTCCGGAAGACAACCCGTTCCCCGGGTCCCTTGTCTACAGTTATGGACACCGCAACCCGCAGGGCATCGCCTGGGACAGCGCCGGCACCCTTTACGCCAGTGAATTCGGGCAGAACACCTGGGATGAATTGAATGTGATTCGGCCCGGCGGGAACTACGGCTGGCCCGAGGTCGAAGGGATGGCCGGCGAGGACGGATTCACCGACCCGGTGCAGCAGTGGGAGCCGGGGGAGGCCAGCCCCAGCGGCATAGCGGTTGCGGGCGGGGCAATCTTCATCACGAACCTCCGCGGGGAACGGCTGCGGGAGGTGCCCCTGGATGACCTCGGCAGCTCAGCCGAACACCTGACCGGCGAGTACGGGCGGCTCCGGGACGCCGTCACCGCCCCCGACGGCAGGCTCTGGATTCTCACCAACAACACCGACGGCCGCGGCACCCCGGGGGCCGGGGACGACCGCCTCCTGGTTCTCAGCGTCAAACAGGGCGGCTGAGCTCGGGGGAGGCACCCCGCGGAACGCCGTCGTGCCGGCAAAGAAGTTCTTCCGCCGCCCACCCGGCGCCCGTACGCTCGACTCCGGATCCCGCGTGCCGTACTGTCCCGGTCCAAGCAATGGAACGGAGCGCGGCCGGCATTCCCGGTGCGCGCGGTGGGAGGGCACCATGAACGGTGACGTGGGAGCATCCGGAAAACCGCTGAGGGGCGTCGCCCGCAAGGTATCGCTGATTGAGCCATCCTCCGCCGGGTTCGTGATTCTGGCGGTCTCCACCGGGGCCTGGAAAATTCCCCTGCCGAGGCGGGGTGCGGAACGCAAGCGGGCGCTGGCGAGGCTGTCCGGCCGGGCCGAGACTCTGCGGGGAGCACCTGAGGTCCGTTCAGCGACGGTGTTCGCGGGGCTCGTGCGTCCGCCGGGCCAACCGCGGGAGGGGCAGGGCGGCGCTGCGGCGTACGACGTCGTCCTCCTGGTGGAAACCGACTCGCCGGCCCGCGCCCGGGAGATCGCCGACGACATCACCGCGGAGAACCCCGCGGCTTCGAACTCGGTCCGGCTGGTCATCGCCGGTTCCAACGTCCGCAGGATGGGCCCGGTCGATCCCCGGTCCGGGGGCGTGTTCCTCTTCAACTTCTTTACCGGTCCCAGTGCGCACGCGACGCTCGACGCCTGGCAGTACACGGCTGGCTGGTTCGAACAGGAGACCGGCCTGGACAACTCGACGGTCATCCTTCCCGACGAGGCAAGCCACTCTCCGTTCCCCATCATCAATCACTGCCGCTGGGACACCCTGCGGCAGGTGCTGCCTGCGCTGATGTTCAAACGCTCCTTTCGGTACTTCGTGCTGGCGACCTTCAGCGCGGCCGGTGTAGTGCCGCACCCGATTCTCTACCGGGTGCACTCCTGAAGCAGGAACAGCTGGGACTGCCGCGCCCCGGAAAGGAAGCATCATGAACCAAATGCTGCGGATCGACGGATTTTCGATGTCACTCGACGGGTACGGTGCCGGCCCGGACCAGAGCCTGGCCAATCCCCTTGGCGTCGGGGCGGAACCGCTCCACGACTGGATATTCGCCACGCGCACGTTCGCTGACCGTTTCGGAATGGACGGCCGCGGCGAAGGCATTGACGATGGCTTCGTCCGCGCCCAGTTCACTGACATCGGCGCCTCCATTATGGGCAGGAACATGTTCGGACCGGTGCGCGGGCCGTGGGCCGGTGAGGAGACCTGGAACGGGTGGTGGGGAGAGGACCCTCCCTACCACCACCCCGTGTTCGTGCTGACGAACCACCCGCGGGAGCCAGTGGAAATGGACGGCGGCACCACGTTCCACTTTGTCACCGGCGGAATTGAGGAGGCCCGGCAGCGGGCGCTGGCCGCAGCAGAGGGCAAGGACGTATGGATTGGCGGGGGAATCAGCACGATCCGCCAGTACCTGCGGGCAGGGCTTATCGACAGGATCCACCTCGCCGTCATTCCGACCCTGCTCGGCAGCGGTGAACGGCTGCTGGACGACATTGCCGGCCCGGACGGCAGCATCCCGTACTACGAGCCCACCGGGATGACGGCCGGCGAGAACGCCGTGCACATCCAGCTGGCCAAGGCGGAACCGGAACACGGTCAGCAACCATCCGCTTGATGCCCCGGGGGACCGCTGAGAGATCCGGACGGCGGTTCGCACATCAGTTGCCTCCGCACGGGCAGCTGAAGCCCGTCGACCGCCGGTCGCGTGTGGGGTGCATCACGATATGTCGCGGCGCAGGCGGATCCACGGCGTAGTTGCGTAGGCTCGGAGGTCAAGGTGGTCGTCATGAGGGGTGAGTGTGTCCAAAGTTATCCGCACGGCACCGTTGCTTGGCCCCGATCCACTGCGGCGGGGGAAACGCCGGCGGAACAACACGGTGCTCATCGCGGCCCTGGCCGCCGCGCTCCTGGTCAGCATGGTCCTCGGCGTGGCCATCGGCCCGGTATGGATTGAACCGCGCGACGTGCTGCGGGTGGTGTGGAGCCACCTGACCGATGCCGGTGCGGCCGGGGCAGGCTCCGTTGCCGATGTCATCGTCTGGGATGTGCGCCTGCCCCGCGTACTCATGGGCGTGGCAGTAGGCGCCGGGCTGGCCGTCTGCGGCGCGGCCCTGCAGGCCATGGTCCGCAACATGCTCGCCGACCCCTATCTGCTCGGCATCAATTCAGGTGCTTCCGCCGGCGCCGCGGCAACCATCCTGTTCGGTTTCGGAGCCGGCCTGGGGCAGCATGCCCTGGCCGGCAGCGCCTTCATCGGTGCGCTCGCAGCGTCACTGCTGGTCTTTGTTGTGGCGCGCGCCGCCGGCCGGATTACTTCGGTCCGCCTGCTGCTGGCCGGAGTCGCGGCCGGATACGCACTGTCCGCCCTCACCAGCTTCCTGATCTTTACCTCCGGCTCGGCCGAGGGCGCCCGCTCGGTGATGTTTTGGCTGCTCGGTTCCCTCGCCCTGTCACAGTGGGGGACACCGCTGGCCGCCCTGGGGGCCGTCATTGCGTTCACGACTGCAATTCTGGTCCTGTGGGCGCGCCGGCTGGATGCCCTGGCCATCGGCGACGAAACAGCGTTGGCTCTGGGCGTGCGGCCGACACGGTTCCGAACCCAGCTGCTCGTCCTCGTATCCCTGTGTACGGGCTTCATCGTGGCAGCTGCCGGCAGCATCGGATTCGTCGGCCTCGTCATTCCCCATCTGGCCCGCCGCCTTGTGGGGGCCGCTCATGCCTGGTCCATTCCGGCCGCCGCCCTGCTGGGCTCGGTCTTCCTCCTTTGGGCCGATCTGCTCTCGCGCATGCTGCTGCAACCGCGCGAACTGCCCGTCGGCATCGTGACCGCAATGCTGGGGGCTCCGTTCCTGCTCTGGCTCGTTCGCCGAATGCGTCCCGCTGCATGACCCAGCAACCCACCAGCACCAGAAGAGGCACCATGTCCCGTTCCCTCAGCACCCGCGCCGGTACCCTCGTCACGGCGGTCGTAGTGACGATCGGCCTGTCCGGCTGCGCCGCGGAGGACCAAGGCGGAAACGTGCCTGCCGCCGCTGCCGGCGGAAATTACCCGGTCACTGTCGAGAACTGCGGCACGGAAGTCGTCTTCGAGCAGCGGCCGGAACGGGGAGTGCTGCTGAGGTCCGCCGCGGTGCCGTACCTGCACGAGCTTGGAGTGCTCGACGACGTCATCACTGCGCGCGCCGGCGCCTACCCCCGCGGCTACTACGACGACAAGACATGGGCTGAGCTGGAGCAGATCCCGATGCTCAGCGACGAATTGGATGCCTCCGGACATCTGCAGATTTCCAAGGAAGCCGTCCTGGCACAGCTGCCGCAGATCGTCCTGGGGGAGGCAGCCAACGTCAGCCGGGACTCCCTGGCGGCTGCCGGCATCCCGCTGATGGAGGAACCCGGACTGTGCCCCGTGCCGCCGGCAGACCCGTCCTTTGACGGCATCTTTGAGCAGATGCGCACCTACGGCAGCATCTTCGACGTCCCGGAGGAAGCCGAGGCCGCCGTGACGCGCCTTGAAACGCAGCTGTCCGAGGTGCTGGCGGACGTCGATCCCAATGAGAAACGCACAGCCGCCGTCCTGTATCCGACGATCGGCGGGGGCGTTCCGTACGCCTATGGAACGTCGTCCATGGCCCACCCGCAGCTCGAGGCGGCCGGATTCACCGACGTCTTTGCCGACGTCGAGGAACGCGTCTTCGAAGTGACCGCCGAGGAACTGGTCGGCCGCAATCCGGACGTCCTGGTTCTGCTCTATTCCGACGGGGATCCGGTGAAGGTGAAGGAATCGGTCACCGGACTGAACGGAGCCGGCGCGATCGGCGCCGTCCGAGAGGACCAGATCCTCGTGCAGCCCTTCAATTTCACTGAGCCGTCGAGTCCGTTGGTGATTGACGGCCTTGCCCGCATTGTGGAGCGGTTTCAGCAGTGATTTCCGCCAGCGGGGTGGGCTTCGCATTCGGCGACCGTGCAGTGCTGGAGGCTGTCGATTTTGACGCTCCGCACGGGCAGGTCCTTGGTCTCGTCGGGCCCAACGGGTCCGGCAAGACCACGCTGCTGCGCACCCTGTACGCCTCGCTCGCGGGCAATATCGGAACGGTGCTGATTGACGGGGCGGAACTTACGTCGCTGTCGGCGCGCGAAATCGCCCGGCGGGTCGCCGTCGTCGTGCAGGAGGTTTCGGCTGACCTGCCCCTGCTGGTGTCGGACATGGTGCTGCTCGGCCGGACCCCGCACCGCTCCGGGTTCGGTCGCAGGGGCCCCGCCGACGAGCAGATAGCGGCCTCGGCTCTGGCCCAGGTGGGTGCGCTCCAGCTGGCCGGTGAGGCGTTCGACAGCCTGTCGGGCGGTGAGCGCCAGCGGGTGCTCATCGCCCGTGCCCTGGCCCAGGAGACGACGCATCTTCTGCTGGATGAACCGACCAACCACCTGGACGTGCGTTACCAGCACGAGGTGCTCGACCTGGTCCGGTCCCTGGCCGTGCGGGAGGAGCGGACCGTCATCGTTGTCCTGCATGATCTGAACCTTGCGGCACGTTACTGCGACCGGATCCTGCTGCTGGAAGCGGGCCGGGTGGCAGCCGCGGGCACGCCGGATGAGGTCCTGGCGCCGGAGCACCTGGAACCGGTCTACGGCGTCTCCGTCCGCCGGCTTGAACTCGAGGACGGCTTCCAGCTGGTCTTCCGGCCCCTCAAATCGTTGACCCCGGCTCCAGGCTCAACGCCGGTTCCGACGCCGGTTCGGGTGCCCGGGCCGCGGGCCAGGAGCACCTGACTGCGAACCGCTGCGGCCGGCGCTACAGCAGTGACGATTCGTGCTTCGCATAGTCGTACTGGGGCAGCGGCCGCCCGTCGCGCAGGGTCTGCACGATGTCGGCGTCGGCCAGGTGCAGCCGCCCGATCGCGATGAGGTCGAACTCATCGGCGCCCAGACGCTGCGTGAGCTCCGCGCGGTTGTCCAGAATGGGGTTTCCGCTGCTGCGCCGGTCCTTGAGCGCCGACCCGATGCCGACGCTGCCCACTGCCATCGTGCGCGCGCCGGTGAGCTGCTTGGCCCAGCCGGCCAGGCTCAGGTCGCTTCCCTCGAAGGCCGGGGCCTGGAAGCGGCGTGCGCTGGCATCGAGGACGTCGACACCGGCTGCCACGAGCGGACGCAGCAGCGCGCCGAGCTCTTCCGGGGTGTCGGCCAGGCGTGCGCCGAAGTCCTGCTGCTTGTGCTGCGAAAAACGGAAGAAGATGGGCAGCTCCTCGCCGATCTCTTCGCGGATGGCGCGGACCACTGCGGCGGGGAAAGCGGCGCGGCGTTCGGGGTCGCCGCCCCACTCGTCATCGCGGCGGTTCGTATCGGCCCACAGGAATGCGTCCAGGAGATAGCCGTGACCGCCGTGCAGTGCGATCCCGTCAAACCCGGCGTCGACGGCGCTGCGTGCGGCGACGCGGAACGCGGCGATGACGCTCTCAATGTCGGCAGTGGTCATGGCACGGGTGACCGGTTCCGAGGCGCGCACGTACTCGGCGGAGTAGTTGGTGATTCCGGGGGTGCCCCAGAGGCCGGAGGGCCGCATCGGGGTGACTCCCGCGCTTCCGCCCATCGCACCCCACAGCGGGCCGACGTGCCAAAGCTGCGGGATGATGCGTCCGCCTGCCTCGTGCACGCCGTCCACCACGGAGCGCCAGCCGTCCAGCGCGCTGGAAGCGAACATGTTGGGCACCGATGCGTGGTCGACCGACGCTGAATGGTCGATGGCGACACCCTCGGTGATGATCAGTCCGGTGCCGCCCTCGGCGCGGCGGCGGTAATACCGAGCCACGTCCTCGCCCGGCACGCCGCCGGGAGAATACGTGCGGGTCATCGGAGACATGACGATCCGGTTGCGCAGGTGAAGGGAGCGGACGGTGAGTTCGCGGAACAGCGGGTCGGCCGCGGCGCTCAACTCGGTCTCTGCAGAGTCGTATTCGGTGGTCACTGGGCTGCGCTCCCTGCGTTGGCGAGCATTTCGCGGGAGGCGGTCCGGCCGTCCAGCAGCGAGTTGGTGCGCGTGGTGACCTTCCAGCCGGCTTCGGTTCGCGCCAGCTCCCAGCGGTTCGCGGAGAGGCGGTCCACGTAGTATCCGGGCTCCGCGCCGTCGCGGTGCCGCACGAGCATGGAGTATCCGGTGGCGACGGCGGTGTCAGCCTCGATCCGGATGTCCGGGATGCCCATAAAATGGCTCGACCCGCCCGTAATAATCGCCTGGTGGGAGGGTCCGTGGACCATCCTGCGGAAATCGTCGGCGCCGGTGAGTGTCGCGTCGCCGTCGCCGAGGCTGTAGGTGTAGCTGCCGTCCTGCGTCCACAGCCCGGCCACCTCGTCCGCGCTGCCGGAGTCGACGGCGGGGCCGTAGGCGGCAAGCACCCCGAGGATCTCCCTGTGGTCTTCAAGATGCTGGATACGATCCCGCAGTGCGGCGATCTCGGTCAGTGGACTCATGAGTGTTTCCCCTTCGAATGCCCTTTAGCGTATCTAATATCACTAGTGGCTCAAGATGCAAACAAGCGCTTGACCGGCACGAAAGGAACGTGGGATGAGCGGATTCGAGAAGTACGGACCCTGGGCACTGATTGCCGGGGGCTCTGAGGGAGTCGGCGCCGCACTGGCGCACCAGCTGGCCGAGCGCGGCCTCAACGTGGCGCTTGTTGCGCGCAAGCCCGGTCCCCTCGCGGAGGTGGCGGAGTCGGTCCGCGCCGCTTACGACGTCGAAGTGCTCGCCATCGAGCAGGACCTGCTCGCGCCCGGAGCCGTGGAGTCAATCGCTGAGCAGCTCGGCGACCGTGAGGTCGGCCTGCTGGTGTCCAACGCGGGTGCCAACACTTACGGCGGCGAGATCGTGACGTCCGAAGCAGACCGCGCCCAGATGGTTATCGACCTGAACATCACCGTGACCCTCGCGCTCGTCCGGCACTTCGGCCTGCCGATGCAGGAACGGCGTCGGGGCGGCATTATGCTCACCGGCTCACTCAGCGGCTTTGCCGGCACCGCTGGAATGGGCTTCTACTCAGCGGCCAAGGCGTTTGTGCACAACTTCGCCGAGGCACTGTGGATGGAGATGCGCCCGTACAACGTTGACGTTCTGGAGCTCTGCCTGGGCCTCACCCGCACGCCCGCCATGGAGCGGCACGGATTCGAATTTGATGCCCCCGGCGTGCGTTCCTCCGATCCCGAGAGGGTTGCACGCGGAGCCCTGGAGCACATCACCGACGGACCGAGCTGGTACCCGGACGGCTTCGGCGAAGATGCCGAGCTCCGGTCGGCGCACCCCCGCCGCCCCGTCGTGGAGGCAGCAAACAAGCATTACCGGTCTCCCGCGGCCTGATCGCGCACCATTCCCCGCGAGATGGCAGTAAGTGCTTCTCTGAGCGCTGAGAAGAGCCTTTAGTGCCATCTCGCGGGGATTGCGCAGCCGGAGCCGGCCCGGAGCCGGCGGTGGTGCCTGCGCCCGCATCTGCCGGGTGGGGCGGCCCGCTGGTCCCGCCGCGGGGGAGGAGGTACGGTCACCCCTGTGACCACGATTCGCTATCAGGAATTTGAGCAGCTCAGCGCCCGTCTGGTGGGCACCCTGCACGGCCGGGTGCTGGAGATCGGCGCCGGCACGGGTGCCAATTTCGACAGCCTGGCCGCGGACGTGGACTGGATCGGGCTTGAGCCGGATGAGGCCTCCCGAGCCGAGCTTGATGCCAGAGCGGAAGCTCGCGGCTACCGTACTCCGGCACTTTCCTCGTTCGCCGAAGCCATTCCGCTGGGTTCGGCGAGCGTGGATGCCGTGCTGGGCACCGCCGTCCTCTGTTCGGTGCGTGACCCCGCGGCGGTGCTTGCCGAAGTTCGCCGCATCCTCCGGCCCGGCGGCCGGGCGGTCTTTGCCGAGCATGTCGCGGCCCCGCCCGGAACCCTGAAGCGCGCCCTGCAGTCAGCAGTCTCGCCGCTGGCGGCGAGACTGGACCGCGGCTGTCGCTGGAACCGGGACACTGCCGCACTGCTGGAGGCAGCCAACCTGCGCGGAGACCTGCAGCGCATGGAGATAAGCCAGGGAATGCTGCCTTCGGTGCCGGCCATACTCTTTTCCGGCACCGTGTCCGGGTAAGGCTCGGGCCGTCGGCTCGACCGGCGTGGCGGTTCCGCTGCTGACGCCTCGCCCCTGGTCCGCAGCAGCAAAAGCCCCAGCCACGGCAGCCAACCCTGATTTTAAAGTATTTTCCCGTAGCTCCTTCGGCCGCCTACCTGTTCTCCGCGGCCCGGCCGGCAAACGGCGTAAAACCCTCAGTGCCGGGATTGCCCTCCAACAGGTAGGCTAGGACAGCCGGTACGGCAAGATTTGTCAGCAGGAACTGTGCGGCCAGCCAAAATCACGAGTGGTTGGCCGCATCTTTTGGGGAGGATGTAACAGAATGGCGCGCGAGGACTACAACGCCGGACAGGCCGAACAGCGGCGTGAGTTGGGCGCGGAGGACACCACATCGATCAGCCTGCCGCCTCAGAGCGACGCAACGTCGATGGAGCCCAAGCTCAGTTCAGATGAGCGGGCTGCCGTGGCGGCGCTGCCCGCCGGGTCGGCGCTGTTGATCGCCCACTCCGGGCCCAACAGCGGTGCACGGTTCCTTCTGGACCAGGATGTGACCACTGCTGGGCGCCATCCGAATGCGGATGTGTTCCTGGATGATGTAACGGTGTCCCGCAAGCATGTGGAGTTCCGGCGGACCGCCGACGGCTTCCGTGTGGTGGACTCCATGAGTCTGAACGGCACGTACGTTAACAACGACCGCGTAGACACGCTGCTGCTGCGAACGGGCAATGAGGTCCGGATCGGCAAGTTCCGACTGACCTTCTACGCTGCGCGGCCGACAGCTGCCCGCGCGTAAGAAAATCTCCGGCCGGAGGCTCCTGCCGGATGTCCACGGGATTACTGAGGAATAGGTACTAGGTATGTCAGCATCACAGCCCGTCAGGCGGACCCTGGGTACGGGGAACGAGCGCCTGCGCGGCCGTGTGCTCAATATCGGTGAGGTCCTCAGTGAACTCAGCGCCGATTTCCCCGGGATCAGCGCCTCCAAAATCCGGTTCCTCGAGGAAAAGGGCCTGGTCACTCCGCAGCGGACCGCGGCAGGCTACCGGAAATACACCTCGGCCGACGTCGAGCGGTTGCGGTTCGTCCTGGCGCTGCAGCGGGACCAGTACCTGCCGCTGAAAATCATCAAGGACTACCTGGATGCCATCGACCGGGGCGAGCGTCCCGAATCGTTGCCCGGAGGAATGTCGCTGACGCCGCGGGCCGTGTCCGAGCAGCTGGCGGGGGAGTTGTCCGCCCGCACGTTCGCCCGCGCCCTGACATTCGCCGAGCTGGTCCGGGAATCCGGTGCCTCGGCCGATCTGGTGCGAAACCTCGCCGGTTACGGACTGATTGCCTCCGCCGACAACGGTGCGGAGCAGGGTGCCTTCGACGAACATGCACTCAAGATTGCGAAGGCGTGCGCCAAGCTCCAGGCCCACGGGATTGAACCCCGGCATCTGCGCCCGTTCCGAGCCGCGGCGGACCGGGAGCTGGGGCTGGTGGAGAGTGTGGTGGCACCGCTGGCTTCGCGGCGCGACGTCTCCTCCAAGGCGCGGGCAGCCGAGACGGCGCGAGAGATCAGTGATCTGTGCCTGAACCTGCACAGTGCCCTGGTCAACGGGCATATCGCACGAATGGAAGGCTGAGGAGCATGCGTGAAGTCGAAGTGGTCGGTGTCCGGATCGAGCTGCCGTCCAACCAGCCGCTGGTCCTGCTCAAGGAACTGAACGGCGAACGTCATCTGCCCATCTGGATCGGTGCTCCGGAAGCCAGCGCCATCGCCTTTGTCCAGCAGGGCATCGTGCCGCCCCGGCCCATGACACACGACCTGTTGGCTTCAGTGGTGGCTGCCCTGGGCCGCAGCGTCAGCGAGGTGCGGCTGGTGTCCGTCGAGGACACGGTCTTCTATGCCGAGCTGGTTTTCGACAATGGAGTCACCGTCAGCTCGCGCGCCTCGGATGCGATAGCGGTGGCCCTGAGGGCGCCGTGCCCCATCCTCTGTGCCGACGCAGTACTGGACGAAGCGGGCGTCCGGATTGCGGAAGCCGACGAGGACGAAGACGATGACGCAGACCAGGAGAATGCCGAACAGGAGCTGCGGCAGTTCCGCGAATTCCTGGCCGACGTCGAGCCCGAGGACTTTGAGCGCTGATTCGACACGCCTGCAGAAAAAGGCCCTGCGTCTTTGACCTTGGCCCGGGTCAGATCTAACGTCGAAGCATAGAGTTCCCACTGCACGGTTCTCCGCAAGTCCTTTCCAGGGCATGTCCTTTCCGGGGCCGGTCCTTACAGGATCAGTCCCTTCCCCTGGGAGGTTTTGCGGGGGAAACTGAAGGGAGTCGTTCCTGGCCCCTTGATTCCGTGCCGATCCCCCCTCGGGAACCGCTACTAGGAGGCACAAGTGAGTCCGAAAGGCGATGCCGGCGAGCACATCCACGCCGCTGCGCCGGGTAAGGTTCCCGGAGCCCAGGGCTTGCTGTTCACCGAGGATCTTCCCGTTCTCGACGAGGACGCCGGCTACCGCGGTCCAACAGCCTGCAAGGCGGCAGGAATCACTTACCGTCAGTTGGATTACTGGGCCCGCACCGGGCTGGTGGAGCCGGCCGTGCGCGGGGCCTCGGGTTCCGGCACGCAGCGGCTCTACGGCTTCCGCGACATCCTGGTCCTCAAGGTCGTCAAACGCCTCTTGGACACGGGGGTTTCGCTGCAGCAGATCCGCACGGCCGTTGAACACCTGCGCGAGCGTGGAGTCGAGGATCTGGCCCAGATCACGCTGATGAGCGACGGTGCCAGCGTGTACGAGTGCACCTCCGCGGACGAAGTGATAGATCTGGTCCAGGGCGGGCAGGGCGTTTTCGGGATCGCCGTCGGACGTGTCTGGCGCGAAGTTGAAGGGAGCCTCGCCCAGCTGCCGAGCGAGCGCGTAGGCGACCAGACCTTTCCCGGAGATGAACTGAGCCAGCGGCGGATTGCCCGCAAGATCAGCTAGGCACGCACCATGCTTCATCAGCCAGACACCATACTTCAACTGCAGGCAGCGGATTCCGGTGCCTGCAGTTTTTTATGGGCTGCTAGCTGGCGCGGGGGATGACCCGGTTGCGGACGCTGCCGCTTCCCACCAGGTTCTTCAGCAGGGAGTCGAAGGTGGCGGCGGCCTGCTTGGCCGACTCGCCGGGCCAGTGGTGCACCGAATGGGCCGCACCCTGAATCTGCTGCCAGTTGGCCTGCTCGGCAATCGTGGGGCTGAGCAACAGGTCGCCGAACATCTGATTCATCTCACCCAGCCGGAAGGCGTGCTCGTTGGAGCCGGAGCGGACCCGGTTGGCGATGATCCCGGCCGGGGCAAGATTGGGGGCAAATTCCTTGCGGAAAAGGTCCAGGGCGCGCATCGTCCGTTCGGTGCCGGCCACGGAAAACAGCGCGGGCTCGGCGACGAGAGCCACCCGGTTGCTGGCGGTCCAGGCAATGCGGGTGAGGCCGTTGAGTGAGGGCGGGCAGTCAATGAGGACCAGACCGTAGCCGCTGACACGGGAGAGAAGCGTGGAGAGCCGTTTGAGGTCGCGCCTGCCGAGGTCCGGGCGGTCATAGATGCCGGAAAAGGCGGAGCCCATGGCGACGTCGAGAACGGGCCGGCGCTTGGAATCGCCTGTCCGGGTGCGGCGGTCGTTGGCGACCCAGCCGCTGGAGACCACATTGTCCGCCAGCTGGGCGCGTCGGGAATTCTTGAGCATCTCGCCGATCCCGGGTTTGCCGGCTGCAGTCGCTCCCAGGCCCGTGGTGGCGTCGGCGTGCGGGTCCAGGTCCACAACGAGGGTGGGAATTCCTGCTGCCAGTGCAGCCGATGCCAGTCCAAGCGTTACGGAAGTCTTGCCCACGCCGCCCTTTAGACTGCTGATGCTCACTACTTGCACTTGTTGAACCAAAACCTAACGTGTCTAGGGATCACGAGCGGGGCCCTTGAGAGGCTGCAGGTTCATTCTATGTGACGCCCGGTGGTAACTCCTGCAGGGGCCGTTTTGCAGGGGTGGCGCGAAAGGGAGACTATAAAGAGCGTGACGTCCGACACTGGCGGTCCGCCGCAGTGAAATAATCTGGACTAGAACCCGATGAGGACGGCGGTACCCGGCTGTCCCTCAGCCCGCAACGATGCAGGAGAGTAATGTTCTCGAAGATACTGGTAGCCAACCGCGGAGAAATCGCAATCCGCGCCTTCAGGGCCGCCTACGAGCTGGGCGTGAAGACTGTTGCAGTGTTCCCGTATGAGGACCGCAACTCCATCCACCGCCAAAAGGCTGACGAGGCCTATCTGATCGGTGAGGAAGGGCACCCGGTCCGCGCGTACCTCGACGTTGACGAGATCATTCGGGTCGCCAAGGAATCCGGCTGCGACGCCATCTACCCCGGATACGGATTCCTTTCCGAAAACCCCCAGCTGGCCCGCGCCGCGAGGGAAGCCGGCATCACCTTTGTAGGTCCCGCCGCCGACATCCTCGAGTTGGCCGGCCACAAGGTCCATGCCCTGAACGCGGCACGCGAAGCCGGCATCCCGGTGCTGCGCTCCACCCAGCCGAGTTCGGATCCGGAAAAGCTCCTGGGCGAGGCCGAGGACATCGGATTCCCCATCTTCGTCAAGGCCGTGGCGGGCGGCGGCGGCCGCGGCATGCGCCGCGTGGACACGGCCAAAGACCTTCCCGAGGCGCTCAACGCAGCCATGCGCGAGGCCGATACGGCCTTCGGCGACTCCACGGTCTTCCTCGAGCAGGCGGTCATCCGTCCCCGGCACATTGAGGTGCAGATCCTCGCCGACGGCGAGGGCAACGTTATCCACCTCTTTGAACGTGACTGCTCACTGCAGCGCCGCCATCAGAAGGTCATCGAAATTGCTCCGGCCCCCAACCTGGACGAGAGCATCCGGCAGGCCCTGTACCGGGACGCCGTCAAGTTCGCCAAGGCCCTGAAGTACGAGAACGCCGGGACCGTGGAGTTCCTCGTTGACACCGTCGGAGAACGCGCCGGAGAACACGTGTTCATTGAAATGAATCCGCGCATCCAGGTGGAACACACGGTCACCGAGGAAATCACCGACGTCGACCTCGTGCAGTCCCAGCTGCGCATCGCTGCCGGCGAAACGCTGGAGGACCTGGGCCTGCGGCAGAACGAACTTCAGGTGCGCGGCGCGGCGCTGCAGTGCCGCATTACCACCGAGGACCCGGCCAACGGCTTCCGCCCCGACGTCGGCAAGATCAGCGGATACCGCTCCGCCGGCGGTGCCGGAGTGCGTCTCGACGGCGGCACTGTGTACGCCGGGGCCGACATCAGCCCGCACTTCGATTCCATGCTCGTGAAGCTGACCTGCCGCGGCCGCACCTACCCGGCTGCGGTGAACCGTGCCCGCCGGGCGCTGGCCGAGTTCCGCATCCGCGGCGTCTCCTCGAACATTTCGTTCCTGCAGGCCGTCCTCGACGATCCGGACTTCATCGCCGGCGACGTCGCCACCTCCTTCATCGAGGAGCGCCCCGAACTGCTCAGCGCCCGCGGGTCTGCTGACCGCGGCTCCCGGCTGCTGAACTGGCTGGCGGACACCACCGTCAACAAGCCGCACGGCGAACTGCCCGTGCACATCAACCCGGCAGACAAACTGCCGGCTGATCTTCCGGAGGTCCGCCCCGGGTCGCGCCAGCGGCTGCTGGAACTGGGCCCGGAGCGTTTCGCGGCGGAACTCCGCGCACAGCCGGCACTGGCCGTCACCGACACCACGTTCCGGGATGCGCACCAGTCCCTGCTGGCGACCCGCGTCCGCACCCGCGACCTGCTGCTGGCGGCCCCCGCGGTGGCCGCGCTGACGCCCGAACTGCTCTCGGTCGAAGCATGGGGCGGTGCGACTTACGACGTCGCCCTCCGGTTCCTGGGCGAGGACCCCTGGGAGCGGCTCGTCTCGCTGCGCAAGGCCCTGCCGAACATCTGCATCCAGATGCTCCTGCGCGGCCGCAACACCGTGGGCTACACGCCGTACCCCACTGAGGTGGCGGAAGCCTTTGTCCAGGAGGCAGCTGACGCCGGCGTTGACATCTTCCGGATCTTCGATGCCCTCAATGACGTCGAGCAGATGGAACCGGCTATCCGCGCGGTCCGGGCCACCGGCACGGCCGTCGCCGAAGTGGCCCTGTGCTACACCGCCGACATGATGGATCCGAACGAGACGCTGTACACGCTGGACTACTACATGGACCTCGCCCAGCAGATGGTCGATGCCGGCGCGCACATCCTGGCCATCAAGGACATGGCCGGGCTGCTGCGTCCCGCCGCCGCGGCCAAGCTGGTTGCCGCCCTGCGTGAACGCTTTGACCTGCCCGTGCACCTGCACACCCACGACACCGCCGGCGGCCAGTTGGCCACCCTGCTGGCTGCGGCCAACGCGGGCGTGGATGCCGTCGACGTGGCCAGCGCCTCGCTGGCCGGCACCACCAGCCAGCCTTCGGCGTCGTCGCTCGTTGCCGCGCTGACCAACACGGACCGCGACACGGGGCTGAGCCTGGATGCCATCAGCGCCATGGAGCCGTACTGGGAAGCGGTGCGCCGGGTCTACGCTCCGTTCGAGTCCGGTCTGGCCGGACCCACCGGACGCGTCTACCAGCATGAGATTCCCGGCGGACAGCTCTCCAACCTCCGCCAGCAGGCCATCGCCCTCGGCCTGGGCGAGCGGTTCGAAGCGATCGAAGACATGTACACCGCCGCGGACCGCATTCTGGGCCGGCTGGTCAAGGTCACGCCCTCCTCCAAGGTGGTCGGAGACCTCGCCCTGCAGCTGGTCGGCAGCAACGTCTCACCCGCGGACTTCGAGGAAAATCCGCAGAACTACGACATCCCCGATTCGGTCATCGGCTTCCTCAGCGGCGAACTTGGCAACCCGCCCGGCGGCTGGCCGGAGCCCTTCCGGACCAAGGCGCTCCAAGGCCGCACCATCAAGGTGCGCGACGCCGAACTCACCGAGGTGGACCGCGCCGGCCTGTCCGGCGACTCGGCCACCCGGCGGGAAACGCTGAACCGGCTCCTGTTCCCCGGCCCGGCCAAGGAATTCGCGACCGTCCGTGAAACCTACGGCGACGTGTCGGTCCTGGACACCCGTGACTACCTCTACGGCCTGCAGCGCGGGGTTGAGCACGTGGTGGAACTCGAAAAGGGTGTCCGCCTGATTGCCACCCTTGAAGCCGTGGGGGAGCCCGATGAAAAGGGCATGCGTTCGGTGATGACCACCCTGAACGGCCAGATGCGCCCCGTCCTGGTCCGTGACCGCAGCGTGCAGTCGCAGGTGAAGGTCGCCGAACAGGCCGACCCGGGCAATCCCGGCCACGTTGCCGCGCCGTTCGCCGGCGCCGTGACCATCACGGTCCAGGAAGGCGATGAAGTGGCGGCCGGCGAAACCGTTGCCACCATCGAAGCCATGAAGATGGAGGCCTCGATCACGGCCCCCGTCGCCGGCACCGTGACGCGGGTGGCGATCTCCGCCGTTGAGCAGGTGCAGGGCGGGGACCTGCTGGTGGCGATCGATCCCAAGAAGGAGAGTTAGCCCCAGCGCTTCCGCCGCACGGCGGAAGCACAACGGAAGCACATAAGGACCCCGGGAACCGGTTACGGATCCCGGGGTCCTTGCGGCTCTAGACTGGAATCGTGACTCATTTTGATTTGGCCATCATTGGCTCGGGTTCGGGCAATTCGCTGATCACCCCCGACTGGGACGGCAGGAAAGTTGCCGTCATCGACGGGGGCACCTTCGGCGGCACCTGCCTGAACGTCGGCTGCATCCCGACGAAAATGTTCGTGTATCCGGCGCAACTTGCCGCGGCCGGTGCCGACGGCCGGCGACTGGGCGTCGACCAGACCCTGGAGAAGGTGCGCTGGCGGGACATCCGCGACCGCATCTTCACCAGGATCGATTCCATCTCCGAGGGCGGCCGCCGCTACCGTGCCGAGGAGCTGGAGAACGTCACGCTGTATGAGAACCACGTGCGGTTCGTCGGCGAGCACGCCCTGGAGACCGACGACGGCCAACGCATCACCGCCGACCAGATAGTGGTGGCCGCCGGCTCACGGCCGGTGCTGCCGGACGTGCCCGGCATGGACCTGCCGCAGGTGCACACCTCTGACACCGTGATGCGGATACCCGACCTGCCGGAGCGAATCCTCATCATCGGCGGCGGTTACATAGCCGCCGAGTTTGGATTCGTGTTTTCCGCGTTCGGCGCCAAGGTCACGATGGCGGCGCGCTCCGGTCCGCTGCTGCGTGCCTTGGACGCGACCTTGTCCGCACGGTACACCGAGGAAGTCTCCAAGCAGTGGGACGTTCGGCTCAACACCCAGGTGACGGCGCTGATGGAAAACGCCGACGGCTCCGTCCGGGCGCTGCTGCGCGGACCCGGGGGAGAGACCGGCATGGACGTTGATCTTGTGCTGGTGGCAACCGGCCGGGTGCCCAACACCGACCGCCTTGATGTCCAGGCTGCCGGATTCGACCAGCGTGCGGACGGACGGCTGGCAGTGGACGAATTCCAGCGCGTGCTGAAGGACGGCAGGCCGGTCGACGGCGTCTGGGGATTGGGGGATGTCAGCAGCGACTTCCAGCTCAAGCATGTGGCCAACCATGAGGCGCGCACCGTGGCGCACAACCTGGTGCACCCCGGGGACCTGCGCGCGAGCGACCACCGGTTCGTTCCCGCGGCGGTCTTCACCAGCCCGCAGATCGCATCCGTGGGCATGACCGAGGAGGAAGCCCGCCGCGATACCCGGGCGAGGGGAGTGGAACTGGCCGTGGCGGTGCAGGAATACGGCTCCACCGCGTACGGCTGGGCGATGGAAGACACGACCGGATTTGTGAAGCTGCTGGCGGAGAAGGAAAGCGGGACGCTGCTCGGGGCGCACATCATGGGCCATGAGGCGTCCATGCTGATCCAGCCCTTGATCCAGGCCATGTCCTTCGGTTTGGATGCGCAGACGATGGCCTCGGGCCAGTACTGGATCCATCCCGCGCTGACCGAGGTGGTGGAGAACGCGCTGCTGTCCCTGCGGACCGGCACTGCCCGGTAAATCCGCAGGGACTGCTGCCGCGACGTGCCGGGCTAGACCTTCTGGCCGCTGTAGATGTCTTCCACCACGGCTGAGTAGTCCCGAAGCACCTGGGCGCGCTTGATCTTCAGGGACGGCGTGAGGTGGCCGCTGGCTTCGGTGAAGTCGGTCGGAACCACGCGGAAAACCTTGATGGCCTCGGCCTGGGAGACCGTCTTGTTGGCGCTGTCCACCAGGGCCTGGATTTCGATCTGCAGCTGGGCGGTCTCGGCAGCTTCGGCCACCGTCGTACCGGCCGGCAGCTTGTGGCGCTCGAGCCAGCCGGGAAGGGCTTCCTCGTCCAGGGTGACCAGTGCGGAGATGAAGGGCCGCTGGTCCCCGACGACGACGCACTGGGAGATGATGGCGTCGGCGCGGATGCTGTCCTCCAGGACCGCCGGAACGACGTTCTTGCCGCTGGCGGTGACGATGATTTCCTTCTTGCGGCCGGTGATCTTCAGGAAGCCGTCCGAGTCCAGCTGGCCGATGTCCCCGGTGCGGAACCAGCCGTCGTCGAAGGCTTCAGCCGTCAGGTCGGGGCGCTTGTAATAGCCCTTCATGACGCTGACGCCCCGGGTCAGGATCTCGCCGTCGTCGGCGATCTTGACCGCGTTGCCGGGCAGGGGCGCGCCGACGGTGCCGATCTTGATCAGCTTGGGGGTGCTGACGCTGATGGGAGCGGTGGTCTCGGTCAGTCCGTAGCCCTCCAGGACCATCACGCCGATGCCGTGGAAGAAGTGCCCGAGACGGTCCCCCAGGGGTGCTCCGCCGGAAATTGCATACTGGACCCGGCCGCCCATCGCGGTGCGGATCTTGCCGTAGAGCAGCCTGTCGAAGACGGCGTGCTTGACCTTGAGGGCCAGCGGGATCTTGCCGGCCTCCTGCGCTTTGGACCATTCAATGGCGGTCTTGGCGCCGGCGTGGAAGATCTTGCCCTTCCCGCCGTCCTCGGCCTTGAGCATGGAGGAGTTGTAGACCTTCTCGAAGACGCGGGGGACCACGAGGAGGAAGGAGGGCTTGTAGCTCTGCAGATCCGGAAGCAGGTTCTTGACGTCCGGCGTGTGGGCCACTGTGGCGCCGGCGGTGACGCACAGGACGGAAATGAACCGGGCAAACACGTGGGCGAGCGGCAGGAACATGATGGTCTGCGCGCCTTCGCGGCAAACTTCGGGCACGGCCAGGGCGGCGTTCCGGGAGAGATTCACGAAGTTGCCGTGCGTCAGTTCGCAGCCCTTGGGCCGGCCCGTGGTTCCCGAGGTGTAGATAATGGTGGCGGTGTCCTCCAGCGTGGCCTTCGAACGGCGCGCTTCGAGCTCGGCGTCGGACACTGCTGCGCCGGCCGTGCGGAGCTCATCCAGGCCCGAGCCGTCGATCTGCCAGACGTTGCGCACGGCGTCGAGATCTTCCTCCACACCGGCCTGCCGGACCACGTTCTCATGGCGGGCGGCTTCGACGACCACGGCGACGGCACCGGAATCACCGAGGATCCAGGCCACCTGGGAGGGCGATGAGGTCTCGTAAATCGGCACGGAGACCGCCCCGGCAAACCACAGGGCAAAGTCCACGAGCGTCCACTCGTACCGGGTGCGGGCCATGATGCCCACGCGGTCGCCCGGTTGGATGCCGGAGGCGGCGAAGCCCTTGGCGAGCAGCCGGACGTCCTTCAGGAAATCAGTGGCGGTGATGGGCTGCCAGGTGTCGTCGGCTGCCCGAACCGAGAAAAGGGCCGGATTGGAGGCCTTGGCCGCCTGTTCCAGCAGTAGGTCGGTGGTGTTTGTCTCCAATGGTGATTCCACCAGAGGGGGGACACTGTATTCACGCACGATAGCTCCTTTGATATCCGGCCGGCCCGCAGGCGTTACCGCAGACTTTACCGCACAACCTATAACGTGGGTCACATAAAATACCCGCCAGTAACTTCTCGAAGCAATAACGCTTTCGCTGGCGGACCGGCCGGTGAATACAATTGGTTGTTGATGCGTCCCGTTAACCCAGCGCCCGTTCCCCGTTCTTCCCCGATCCTTTGGCAGCGCCGTGCCATTGAGCCCTTCCCCGCCCGCCGTCCCATCCGGCTGCCGAACCGGATGCGGCGACGCGGGCTGGCCATCGGGATCGATATCGGCGGCACCAAGGTGGCCGCGGGCCTGGTCGACGGCGACGGCCGCATCATTGCCGAAGCCCGCCGCGCCACTCCCGGCCAGGATCCGCGCGAGGTCGAGTCCGTCATCGTGGACCTGGTGCGGGAACTGTCCGCGAACCACCACGTGTGGTCCGTCGGCATCGGCGCCGCCGGCTGGATGGACCTTGCCGGCAGCACGGTGCTCTTCAGCCCCCATTTGGCCTGGCGCAACGAACCGCTGCGGGAGAACCTCGAACGGCTGCTGCGCCGGCGCGTGTACCTGGTCAACGATGCCGACGGCGCTGCTTGGGCAGAGTGGCGCTTCGGGTCCGGACTGGGCCAGAGCCGGATGGTCTGCGTGACGCTCGGCACCGGAATCGGTGGTGCCATGGTGATGGACGGCCGGCTGGAGCGGGGAAGGTTCGGCGTGGCGGGAGAGTTCGGCCACCAGATCATCATGCCGTCCGGGCAACGCTGCGAGTGCGGAAACCGCGGCTGCTGGGAGCAGTATGCCTCAGGCAATGCGCTGGGTCGGGAAGCCCGTGAACTGGCCGCCGCAAACTCCCCGGTGGCCCAGGAACTGCTGCGGGCCGTGGACGGCGACATCAGTGCCATCACCGGCGCCGTGGTCACCAGGATGGCACTTGAGGGCGACCAGACGTCAGTGGAACTGCTGGAAGAGGTCGGTCAGTGGCTTGGCCTCGGACTGGCGAACCTGGCGGCCGCGCTGGATCCGGGAATGTTTGTCATCGGCGGAGGCCTGAGCGCTGCCGGTGACCTGTTGCTGGAACCCGCCCGCAGGTCCTTCGCCCGGAACCTGACCGGCCGCGGGTTCCGGCCCGCGGCGCGGCTGGAACTGGCCGCCCTCGGGCCCGCTGCCGGCATGATCGGTGCCGCTGACCTGTCCCGGATTGCAGCCCGGCGCTGAGTTCAGCTGCCCTTAGACGGCGGCGCCGTCGTCATCGCGGTGCTGGGGCAACCGGAAGAGCAAATAGCCCACGGCCACACCGAAGAGGGCCACCAAGCCGAGTATGACGGCCAGCGGAGCTCCGCGCCAAAACATGGCGAACAGCAGCAGCAGGAGGGGCCCGCCCAAAGCGCCGATCCACGCCAGGACCACGAGCGGCTCACCGGTGCTGAACGGCGGCGGTTCGGGCGGCACAAACTCACCCTCCGACTCGAGTTCCTCGGGCTCGTCGTAATCCCGGGGGCCCCGCGGCGGCTGTGCGCGGAACGGCTGGTTCTCGAAAATGGCGCGGGTGCGCTCGGCGGGGGAGCGCGGAACGGGGCCGCGGGCCGGGGTGCCTTCACCGGAGCCCGGCTTGGCAGCAGTTTCGGCTCCGCCGGTCCCGGAGGGAGTTTCGGGGTGAGCCCCTTCGTCCGCGCCCGCCGGCGATGGTGAACCAGCCGCATCCGGCCCGGACGCCGTCGCTCCGGGTTTGATCCGGGACCCTTCGGAGCTGCCGTGTCCGCCGGGTGCATCCCGGCCGCCGTGCGTCTCATCAGCCGGCATATTCTCCAGCCGGGCCACGAGGTCCAGCCAGACGGCGTTGTCAGTGGACTCGTTGCGTTCCGGTTCGCGTTCTTTCATGCTGGCGCACCTGCGCTGATCCTTTGGATGAACTGGTGGGAACGGTCAAAAATCAAGGGAGCATCATGATCCATGGTTGCCACATGATAGCTGTTTTCCAAGGGGACCACCTCCAGTTCGCTGCCCAGATACCTGCGCAGGACGTCCATGCTGGAGTCCGGGACCACCGAGTCCACCGTCGAGCGGAAGGCGAGGACCGGTGCCGTGATCCGCGGCAGCACCGCCGTCGTGTCCTTGAACAGCCGCATGAGCTGGTGAACGCCGCCCACGGGGGTCCGCAGGTAGGCACCTTCATCCTGGCCGTCGAGCTTGATGTTGTTGGCAATCGCCGGTACTGAACGCTGAACGTACTTCAGGAGTCCCGAGTACCTGGCCCGCGGATCATCGATGGTCAGTCCCGGATTCACCACCGCCACCCCGGCGACGGGGCGGTGTGCGGCAAGGCGGAGGGCCAGCGTCCCGCCCATGGACAAGCCCGCGGCGACCACGCTGTCGGTCCGCTCTGCGAGTTGCTGGTACGACCGGTCGTAGGCGTCATACCAGAGCTCCCAGGGAGTGCGGGCCAGCTCCTGCCAGGTGGTTCCGTGTCCGGGCAGCAGCGGCAGGCTCACCGCGTAGCCCTGGGCGGAGAGGTGCCGGGCCCAGGCGGCAAGGCTGACCGGGGACCCGGTGAAGCCGTGGCTCAGGAGAACGCCGGTGGCTGCATTCACGCCTTGCCCGTCGCTGGTAAAGGCGGCTGCGCCCGGTGGGAGAGTCATACCTCTATGGTTGCATTCAGGAGGCTGATTTCCACCCCCGTAACGCCCAAAGTTGCGTCGCCGCCGAGAGTCGAAATTCAACGCAGCCGGGAGGGCGCATAGAGTAGGAGTTGGGAAACCAAACCGGGTCCCTGATTTGTTATGTCCGGACGGGAGAGCTGGCTTACGTGTTCTATTGGGTGATGAAGACCATTTTCATCGGACCGGTGGTCAATCTGCTCTTCAGACCCTGGGTTAAAGGCATGAACAATGTGCCCGAAACCGGTCCGGCCGTGCTGGTGAGCAACCACTTGTCCTTCTCCGATTCGATCTTCCTGCCGCTGGCGGTGCCGCGTCCCGTGAGCTTTCTGGCGAAGTCGGAGTACTTCACGGGCAAGGGGATCAAGGGCAAGCTCACTGCCGCTTTCTTCCGGCTCACCAACCAGCTCCCGATGGACCGTTCCGGCGGTGCGGCATCAGCCAGCTCCCTCAGCGCCGGCGTGGACGTCCTGGAGAACGGGGGACTGCTCGGCATCTACCCCGAGGGCACGCGCAGCCCGGACGGCCGGCTGTACCGCGGCAAGACCGGCGTGGCCAAACTGGTGCTGAAAACCGGCGTCCCGGTGATTCCGGTGGCCATGATCGGCACTGACAAGGTCCAGCCGATCGGCCGGAAGATCCCCAACATCCGCCGCATCGGCATCATCGTCGGCGAGCCGCTGGACTTCTCCCGGTACGCGGGCATGGAGAACGACCGGTTCATCCAGCGCTCGGTGACCGATGAAATCATGTACGAGCTGATGCGTCTGTCAGGCCAGGAATACGTTGACGTGTACGCCAGCACCATGAAGGAAAAGCAGGCCGCGGCCCGCAAGGTTTCCAAGGGAGCCGAGGCCCGCAGCGCAGCGGTGCGTCTGCCCGAGCCGGGCACCGCCGCCTCGAAGGCGGTCGGATCCTCAGCTGCCGCAGCGGTGCCCGCGGAACCCGGCGGCCGCACCCATCCGGCAGCGGAGCATGGCACCGCCGGCACCGGCGACGGCTCGGCGCCTTCACCAGGGTCGGCACCCGGACAGGAGCCGGCAGCCGCCGAAACGCCGTCCCGGCGGAAATCGCTGCGGAAGCCCGGCACGGTGACGATCATTGGCCGCCGGAAAACGCCGCCCGCATCGGCGGGTCCCGCGGCATCCACGGGTGCCGAACCCGAGGACACGGAACCCCACAGCGCCTAGTCTGCCGCCGTCGTCCGGCTTATCCGGGCCTTACCCGGCTGGGGCTTCCGCTTGCTCCGCTGCCGCTGCGCCGGCGCGCCGGCCAAAGAAGGTTCCGTCGCCCAGGGACGTGCCGCTGATGTAGCCGTGGCCGTGCAGGCCCGAGGTGACCCGGCCGGCGGCATAAAGTCCCGGCATCGGTGAGCCGGAAACATCGAGGACTTCGCCGTCGAGCCCGGTGCGCAGCCCGCCAAGGCTGAAGACCTTGGCCCCGCCCCGCCCCGAAGCACCCAGCTCCGGCGACGCCATCCCGCGGCTGACGTCGATCGCGGCAAACGGTGCCTCCAGTGGACGCACCCACCGCTTGTCCTTGTGGAAGTACGGATCCTCGCCCGCCGCCGCGTGTCGGTTGTACTCGCTCGCTGAAGCGGTCAGGGCGCCGTCGGGCATGCCGATCTCCTGTTCCAGCTCGCCGGTGGTTTCGGCAACGTAGTGCGGAAGCACGCCCCAGCGTTCGTTTTCGGGCACTTCCTCGAAGGACTTTTCGTCCAGGATGATCCAGACTGCCAGGTCCTGCCGGAACAGGGCGGCCTGGCCCAGCATTCCGGGATACTGGTCTTCGTTGATGAACCGCTGGCCGACGGCGTTGACCAGCATGCCGCGCACCGCCAAGGCCGGCACCAGGGTGATGCCCACCTGGGCCGCCGACATCCGCTGCACTGCTGCTCCGGCCGCCTGGGCCATTTTGATTCCGTGCCCGTCGTCCCCGCCGTCGCTGGTCACGCCCAATCCGATCAGCTGCGGGGCGTGCTGGGCCACCATCTCCGCATTGTCGGCAAATCCGCCCGTGGTCAGAATGACTCCCCGCCGGGCCCGGTAGGTCACCGGCTTTCCGAAGCGGCGCGCAGTAACACCAACAACCCGGGGCCCGTCAAGGATGAGCTGCGTGGCATAAGTATCGGTATGGATCCCGGCCCCCGCTTCCTCCACGGCCCGGCAAAGGACATCCATCAGCACCTTGCCGCCGAAGCCCTTGGCGGTAACCCGGTGACCACGGGGTGCCGGCTTGGCGAGGCCGGTGAAGGGGTACGCGTTTTCACCCAGCCACATCAGGCCGTCGTCGGTGGGAGGAACCCAGGAGGGAGTTCCCCAGAAGGACGGCTTGAACGGGACGCCCTGCTTGGTGAGCCAGTCGTAGTGCTCCAGGCTGCCGCGGCTGTACATCCTGATTTTCGCGGCGTCGGCCGAGGGCCCCAATGCCGCGAGCAGATACGCTTCCATGTCTTCGGCGGTGTCGGTGAAGCCGCAGGCACTCTGGATGGGAGTGCCGGCACCCAGATAGATCTCTCCGCCGGAGGCCGCGGACGAGCCGCCTCCACCGCTGGCGCGTTCCAGGACGATGACGTCGGCACCCCGGCTGCGCGCTTCCAGGGCTGCGGCGGCTCCGGCACAGCCGTATCCGATCACCAAAACGTCGGTTTCGTAGTCAAAGTCGAGGACACTCCGGCGATCCGCCGGTCCCGCCGGTTCTTGCCTGCTCATCATTGAGCCCCTCCGCTAGTCGATTGGTTGGTTACTAAACCATGGGCGGCTCCGGGCGGAAACCCGGTCCCGGCCAACGGGACTCGGTCGGCTGCAGCCGGACCGGGGAGGCGGCCAGGCAGGCACGTGCGGCGGCCAGTGTTGCGGAGCGGCGGGCCCAGATTACGTCAGCCTGCGTGCGCCTTCTGCCCCGGAGCGCTGCAGACAGTACCCTTGAAGGCGTGACTTACACTCCTGTAGACAACGCGTCAGATTTTTCCACCGCTCCCCGGCAGGGCGCGGCGGACTATCCGGGCCTGGACGACTGGCGGTCCCTGCCGGCTCTCCAGCAGCCGTCGTGGCAGGACCACCCCGGGTATCCGGCGGCAGTCGCCGAACTGTCGATGGTCCCTCCGCTGGTCTTCGCCGGAGAGGTCGACATCCTCCGTGACCGGCTGGCAGCCGCAGCCCAGGGCAAGGCGTTCCTGCTGCAGGGCGGTGACTGTGCCGAGACCTTCGACGGTGCAACCGCTGACAAGATCAGTGCCCGGGTAAAAACCATCCTGCAGATGGCAGTTGTCCTGACCTACGGCGCCTCGCTGCCCGTCATCAAGATGGGCCGGATGGCCGGCCAGTTCGCCAAGCCGCGTTCCTCCAACGACGAGACCCGGGCGGGCGTGACGCTGCCCGCCTACCGCGGCGACATGGTCAACGGCTACGACTTCACTCCGGAGTCCCGCGAGCACAACCCGGCACGGATGGTCCGCGCCTACCATACGTCCGCTTCGACCCTGAACCTCATCCGGGCGTTCACCCAGGGCGGGTTTGCCGACCTGCGCCTGGTGCACCACTGGAACAAGGGCTTCACCGCGAACCCGGCACATTCACGGTACGAGTCACTGGCCCGCGAGATTGACCGGGCCGTCCGGTTCATGGATGCCTGCGGGACGGATTTCGAGGCGCTCAAGCGCGTGGAGTTCTTCGCGAGCCACGAGGCACTGCTCCTGGACTACGAGCGCGCGCTGACCCGCATCGACTCCAGGACCGGATTCCCGTACGACACCTCGGCGCACTTCCTCTGGATTGGCGAACGCACCCGCGACCTGGAGTCCGCACATGTGGACTTCCTGTCCAAGGTCCGCAATCCGATCGGCGTCAAGCTGGGCCCGAACACCAAGCCCGAAGACGCCCTGGCCCTGATCGACAAGCTCGATCCGGAACGCGAACCGGGCCGCCTGACCTTCATCACGCGGATGGGTGCGCAGAACATCCGGGAAAAGCTACCGCCGCTGGTGGAGCGGGTCACCGCCTCCGGCGCCAAGGTTCTCTGGGTGACGGATCCGATGCACGGCAACACTGTGACGTCTCCGAACGGCTACAAGACCCGCAACTTCGACGACGTCATGGACGAGGTCCGCGGCTTCTTCGAAGTGCACAACGCACTGGGCACCTTCCCGGGCGGCCTGCACGTGGAGATGACCGGCGACGACGTCGCTGAGTGCCTGGGCGGGGCGGACCCGGTGGATCAGGAGGCGTTCCTGGAAGGCTACGAGTCCGTCTGCGATCCGCGCCTGAACCACATGCAGTCACTGGAAATGGCGTTCCTGGTCGCCGGGGCCCTCTCCCGCCAGGGCTAGAGGCCACGGGCGTCCGGTTCCGCCGGATCATTCCCCCGAAATGGCAGTAGGGGGCCCCCCCCCCGCGTGGGGGTGCGCCGCCGGCCCTTTAGGGCGGGGGGCAGCGTGTAGCCCCCGGCAACAGCCCCCCCAAATGCCCTATGGTGCCCCCCCCCCCGAGGGGTGGCCCCCCTACTGCCATTTCGGGCGGAGGAACGCTAGACCACCCGCAGCGTGATGACCGACCCTTCCGGTGCCATCGATCCGCCGCTGGGATCCTGTGACTGGACGATGCCAAGGAGGCCGCCCAGCAGCTCGCTGATCTGGACCTGGAAGCCCAGACCCTCCAGCTGCGCCCGGGCCTCGTCGGGGGACCGGCGCACGACGTTCGGCACCGACACCATGACGGGACCCTTCGAGATGGTCAGCTCCACGGCCGAACCGCGCTGCACCTGGCCGGCGGCCGGTGTCTGGGCGGCAACTGCTCCGTCGGGTGCCTCGCGGCTGTTTACCTGCTCGGGAAGGACTTCCGCCGTCAGTCCGGACTCTTCAAGAATCTTCACTGCTTCCGCCTCCGACTTTCCCACGACGGAGGGCACTTCCACGGGGGCGGGCCCCAGCGACACCTCCAGGTTCACGGCGGCATCGCGCCGCAGCTGCGTGTCCGGCGCCGGGAACTGGCTGATGACCTTGCCGGCATCGACGGTTTCGCTGTATTCCTCGGTCACCGCGCCGACGACGAGGCCGGCATCCGTAATGTTCTCCGACGCCGACTCCGCGGTCCGCTGCACCACGTTGGGGACATCAAACAGCTCGGGCCCCATGCTGATCAGCAGGGTCACCGGCTGATAGCGCCGGATTTCGGCCGGGGCGTCGGGATCCGTTCCCACAGCCAGCCCGGCGGCGACCATTTCGTCGTGGACTTCGTTTGTGGAGTACTGCAGCCCCTCACCGCTGAGCAGGGCGCCGGCCGCCTCCTGCGAGACGTTCGCGACATCAGGAACGGTGACGACGGCGCCCGGCCCGCGGCCGAAGAACCAGCCGGTAAACAGCGCACCGGTGATGAGCAGCACAGCGAGCACGATCAACAGCGCGCCGCGCCGCCGCGGCCGTCCGCGCCGCAGGGAGATTTCCGGGCGGTGCGCGTCCCGGCTGGACTGCCGCTCGAAGGCCTTCGCCTCCCGGCGGGCCTGCCGCCGTTCGGTGCGGGTTCCCGGGGCCGGATGCTGCTCCGGAGCGTTGGCGCCGTCGTCGTCGGCGGTCTCGCCTGCCGGATAACCGCCGGAATTATCGGGAGGCAGGTGCGGGCCTCCGGGACCGCGCCCGCCGGCAGGGAACACCGAGGTCGCGTTGTCGGACCGGCGGATGACCTCGGTGGGATAGGCCCCGGCCCCCGTCGCAGCGGCTGCGCCCGCCGTCGAGATGACTTCGGTGGCACCGGCCGGGGGGCGCGGAAGGGCGGTCGTGGTGTCGGCCTGCAGGGCTTCGGTGACACCGGATGCGGAGGGAAACTGCTCTCCGGCGGGGTCGGCACAGCGGAAATCCAGCTGTTCATCGGTGAGGGACGTCCGAATGTGGCGGAGCTCGCCCAGCAGCGCCTTGCCGTCCACGGGACGGTTGTCAGGGTCAGGCGCAGTGCACCACTGCACCAGCTCATCCAGATCGGGGGCCAGGCCGGGGCAGGCGTCGGACGGCGCCGGCACGGTGGAGTGCACATGCTGAAAGGCGATCTGGATGGGCGCCGTGCCGGTGAAGGGCTGGCGGCCGGTCAGCATTTCATACAGCATGATGCCGGCGGAATACACGTCGCTGCGCTCATCGGCACCGGTGCCGGTGACCAGCTCGGGCGCCAGATAGGCAACGGTTCCCACCAGCGTGCCGGTGTTGGTGCTGGTGGACACCGCACGGGCCAGGCCGAAGTCGGCAATCTTGATGCTGCCGTTGTCGGCCAGCAACACATTCTCGGGTTTGACGTCCCGGTGAATCAGTCCGGCGTTGTGGGCTGCGGCCAGGCCGTCGACGACGGCGTCCAGCAGCGCCAGGGCGAGCCGCGGAGTCAGGCGGGTCCGGGCTTCCAGCAGTTCGCGCAGCGTTTTGCCGGGAACATACTCCATCACCAGATAGGCCAGGTTGTTTTCGGCGAGGCCCTGGTCCAAGACTCCGACGACGTGCGGATGGGACAGCCGGGCGGCGGACTTGGCCTCCCGCTCGAAGCGGTCGAGGAAGCCGCGGTCGGCAGCCAGGTGGGGGTAGAGGACCTTGAGGGCGACGTCCCGGTCCAGGCGCAGGTCAGTGGCCAGATAGACCGTGGACATACCGCCGCGGGCAATACGGGAGAGCACCCGGTAGCGCTCGTCCACCACGGTGCCTACTATGGGGTCATTTCCTCTGGGGTCAGTTCCGGAATCATGCACCCTACGATCCTACGTGCGCGAAAGGGCAGGGCCCGGATCGACACCCGATCCGGGCCCTGCCCTCCTGCGTCAAGCAGCTGCGGCGTCCTAGGAGAAGGACTCGCGGTGCGCCAGCACCGACGCCACATAGCCGCGGGTGTCCTCGAACATGCCATGGGTCGTCACTGAGTACTGGCCCTGGTAGTAGGAGGCAACGGCGTTTTCCAAGCTGTCGCTGGTCTGCATGAGCGAGCTGATGATCGCAACTCCGGCGGTGGCGTTGTCATAGGGATCCAGCAGGTTCAGCTGGCGTCCCACGAGGTCCGATGCCCAATCTCCGGAACTGGGGATGACCTGCATGGCGCCGATGGCGTTGGCGGGGGAGACTGCCCGCTGGTCAAAGCCGGACTCCTGGAAGGAGAAGGCCATCGCCAGGGCGGGGTCGACACCCATCTGCGCCGCCGTCTGGGCCACGATCTGCTGCATCTCGGCCTGCCCGGGCACTGCCGCGCCGTTCAACGCCTGCTTGTTGACGTTGGCGTCGGCGACCACGTCGTCCGGGTACGTGTAGTGCAGGAAGGTGTTGGGAACCAGGTCCGCGGGGGCGGCTTCGGCCGGAGCCGCGGCAAGGGTGGTGACGCCTGCGCCGCCGGAAAGGACGACGACGTCGCCCGGGAACAGGACGGTGCTCTCATCCATGCCGTTGGCCGACATGAGCGCGGCCACGCTGACGCCGTGGCGGGCGGCGATCCCGGTCAGGGTGTCACCGGCCTCGACGGTGTGGTTCGCTGCGGCTGCAGATGCCGGAGCTGCGGCGGAGGCCGAACCGCCGGACAGGGCGATTTCCTGGCCGGGCATGATGACTGACGTCATGGTCAGGCCATTCACCGCCAGGACGCTCTCCAGGCCGACTCCGTTCGAGGAGGCAATCCCGCTCAGCGTGTCGCCTGCTTCCACGGTGTAAGTGCCGGCAGCTGCGCCGGACGTCGAAGACGCTGCTGACGAGCCGCCGGCAGGCAGGCGCAGTTCCTCGCCGGCGAAGATCAGCGAACTGCTCTGCAGGTTGTTCACCCGAAGTACTTCATCCAGCGACACGCCGTAGCGCACGGCAACGGAACTGGCGGTATCGCCGGCCTCAATGCGGTGAGTGGCGGGCACGCTGGATTCCGCGGCAATGGTAGACGGAATCTGGGCGGCCAGCTGCGAGGGCGCCGCAACGTTCGCGGTTCCGGCGGTCAGGTTCTTGATGGCCTGGAGCGGAACCTGCGGGAAAAGCGCAGCGTTCGGGCCAACGGGAGCTGCCTGAGCCGGTTCGGCAAGCACGAGTGCTGACATCATGACGGCGGGAATGGCCGCGGTGGTAACGGCAACACTGAGTTTGCGGGGCATTCCCCTGAAGCTGGAACGCGGGGAATTGCTTCCCTGAATCGACTGAGCAGTCATAAAGGGTTGTTTCCTCATCTGTAGACGGCGCGGCCTTTACCGCAACTCGTTTTAAACCAGTGGCAATAATGGTGCGGGTGTGACAGAAGTGATTTCTGTAACGTAAGCGAATTTACACTACCGCGGGTCTCCGGCCTACCTGAGTAGACACTGCGTCTCGATTTCCATTGAGTAACGAGTGAGGGAAGTGGCTCCGAACGGGGTTCTCGTGGGAACCTAGGAAGGTGACTGAACTTGAGGAACTTGTTTCCGACTGGCTGACCCTGCCCGATGTGGCTGAAAAACTTAACGTTTCCATTACCAAGGTGCACAGCATGCTCGAAGAGCGTGCGCTGGTGGCCGTACGGCTGGGGGAGCGCAAAATCCGCAGTATCCCGGCCGCCTTTATCGCCGACGGCGCTGTCCTGGACAGCTTGAAAGGCACGATTTCCGTGCTGATCGATGCCGGCTACAACGACCGCGAAATGATTCGCTGGCTCTTTACCGCGGATGACTCGCTGCCCGGACGTCCGGTGGATGCCCTGCGCGAGGGGCGGAAGACCGAAATTCGCCGCCGCGCCCAGGCCCTGGGCTGGTAGCGCACAAACACGGATAGATAGTAAGACATTGAAATATAAAGCAGGACGCAAATAACACAGCAGCGGCTCCCAATGGGAGCCGCTGCTGTTGTATTACTGCGCGGCTTGTATTACTGCTGTTTTGCTTCGCCGTTGTATTACCGGCTGCCTATTGTTGCCTCGCCGGCGCAGGGACGGACCGTCAGGCCGAGCGGGTGACTGCGGCGTGGGCCAGGGAGGTCAGGGCAGCCCGGGCCACGTCGTCGACCGGCATCTGCTCCAGTGCGTCAAAGGCGGCGCGGGTGTGTCCCTCTATGAGGGTTTCCGTTGCCGCCAGCGCCCCGGAGTCCTCGATCAGGGCGCGCAGCGCGGCTACGCCGTCGTCGTCCAGATCGGTCCGACCGAGCGCGGAGCCGATCACGTCGCGGGCGGAGGGTCCGCCCAGTGCCAGCGCGTAGGCGATCAGCACCGTGCGCTTGCCTTCGCGCAGGTCATCGCCGGCGGGCTTTCCGGTCTGCGCCGGATCGCCGAAAACGCCCAGGACGTCGTCGCGCAGCTGGAATGCCTCTCCGAGCGGCAGCGCAAACCGGGAGTACCAGTCGAGCAGCTCCTCTGAAGCTCCGGCCAGGGCTCCGCCCAGGGTCAGCGGGTGCTCAGTGGTGTACTTCGCTGACTTGAAACGCAGGATGTTCCGGGCCCGGACGACGGCCCGCTCGGGCTCGTGCGTGGGTCCCACCACCTCTTCGAGGATGTCCAGGTACTGCCCGGCCATGACCTCGGTGCGCATGCGGTTGAAGATCCGCCGGGCCGGTGTGCCGTGCGCGGCCTGGGCGCCGACTGCTGAAAACATTTCCTCGCTCAGGGACAGGCACAGGTCGCCGGCGAGGATGGCGGCTGACGAACCGAAGTGGGTGCCGTCCAAGTGCCAGGCGGCCTCAGTGTGCGCGGTGCTGAACCGACGGTGGACGCTGGGCCCGCCGCGGCGGGTGTCGGAGCGGTCAATGATGTCGTCATGGATCAGGGCAGCGCTCTGGAACAGTTCCAGTGCGACGCCCGCCCGGACCGCTGGTCCGCCCAGCTCGGCCCCGCCGGCGCCGCGCCAGCCCCAGTAATTCAGCAGTGCCCGCAGCCGCTTTCCGCCCTGAGCCAGGGAGGAGACGGCGTCGAGCAGCGGAAGCGCCTCCATTGAAACCTCTTGGAGCACTGCCTGCTGCTCGGTGAGGAAGGCGTCCAGCTCGCTGCCGAGAAGCTTCCGGTACTCCGCCTGTTCACGAACTGCCACCTCGGGGGCAGGAAGGACATTCCCCATGCCGGCCTACTTGGCTGACTCTGGGAGCAGATTAATGCTGGCCGTATAGGTGAAGCTGCCGTCGCGGGGAACAACTGTCACGTTGGCCAGGTCGTCACCACCGGCGCGCACGAACTGCCGGAGCGTGGCGGTTCCCTCGTTTTTGGCGTCATTGGGCGTGAAGCCCTGCGCCTCGAATTCCCCGGCGTAGTAGGCCAGGATTTCCTCGGTGGAAGCGCTGGTTGTGGCCGTCAGCGAGGCGGTGAACAGTTCGGGGGTTTCCTCGAAGCTGGTGGAGACCGGAGTGGACTTCGGCATCACCGAAATGACGTCAGTGGGAAATCCTTCAGCGATGGCGGAGTTTGTGGATTTTTCAGTCGGCGTGGCCGAGCTGCTGGGGGAGGCAGAACCGCTGGGCGACGCCGAGCCGGAGGCGGACGCAGAGCCGGACGCGGATGCCGTACCGGAGGGGGAGGCAGAGGCGGACGGCGAAGCCGACGGAGACGCGCTCGACGCCGGCGTTTCAGCCGTACCGGAATTCGTCGATTCGGTGTCCGGGGTGCAGCCGGAGGCAACCAATAACAGGGCAGCGGCGGTAAGGGCAATCAGGGGCTTATTCATTGGTGTCCGCTTCTGGTGGGGGTCAGGATCTGGTCCCCAGTCTAGGCGAAACGAAAACGTCGGACCCGTTGTCTACCATGAAGGGGTGAGCAATGGCCCCAGCGAAAACCGCGACTGCACCATCATGCACGTGGACATGGATGCCTTCTACGTTTCGGTGGAATTGCTGAAACGACCCGAGCTGACGGGCCGCCCGATCATCGTGGGTGGCCTCGGGGGCAGATCGGTGGTCCTGTCGGCCTCCTACGAGGCACGGCGCTACGGCGTCCATTCCGCCATGCCGATGTCCGTCGCCTACCGGCAGTGTCCGCAGGCGGTCATTCTGGAGCCGCACCAGGAGGACTATCGGGAGGTATCGGGGCGGCTCATGGCGATCTTCGAGTCCATCACGCCGCTGGTGGAGCCCCTCAGCGTTGACGAAGCTTTTCTGGACATCGCCGGTGCCATGCGGCTGCTGGGGCCGCCCCGGGTCATCGGCGAGCTGATCCGCAGCCGGGTGGCTGCGGAGCTCGGCATCACGGCCAGCGTGGGCATCGCCGCCACTAAGTTCGTGGCAAAGATTGCGTCCACCCGGTCCAAACCGGACGGCCTGCTGCTGATTCCGCGCAGCGAAACCGTCGCGTATCTCCATACCCTGGACGTTTCGGCCCTGTGGGGAGTGGGGGCCAAGACGAGGGAAACCCTTGCCCGGGTGGGCATTTCAACGGTTGAAGACGTGGCACGCACTCCGGTCAGTGTCCTCAAGCGCCTGCTGGGCGCCACCGGTGAGCACGTTTACGAACTGGCCTGGGGGCGCGACCCGCGGAGCGTCACTCCGGTGCGGCGGGAAAAGAGCATCGGCGCAGAGGAGACATTCGCCCGGGACGTGTCCGACGACGAGACCCTGCACACGGAGCTGCTGCGCCTGGCGCACAAAACTGCTGCCCGGCTCCGGGCCGCAGGGTTGCAGTGCCGCGCGGTGTCGCTGAAGCTGCGCTACGCGGACTTTTCCACACTCACCCGGACCCGCACGCTTCGCGAGCCGGTGGACAGCGCCCAGCTCATCTACGAGGAAACGCGGGCGCTGCTCGCCGCGCTGGGACCCCGGCGGATGAGCGTCCGGCTGATCGGGCTCCGCACGGAGCGGCTGGAGGCGGCGGAGGGCGCGGCGGTCCAGTTGACCCTTGACGGCCGCGACGACAACTGGCGGTCGGCCGAAGACGCCCTGGACAAGATCAACGCCCGGTTCGGCGAGCTCGGCGTCATGCCGGCCCGTCTGCTGGACCCCACCCGCAGGGGCCGGCCGGGCCGCACTCCGGGACCGGCTGTTCCGCCGCCGGCGGGCGCAGACTAAGCCCTAGGCGGAATGGATCCCCGCTGTGCCTCCCACCGCTTTCCCCCGACCAGAATGCCACCTATCCTAAGACGTAAGCACAACACGCGTTCTGCCCGGGTTGTCGGTCTGGCGGTGCCCCGATTTCCCGGGGCGTCTCCGCAGCCAGCCGGGGTGTCGGGAGCGGGAACCGTCCCGGTACCGGGATCGTTGGTTGGGTTACAGAGAATTTCGGACCGCAAGGAGGCAGTAATGGCACTCTCGGAACACGAGCAGCGCTTGCTGGACCAGTTGGAGCAGCAATTACACGCCGAGGACCCCAAATTCGCAAATTCGATGGCGACTCCGGCCGGCGCCGGAATTTCGACCCGGCGGATAGTGATCGGATCCCTGGTCGCAGTGGCGGGCATCGCGCTGCTCCTCCGAGGGGTTTCATTGGAAATGCCGATCAGCCTCATCCTGGGAATTCTCGGCTTCCTGGTGATGGGATCGGGCGTGTACTACGCGACGACGCGCGGCAGGCGCGGCGCGCAGGCGAATTCGCCGGCACGCAAGAAGGAACGCGAGGCCACGTCATCGAAGAATTTCATGAGCAATCTGGAAAATAAATGGGATGAGCGAAAGCGGGACCAGTAACCTCCGGAGGCCCGCACCACCTTCCTCCACCGGTCATCCACGATTCGAAAAAGACCCGCTGCGGCGGGTCTTTTTGGGTTTAAGAGCCGAGGCCAACAACGCCCCGCGACGGCTTTTTGCGCTCCGAGCCCTCCACCGGCCCTTCTCCGCGCCGATCCGCGGAAGAAAAGGCGCGGCGCGCCGCAGTTCGGCTGCCCAATCGTTGACTGTGGAGTGAAGTGGAGTAAAGTGGAGGCTATAAGAGTGTAGGGGCAGCGCAGGAGGAACTTCTTCCAATCAGACAGGTGGTGACTGATGTTCCTCGGAACACATTCACCGCGCCTGGACGAGAAGGGGCGGCTCATTCTGCCGGCAAAGTTCCGCGAGGAGCTGGCTGAGGGACTGGTGCTCACAAGAGGCCAGGAGCGCTGCATTTACGTTTTCAGTTCGAAAGAATTCGAGCGGGTCCACGAACAGATGCGGGAAGCTCCGCTCTCCTCGCGTCAGGCACGGGACTACATTCGGGTTTTTCTCTCGGGAGCATCCGATGAAGTCCCGGACAAGCAGGGCCGGATCACCATTCCGCCGGCGCTGCGGGCCTACGCCGGACTCGGCCGTGAACTGGCAGTGATTGGTGCCGGGACCAGGGCTGAAATCTGGGATGCATCAGCATGGCAGACCTACCTCGAAGAGCAGGAAACGGCGTTCTCGGAAACCGACGAGGAAACCATGCCGGGCATTTTCTAGGCCGGCACTTCCGACCAGCAGTACCCGCACCACCCCCACGAATATCCACCAAACAAACAGAGACCGGACCGCAGCGGTTTCTTGCATGAGATCTCCAGCCGCCCCGCAAGGCCGGCACCTGACTCACTTCCCCGGAGCCAGGCGCCGGCAGCGTGAGGCGCGGATGGGGGTCTGATATAAGAACTACGCCGCCGTCCCAGGACGCGGAAGGACAGCAGATGAGCGAAGAACGCCCTACCGAAGAACGGCATGTTCCGGTGCTGCGTGACCGCTGCATTAATCTGCTGGCACCGGCCATCGAAAAAGCAGTGGCCGAGCGCGGCTCAGCCGTCGTCGTCGATGCCACGCTGGGCATGGGCGGGCACACCGAGGCCATGCTGGCCCGGTTCCCGCAGTTGCACGTGATCGGCATCGACCGCGACCGCCAGGCCCTGGCCTTGGCCGGCGAACGGCTGGCACCTTTCGAGGACCGCATCGACCTGGTGCATGCCATCTACGACGAGATCGCCGACGTCGTCGCCGACTTGGGCTTCGACGGCATCGACGGCGCACTCTTCGATCTGGGCGTCTCCTCGCTGCAGCTCGATGAGCGGGACCGCGGATTCGCCTACTCCTATGACGCGCCGTTGGACATGCGGATGGACACGAGCCGCGGACGCACCGCGGCCGACATTGTTAACACGTACGGTGAAGCGGACCTCGTCCGCATCATCCGCAAATGGGGCGAGGAGAAGTTCGCCGGCCGCATTGCCTCCGCCATCGTGGCCACCCGGGCTGCCAAGCCGTTCACCACCACCGGTGAATTGGTGGACGCGATCCGCACAGTGGTGCCGGCCGGGGCCGCCCGCACCGGAGGACACCCCGCCAAGCGGACCTTCCAGGCGCTGCGGATTGAAGTCAATGAGGAACTCGACGTTCTGGAGCGCGCCATTCCGGCCTCCCTGTCCGTCCTGAACCTCGGCGGCAGAGTAGTTGTCATGTCCTACCACTCGCTGGAGGACAAGATCGTCAAGGGCGTCTTTGCGGCGGGGGCAAGCTCCTCCGCTCCCAAGGGCTTCCCGGTGGAACTTGAACAGCACAAGGCCCAGCTGCTGCGGCTGACCAAGGGAACCGAAGTTCCCACCGACGAAGAAATCGCCGAAAATCCGCGTGCCGCCTCCGCAAAGCTGCGGGCCGTTGAACGGATCCGCATCCCGACCGACAGGGCAGGATCATGACGCAGGTACAGACACGGCCGCACACGGCCGCCGGTGCCGCCCGCCGGGCAACCCACGGCAATACGGCCCGGGCCCTGGACTGGAATCCGGGAACACTGCCGCCGGCATCCCCGGCGTCCCCGGCATCCCCGGCGTCCCCGGCATCCCCGGCGCCCCGCCGCCGGACCCCGCTCTCCGTGGTGCCCGCTTCCAAGCGGCGCCGCCGCGCTCCGCTCGTCGTCTTCTGCTTTATCGCCCTGATCCTGGGTCTGGGCGCTGTCCTGCTGCTCAACATCTCGGTTTCCAGCGGCCAGTACCGCCTGGTCGAACTGCATACCGAGCGGACCGAGCTGGCCCAGCGCAACGAAGCCCTGACCCAGCAGTTGGAAAACCACGAAGCGCCGCAGGTCCTGGCCGCGGCGGCCGCGGATCTGGGCATGGTTGCCGCCTCGACCTTCGGGAGCATTGACCTGCAGACCCTTGCCGTCACGGGTAATCCCGTTCCGGCAGAGGAAGGCACTCCGCCGCCCGTCCTGATCAGTGCCCCCAACGTGCTGACCCAGCCGATAGCCCCGGCCGGAGTGGAACCTGCTCCGGCCGCCGACGAATCAGTCCGGGCAGCCGAGGCGAGGGAAGCCGAGGCAGCCGACGAAGCAGCCGCCGTGCCGGCGGCACCCGGTGAAGCTGCCGGCGCAGAACCGGCTCCGGCCGAACAGGAAGCAGATCTGAACGGCGGAACCATTCCGGCTCCGGTCCAGAGAAGCGGATACTAATTTTTACTGAGCAGTGACGAGGATACGTTGTGGCAAAAGAGCGGGGTTCCGGAAGGGACAACCACAGGGTTGCCATCGTTACCGGCAGGCTGCGGACCGGCCTGATCCTGGCACTGGTGCTGTTGACAGTGCTGGGGGTGCGGCTTTTCCAAGTGCAGGCGGTGGATCCCGAGGGCATGGCCGAGGCGGCCGTGGAAAAGCGGCTGACCACGCAGACCATCCCGCCGCTGCGCGGCAGCATCCTTGACTCCGAGGGCAAGTATCTCGCCCGCAGTGTTGAGCGGTTCGACCTGGTCGTGGACCAGACGTTGTCCCACGACTACACCGAAGAGCAGGAGTACCCCCGCCGCAACGCGGAGGGGCTGCTGGAGGACATCAGCTTCGACCAGGCCTTCGAGGAACTCTCCGCCATCCTTGGGCAGGACCCGGACACGCTCCGCAACGCGGTGCTGGGGGACAACTCCTTCAACTTCGTCGCCAAGACCGTCACCCCGGAGATCAAGGACAAGGTCCTGGCCGTCAAGTTCCCCGGCATCTACGCCGACCGGACGACGCTGCGCACCTATCCTTCCGGAGCGGTGGCCGGCTCCATTGTGGGGTTCTTGGGAACCGACGGACCGCAGGAAGGCCTGGAACTCACCCAGGACGACATCCTGGCCGGCGAGGCCGGCAGCAAGACCTACGAAATCGGCGGAGACGGCATCCGGATTCCCTATGCCACCAACGAGGACTCTCCGGTGGTGGACGGTGAGTCGGTCAAACTCAGCATCGACCAGGACCTGCAGTGGTTTGCCCAGCAGACCATTGCCAGCCAGGTGGAGGATTACAACGCCGAGTGGGGCAACGTGGTGGTTGTCGAGGTTGAGACCGGCCGCATCATCACCATGGCCGAATCGACCACCGTGGACCCGAACAATCCGGGCCTGACCCCGGCGGAATCCCGGCAGCCGCTGTCCGTGACGGTTCCCTTCGAACCCGGTTCCACCACCAAGGTCATCACCATGGCAGCGGCCCTGGAAGAGGGCATCATTGACCCGCTGACCGAGTTTGAAATTCCGTCCACCTACACGGTGGAGGGCCAGACCTTCAAGGACGCCTTCGATCACGGCACGGTGCACATGACGGCCGCGGGCATCCTGACGAAGTCGATGAATACGGGCACCGTCATGATCGGCCAGCAGCTGACGCGGCAGGAGCGCTACGACTGGCTTCGCAAGTTCGGCTTCGGCGAACCGCTGAACGTGGGCCTCAACGGCGAAACAGTGGGCATCCTGGCGGAACCCGACGAATGGGACACCCGCCAGCAGTACACGGTGCTTTTCGGCCAGGGCCTGGCCCAGACAGCGCTGCACACCGCGATGGTCTACCAGACCATCGGCAACGACGGCGTACGGCTGGCCCCAAGCCTGATTGACAGCTACGTGGCGGCCGACGGCACTGAGACTCCGGCCGAGGAGGGGAAATCCACCCGTGTGGTCTCGGAGGAGACGGCCAGTGAAGTCCAGCACATGCTCGAGACCGTTACGGCCGAAGGATCAGGTGCCGGCGGGAAATTGGAGCAGTACCGGGTCGGTTCCAAGACCGGTACGGCCGAGGCGCCGGCGAATGGGGGCTATGACGGCTACACACTCTCCTATGCTGGTATTGCACCCATGGACGATCCCAAGTACGTGGTGGTGGTGACGCTGCAGCGCCCCGAGGGGTCACTGCAGGTCCTGGATCCGGGGAAGACCTTCAAGAAGGTCATGGAACAGGCGTTGACCTCTCAAAACGTGCCGCCGTCCGACTCGGAACCGGAGCTGTACCCCGTGGAGTACTGACTCCGTTATCCCAGGCACCGGCCCGCGCCGGCGCCTGACCACCGCAAGTACCGGGCCTCCCCTTGCCGAGTACCACGTCAATTTTCTGGAGTAATGCAGTGCCTACAAGTGATCAGCGCAATCCGCCCCAGCCGGGAAGCGGAATGCGGCCATCCGCGCAAGATCCCGTCTCCCTCCGGGCGGCAGCCGACGCCCTGGCCGCCAACGGGCTGCCGGGGATCGCACCTGCCCGGGACACCGACGATGACCGCGGCATTCTGCTGACCGGCCTCACCATCAGCTCCCTCGAGGTCCGGCCGGGAGACCTGTACGTGGCGCTGCCCGGCGCCCGCCACCACGGTGCCCGCTTCGCCGCTGCCGCTGCCGCCGCCGGGGCCGCCGCCGTGCTGACCGACCCCGACGGCGCCGCGCAGCTGCAGTCGCTGCCGGTCCCCGTCTTCGTCACGGCCGATCCCCGGCGCATTGTGGGACCGCTCGCCGCAGCCGTCTTCCGCAGCCAGCCCCGGGACGCCGGCACGCCCACCCTGTTCGGCGTCACGGGCACCAACGGCAAAACCACCACCACCTACTTCATCAATTCGCTGCTCGGAGCCCTGGGCAAGACCACCGGGCTCATCGGCACCATTGAAATCCTCGCCGGGGGAGAACCCATCGCGAGCACCCTCACGACTCCCGAGTCGCCCCAGGTTCACGGGCTGCTGGCCCTGATGCGGGAAAAGGGCCTGGACGCCGCGGCCATGGAAGTGTCCTCGCACGCCATCTCCTATCGGCGCGTGGACGGCGTGGTCTTCGACGTCGCCGGCTTCACGAACCTCACCCAGGACCACCTGGACCTCCACGGCTCCATGGAAGAGTACTTCGCGGCCAAGGCAGCCCTCTTCACGCCCGAGCGCGCCAAGCGCGCCGTCATCACCGTTGACGATGAATGGGGTGCGCGCATGGCCGCCGCCTCCCCGGTCCCGGTCTGGACGCTGACCACGCGCGACGGCGGCCCCGGGTCGGACTGGCGGGTGACCGACGTCGTCCGCGCCGGGCTGGGCCACCGCTTCGTGCTGCGCGGCCCTGCCGGAGCCGTCCTGCGGGCCGGCACCGGGCTGCCCGGCACCTTCAACGTCTCCAACGCGGCGCTGGCGGCCCTCATGGTCCTGGCCTCGGGCGTCGACGCGGCTGAGCTGCAGGACGCCCTGGACCGCAGCGACCCCTTCACCGTCGAAGTTCCGGGCCGGATGCAGCTGGTCGGCGAGGCGCCCGCAGCAATCGTGGACTTTGCCCATAATCCCGACGCGCTGGCCCGGACCCTGGAATCCGTGCGCCGGGAAGCTCCCGCCGCCGGTGACGCAGCAGGCAGCGACGACGCCGCTCCCGCCGCGGAACCGAAACCGCGCGTGATCATCGTTTTTGGTGCCACCGGTGAGCGCGACCAGACCAAGCGCCCCCTGATGGGGGCCATCGCAGCCCGGCTCGCCGACGTGGTGATCGTCACCGACGATGATCCCCACGACGAGGACGAAGCGGCCATCCGCGCCGGCGTCCTCGGCGGAGCGCAGGCCGCCCGCGAGCAGGAAGCCCTGCCCTGCGAGATCCTTGAGGTGGCACCGCGTGCAGCGGCCATAGACCGTGCCGTGGCACTGGCGCGCCCGCAGGACACAGTGCTTGTCGCGGGCCGGGGACACGAGATTTTCCAAGAGGTTAAAGGAGTGAATGTGGCCCTCGACGACCGCGTTGAACTGAGGCAAGCTTTGACAAGGTACGGATTCCCTGTGCTGTCCGGCGACGGGGTAGAGTCCTAGATCGTCATGATTGAACTTAGTGCAGCAGACATAGCGGTAATTACCGGCGGCGAACTGATTGGCGGGGCCGCGCAGGCGCCGAACACGATCGTGAACTCGGCCACAACCGACTCCCGGGAAGCCTCCCCGGGGTCCCTGTTCATCGCCAAACCCGGCGAGGCTTCCGACGGACACCTCTTCGTCGAAGCGGCCTTCGCCCGCGGCGCGGTCCTGGCCCTGGTCGAGCGTCCGGTCCAGGATCCCTCCGGCGGCGTGTACCCGGCCATCCTGGTTCCCGACGCCGTCCTGGCCATGGGTGTGCTGGCCGGCGACATTGTCCGGCGGCTGCGGGCCGATGCGCCGCTGACCGTCATCGGCATCACCGGATCGGCGGGCAAGACCACCACCAAGGACCTGCTGGCCGGCATCCTGCGCGCCGAAGGCGAAACAGTGGCTCCCATGGGGTCCTACAACGGCGAGGTCGGCGTTCCGCTGACCATTTTCGGCGCCGGTTACGGCACGCGCTACCTCGTGGTTGAAATGGGCGCCACCGGCATCGGCCACATCCAGTACCTGGCGTCGATGGTGAAGCCCGACATCGGCGTCGTCCTCGGTGTGGGCAGCGCGCATGCGGGGGAGTTCGGCGGCGTGGAAAACATCGCCAAGGCCAAGGGCGAACTCGTTGAGGCACTGGCACCGGGCGGCACCGCCGTCCTGAACGCCGACGACATCCGGGTTTCCGCCATGGCGGCACGGGCAGGTTCAGACGTCGGGGTCCTGTACTTCACGTCGTCGCCGGAGGCAGCGCACGGAGCAAAATCGGCGCTGCGCGCCGTGGATGCCCGCACTGACGCCCTCGGCCGGCCCGTCTTCACCCTCCGGTTCCCGGACGGCAGCGAACACCCGGTGGAATCCGGGCTGATCGGCGCCCACCACACGGCAAACCTCCTGGCCGCCGCCGCTGCCGCCTTTGCCGCCGGCATTCCGGGCGACCGGATCGCGGCCGGGCTCTCCGGACAGAAAGCTGCCAGCCGCTGGCGCATGGAACGCACCGACCGCGCTGACGGCGTCACCGTCATCAACGATGCCTACAACGCCAACCCCGAATCCATGCGGGCAGCCCTGCGCACCCTGGCCGAACTGGGCCAGGGGCGGCGCACCTGGGCCGTGCTGGGCGAAATGCTCGAACTCGGCGACTCAGCAGTCACCGAGCACGACGCCGTCGGCCGCTACGTGGTCCGCCTGAACATCTCCCAGCTCATTGTGGTCGGCACCGGTGCACGCGCCATGCACACCGGTGCGGTCATGGAAGGGTCCTGGGGCGACGAATCCATTTTCGTGGAAACAGCCGAGGACGCCGAACGCATCCTCAACGCTTCACTGGAACCCGGCGACCTGGTTCTTTTCAAATCCTCAAACGGCGCTGCCCTGCGCTACCTCGGTGATCGGATAGCTTTGAACGCCCCATCTTCAACCTCCGCCCTGCCGCCGGAATCCCGGCCGCAGCACACCAGCCCGGAACCTGCCGGGGAAGCCGGAGGCGTCCAGTAGTGGTTTCCCTGCTTATCGGCTCTTCGCTGGCCCTGGTCTTTGCCTTCATCGGCACCCCGCTCTTCATCCGGTTCCTGGTGCGGAAAAGTTACGGGCAGTTTGTCCGCGACGACGGACCGACCTCGCACCACACCAAGCGCGGCACGCCCACCATGGGCGGCACCGTCATCGTCGCGTCAGTCGTGGCGTCCTACTTCATCACTCACCTGATCAGTTACGCCATCAATCCCAGCAGTTTCGGACCGTCAGTCTCCGGGCTGCTGGTGCTGTTCCTGATGGTCGGCATGGGAATGGTGGGGTTCATTGACGACTACACCAAGATCTCCCGCCAGCGCAGCCTGGGCCTGAACGCCAAGGCCAAGCTGATCCTGCAGACCCTGGTGGGCGTCACCTTCGCGATCCTGGCCCTGAACTTCCCGAACGACCAGGGCCGGACTCCGGCCTCGACCAGAATCAGCTTCATCCGCGACACCGGAGTCGACCTGGCCTTCGCCGGAACGCTGATCGGCGCGATCCTGTTCATCCTGTGGGCCATCGTGATCATCACCGGCACCACCAACGGCGTGAACCTGGCCGACGGCCTGGACGGCCTGGCCGCCGGCGCCTCGATCCTGGTCTTCGGCGCCTACTTCCTGATCGGCATCTGGCAGTCGAACCAGAGCTGCGGAGCCCCCGGCTCCGGGGCCGTCTGTTACGAGGTCCGCGACCCGATGGACCTGGCCCTGCTCGCCGGCGCGATCGCCGGCTCCCTGGTGGGCTTCCTCTGGTGGAACACCTCACCGGCCAAGATCTTCATGGGCGACACCGGATCCCTGGCCATCGGCGGTGCCATCGCGGCGTTCGCCATCCTCTCCCGCACCGAACTGCTGCTGGTGATCCTTGCCGGGCTCTTCGTGATCATCACCCTTTCGGTGATCATCCAGGTGGGGTACTTCAAGATCAGCGGCGGAAAGCGCGTGTTCAAAATGGCACCGCTGCAGCATCACTTCGAGCTCAAGGGCTGGGCTGAGGTCACTGTCGTGGTCCGGTTCTGGATCGTGGCAGGCCTCTGCGTCGCCGTCGCCCTGGGCCTCTTCTACGCGGAATGGGTGGTCGGAAATTGAGCGACTCAGCAGACACCGGGTCCGGCAACACTGAGGCCGGAACATCGCGGCTGGACGGACTGACCACCTGGGACGCGCCCTGGCGCGGACTGCGCGTGGTCGTCACCGGGATCGGCCTGTCCGGATTCTCGGCAGCCGACACCCTGATCGAGCTCGGCGCCCGTGTGGTGGTCGTGGACGCGAAGGACACCGAAGAGAACCGCGCCAAGGCCGACACCCTGCAGATCGTGGGTGCCGCCGACGTCCTGCTGGGCGCTGACTCCGCCAAGGAGCTGCCGCTGGTGGACGGCGAGCCGGCTGAACTGGTGGTCACCTCGCCCGGATTCAGCCCATCCCACCCCCTGATGACCGCCGCTTCCGACGCCGGCATCCCGGTGTGGGGAGATGTGGAACTGGCGTGGCGGGTCCGTGTCCGCGAAGGCCGCAAGACGGCCGAGTGGCTGACGATCACCGGAACCAACGGCAAGACCACCACCGTGTCAATGACCGAGAGCATGCTCCGCGCCGCCGGCCTGCGCGCCATCGCCGCGGGCAACGTGGGCACTCCCATCCTGGACGCCATCCGCGATCCGCAGGGCTACGACGTTATTGCGGTGGAACTCTCCAGCTTCCAGCTGCACTGGTCCTCCTCGATCTCGCCCCTGGCGAGCGTGTGCCTGAACATCGCCGAGGACCACGTGGACTGGCACGGATCCTACGAGGCGTACCTGGCCGACAAGGCAAAGATCTACGAAAACACCCGCGTCGCCTGCATCTACAACGCTGAGCAGTCCGAGACCGAGCACATGGTCGAAGAAGCCGACGTCGTGGAAGGCTGCCGCGCCGTGGGCTTCACCACCGGCATGCCCGCCGTCTCCATGGTGGGCATGGTGGAAAACCTGCTGGTGGACCGCGCCTTCATCGAACAGCGCAAGGATTCCGCCGCGGAACTGGCCTCCCTGGCCGACGTCGGCGAACCGGCGCCGCGGCACATGGTGGCCAACGCCCTGGCGGCTGCAGCCCTGGTGCGGGCTTTCGGCGTCGAGCCGGTTGCCGTCCGGGACGGGCTTCGGGCCTATGCCCCCGGTGCACACCGCATCCAGCCGGTGGCCCGCCTCAATGACATCCTCTGGGTCGACGATTCCAAGGCCACCAACCCGCATGCGGCCGCCGCTTCGCTTTCGGCGTTCGACCCGGTGGTCTGGATTGCCGGCGGACTGTCCAAGGGAGTGGACTACGACGACCTCGTCCGGACCCAGGCTCCGCGGCTGCGTGCGGTCATCCTGATCGGCGCCGATTCCTCCCGGCTTCGCGAGGCCCTGGCACGACACGCCCCGGGCATCCGGGTGATTGACGCCGTTCCGCCCCACACTGGTGGAAGGCCCGCCTCCGTACCAGTAGTCAGCGGGGAGGAAGTGATGGCCCTGGCTGTCGCCGCCGCAGCCGCTGAGGCCCGTTCCGGAGACACGGTCCTCATGGCGCCGGCAGCGGCATCCATGGATCAGTTCGCGTCCTACGCACACCGCGGCGACGCTTTCATCGAGGCTGTCCGCGGGTACGTGGAAGGACAGGCGCAGACCACCAAGGAGTCCTAGATGGTCACTACGTCCTCAGGAAACCCCCGCAAGCCTGTGCTTCGCTCCAAGCGGCCGGCCGCCGGCACCTCACCGGCGGCCTCGGGCCGGGGAACCGGCACGCCGTCGTCGGGCCGGCCCGCGTCCGCAGGCTCCCGGCCTGCGTCCCGCGCGCCCGCCGCGCCGGGCAAGAAACCGTCGATGTTCGAACGCGGCATCGTCCTCATCGATGGCAGCCGCCGCACAGCCACCGGATCGGCCTATTACACGATTCTGGGCGCCTCGCTGGCGCTGACGGCCATCGGACTGATGATGGTGCTTTCGGCATCCTCGGTGGAGTCCATCGCCGCCTCGGCCGGTGAATCGGTGGGCAGCACCTTCAACTTCTTCGTGAAACAGGCCATGTTCGCCGGGCTCGGCGTGGCCGCCATGCTGGGCTTGTCGCGGCTCGGTCCCAAAACGTTCAAAAAGATGGCATGGGGCCTGATGGCCCTGGCCGCCGTGCTGCTGATCCTGGTACTCATTCCGGGGATCGGCAAGGAAGTGAACGGCAACCGGAACTGGATCGAAATTGGTCCGATCACCGGGCAGCCCTCCGAGGCGGCGAAGCTGGCCATGGCCATCTGGTTCGCCTCCATGCTGTCCCTGAAGCAGAAGCTCATCACCCAGTGGAAGCACGCCCTGGTTCCCGTGGTCTTCCCCGGCGGGCTGCTGCTGATCGGGCTGGTCATGCTCGGCAGCGACCTGGGCACCGTGATCATCATGGGCATGATCATGATTGCCGCCCTCTTCTTTGCCGGGGCGCCGCTGCGCTTCCTCACCGCACTGGTGGGACTGGGCGCGGGCGCCGCGGTGCTGATGTCGGCGCTCAGCGGCAACCGCTCCAGCCGAATCAGCGCGTGGCTGAAGCTGGACTGCGGGGGAGGCGTGTGCGACCAGGCCAATGCCGGCATGTACGCCCTGGCCTCCGGCGGCTGGTTCGGTGTGGGCATCGGGCAGAGCCGGCAGAAGTGGAGCTGGATCCCCGAAGCCCACAACGACTTCATCTTCGCGATCATCGGTGAGGAGTTCGGCCTGCTGGGCACGCTCCTGATCGTGCTGCTCTTCGGCGTCCTGGCCGTGGCCACGATCCGGATGACGATGCGACACACGGATCCGTTCATCCGGATCCTCTGCGGCTCCATCCTGGTCTGGATCATCGGGCAGGCCTTCGTGAACATCGCCATGGTGACCGGGCTCCTTCCGGTGATCGGCGTACCGCTGCCCTTCATCTCCTACGGCGGGTCCTCCCTGACCTTCACCCTGGCCGCCATCGGTGTCCTGCTCTCCTTCGCCCGCAAAGTCCCCGAACACAAACTTCCCGAAAGTGAACCATCAGCTCCATGACGCAACGTCCCCTTTCCCTCGTCCTCGCCGGAGGCGGCACCGCCGGGCACATCAGCCCGCTCCTTGCGGTGGCCGGAGCCGTGCGGGACTCCGCGCCGGAGTCCCGCATCAAGGTTGTGGGCACCGCCGCCGGGATGGAAACGCGGCTCGTTCCGGCAGCCGGCTTTGAGCTGGCCGTCATCGACCGCGTGCCAATGCCGCGCCGGCCCGGCGCCGATCTGGTCCGCCTGCCCGGCCGGCTGCTGCGCGCCGTAACGCAGGCCGGCGACATCCTCGACGAAGCCGCCGCCGACGTCGTCGTGGGCGTGGGCGGCTACGTCTCCACCCCGGTCTATCTTGCCGCCCGCCGCCGGAAGCTGCCGATCATCGTGCACGAGGCCAACGCCCGCCCCGGGCTGGCCAACCGCGTCGGCGCACGCTTTGCCGACGTCGTTGCCACGGCCTTCGCCGAGACCCGGCTGCCCGGCGCCCGGCTGGTGGGAATGCCGATGCGGCGGGGAATCTCCGGCCTGGACCGGCACGCCGCCCGGTCCGGAGCACGCGCCGCCCTCGGCCTGGATCCGTCGCTGCCCACCCTGGTGGTCACCGGTGGCTCCTCCGGTGCGGCCTCCATCAACCGGGCCGTGGAAGCATCGCTCCCGGCCCTTGCCGCCGCGGGCATCCAGACCCTGCACATCACCGGCCGCGGCAAGCAACTGTTCACCGCCGACGGCGCACTGCTGAGCGCCCCGCGCTACCACCAGGTCGAATACGTCGACGGCATGGAACAGGCCTACGCTGCCGCCGACCTGCTGCTGGCCCGCTCCGGTGCCGGCACCGTCTGCGAAATCAGCGCCGTCGGCCTGCCCGCCGTGCTGGTGCCGCTGCCGCACGGCAACGGTGAGCAGGCGCTGAACGCTGCCGGCCTCGTCGCCGCCGGCGGAGCGCTTCTCGTTTCGGACAGCCTCTTCACAGCGGAGTGGATATCGGACAAGCTGATACCTTTGCTGGCCGATCCCGCAGCGCTGGAGTCGATGTCCGCGGCCGCGGCCGCCCAGGGCATCCGGGACGCCGACCGGCAGATGGCGACATTCATTCTCGAAGCAAACGTAAGGTTCCGCGCATGAGCAGGCTGAAGCTGTCGGACCTCGGACGGGTGCATTTCATTGGGCTTGGGGGAGCGGGCATGTCAGCCGTTGCCCGGGTAATGATGGGCCAAGGCGTTTCCGTCTCCGGCTCCGACTCCCGTGATTCACCGGGGCTCCGCGCCCTGGAAGCCCTGGGCGCCACCGTATTTGTCGGGCAGGATGCCGCGAATGTGCAGGGCGCGGACACAGTGGTGATCTCCACTGCCATCCGATCGGAGAATCCTGAACTTGCCGCGGCCCGGGCCGCGGGGCTGAGGATCATTCACCGGTCCGTTGCCCTGGCCGCGGCCATGGGCAACCAGGAGGTGGTGGCCGTCGCCGGAACACACGGAAAGACCACCACCACCGCGATGGTGACCGTCCTGCTGCGCGAAGCCGGACTGGATCCGTCCTTCGCCATCGGCGGCGATGTCGCTGCGCTGGGGGTCAACGCCGCGCACGGCAGCGGCAACGTGTTCGTTGCCGAGGCCGACGAATCCGACGGTTCGTTCCTGAACTACCTGCCCCGGATCACCGTCATCACCAACGTCGAGGCCGACCACCTGGACCACTACGGCACCGAGGAAGCCGTCTTCGCCTCCTTTGACCGTTTTGTCCGGCTGCTGCCCGCTGACGGCCTGCTGGTGGCATGCGCCGATGATCCCGGTGCCGTCGACGTGGTGAGCCGCTCCGGCGCTGCGCAGGTCCGCACCTACGGCTACAGCGAGACGGCCGACATCCGCATCACCAAGACCCGGCCGGTGGCCAGCGGTTCGGTCTCCGTGCTCCGCTTCAGCCTCGACGGCCTGGAATGCGAGCAGGAACTGCGCCTCCTGGTTCCCGGGGCGCACAACATCCGCAACGCTGCTGCGGCCTTCGCCGTCGGACTCGGACTGGGCGTGGATCCGGCCCGAGCCGCGGCAGGGCTGGCAGTGTTCTCCGGTGCGGCCCGGAGGTTTGAAGCCAAGGGCGCCGTGCGCGGCGTCCGGGTCTTCGATGACTACGCCCACCATCCCACCGAACTGGTGGCCGCACTGGAGGCCGCCCGCACGGTTGCCGGGGAGCACCGCGTCCACGTCCTGTTCCAGCCGCACCTGTTCAGCCGGACGCTGGCCTTTGCCGCGGAGTTCGCCTCCGCCCTGGAGCTGGCGGACAGCGCGACAGTGCTGGACATTTACGCCGCGCGGGAAGACCCGGTGGAAGGCGTCACCAGCGAGCTGATCACCGCCCGCGTGAACCGTCCCGGCGGCTACGCGCCCGATCCGGCCCGAGCCGTGCAGGACATCTGCCGCCGCGCAGCGGCCGGCGACATCATCCTGACCGTGGGTGCCGGCGACGTCACCGCGTTCGGTGCCGTCCTGGTGCGGGAACTCGCCCGGACCGCTGAAACCGGCCCCGCCGGAGATTCCGCCGCAGCGGCGGTTCCGCCCGCGTCCCGTGAGGGACACCGTGGGTAGCCGGAAGCCGCGCCGGCCAGCGGTGGACCAGGGACGCCCCGGACCGTCCGCCCGAAGCGGGGACGGCCTGCGCCGTTCCGGGCACGGCGAACCGCGCCGGACCGCCGGTCCGCGCCGCGGAGCCGACCGGGCATCCCACCATTCCGGGGCCGGCACGGACCCGCGGCTCCGCGCCGGGGACGGAACATCCTGGGGAGCTGGTTCCGCCGGCGAGGCGACTGTCTCCGCCACGGTCCTGTCCTTTCCCCAACCGCCGGTCCGCCGGCGTCGGCGGTGGCTGCTCATCTCGGCGGTGTCCGGTGTTGTCCTGTTCGGCGCGTTTCTGGCCGTCCTGTTTTTCTCGCCGGCTTTGGCGCTGAAGACGGTGACGGTGCAGGGCAACTCGCTGCTGTCCACCGAAGAGGTGCAGAGCGCCCTGCAGCCGCTGATGGGACAGCCGCTGACCACGATTGCCGACGACGACGTCGCGGTGCTGCTGGCGGACCGGCCGGAGGTCGCCGGCGTGGACGTGGTGGCGCAGCCGCCGTCCGAGATTGTGGTGACCGTAGCCGAGCGGGTCCCGGTGGCCGTCCTGCAGAGCGGCGACGCCTTCCTGCTGATTGACGACGAGGGCCTGGCCATCGGCACGGCGGCCAACCGGGCCGAGGCCCGGCTGCCGCTGATCGACGGCGGAACCGAGGCGGTGAACACGGAGGTGTTCAGCACTGTCACGTCCGTCCTGTCCGTTTTGCCCGAAGATGTCCTGGCGCAGCTTGACCACGCCTCGGCATCGTCGGTCGACTCCGTGGAGCTGCAGCTCCTCAACGGACAGAAGGTATTCTGGGGGAGCGCCGAATCCAATGTGGCCAAGGCCCGCACCCTGGAAGCGCTGATGAAGATGCCGCCCAAGGATCCGCCGATCAAGGTATTTGATGTCAGCACTCCGAGCGCACCGGTAACACGGTGATATTTACCTCTTGGGGCAAAGAAAAATCCGACACGCGGCAGAGGTAATTGCAGAACCAGTTTTCGCCCCATAGCGTCACAGGTAGAGGATTACTTGACATAACTATAACCTTCAACTTGAGCCTTAGGGTCTTAAGCTGAAGGTTGGACGTAAGGTTCAAGGTTTTTCGGCCGGGGGATGATCCCCGGCCACCAATGATCAGTTGCACAGATTCGAACAAGGGACACAGGACGTGGCAGCACCGCAGAATTACTTGGCCGTCATCAAGGTCGTCGGCATCGGCGGCGGTGGCGTGAACGCCGTAAACCGGATGATTGACGTAGGACTCCGAGGCGTGGAGTTCATCGCCATCAACACCGATGCACAGGCACTGCTGATGAGCGACGCCGACGTCAAGCTTGACGTCGGCCGTGAGCTGACCCGCGGCCTGGGCGCCGGTGCGGATCCCGAGGTTGGCCGCAAGGCAGCCGAGGATCACGCCGAGGAGATCGAGGAAGTCCTGCGCGGGGCTGACATGGTCTTCGTCACCGCAGGCGAGGGTGGCGGCACCGGTACCGGCGGCGCTCCCGTCGTGGCCCGGATCGCCCGTTCCCTGGGTGCCCTGACCATTGGCGTGGTTACGCGCCCCTTCACTTTCGAAGGCCGCCGCCGCTCCAACCAGGCCGAGTCGGGCATCGACACGCTGCGCGAGGAAGTCGACACGCTGATCGTGATTCCGAACGACCGCCTGCTGTCCATCAGCGACCGCAACGTGTCCATGCTGGACGCTTTCCGTTCCGCTGACCAGGTGCTGCTCTCCGGCGTTCAGGGCATCACCGACCTGATCACCACCCCGGGCCTGATCAACCTCGACTTCGCGGATGTGAAGTCGGTGATGCAGGGTGCAGGTTCGGCCCTCATGGGCATCGGTTCCGCACGAGGGGAGGACCGGGCCGTCAAGGCCGCCGAGCTGGCAATAGCTTCTCCTCTGCTGGAAGCCTCCATCGACGGCGCCCACGGCGTCCTGCTCTCCATTCAGGGTGGCTCCGACCTCGGCCTGTTCGAGATCAACGAAGCTGCGCGCTTGGTGCAGGAAGTGGCCCACCCCGAGGCCAACATCATCTTCGGTGCCGTCATTGACGACGCCCTTGGTGATGAAGCACGCGTGACGGTCATCGCCGCCGGCTTCGACCAGGTCGACGTGACCTCGCAGCCGATTTCGCACAAGCCGGCCGAGCCCGCAGCACCGCCGGTCAACGCACCGGCAGGCGGCAGCTACGCCGGCGCCGCACCCGCTTCCGCGGGCCTGTCGGCGTGGTCGCAGCGCTCGACCCAGCACAGCGACGTTCCCGCCGACGCCGGTTTCGACGTCGACCTGCCGGCCGTCGTGGAATCGGACCTGTCCACGGGCCGGAACGACGACCTGGACGTTCCTGATTTCCTGAAGTAACACCCCCGGTCCGGACACGAGTCCGGAACGCCCGGCAGCAGCGAGGTTGTTCGACAATGTTTTGGTGGCAGACACAGACCGGTGACGGGCTGACCGTCGGCTTCACCAATACGGCGGCGGGCAACCTCGCTTTGCATGTCGGGGATGATCCCGCACAGGTTCGGCTGCGCCGCGGCGCCCTGGAAAAAGCCATGACCGTTGCCGCGGGATCGCTGCGGTTCATGAACCAGGTCCATTCCGCCGACGTCGCACTCGTTTCCGGCGGAACGGACGCCGCTTCCGCCGCCCCGACCGCTGATGCCCTCGTCAGTCCCGACGGAAGCGCGCCCCTGGCCGTCATGGTGGCGGACTGCGTGCCCGTGGTGCTGGTTGGCCGGAAACCCGGCGGCGGCGTCGTGACCGCTGCGGCCCACGCCGGACGCAAGGGGCTGCTGGACGGCGTCCTGCCCAACACCGTGCGGGCGATGCGTGCAGCCGGTGCCGCCGGCATCACGGCCTGGATCGGCCCGAGCGTGTGCGGTGAATGCTACGAGGTTCCCGAAGCCATGCTCGAGGAAGCGGCAGACCTGCTGCCGGTGCTGCGGTCGCGCACCCGGCGGGGCACGCCGGCCCTGGACCTCCCGGCCGGCGCCGAGGCCCAGCTGGCCGCCCTGGACGTGGAAGTGATCCGCGTGCCCGGCTGCACGCTGGAATCCGATGAGCTGTACTCGCACCGGCGCACCAGCAGTGCCGGGCGCTTTGCCGGTGTCGTCTGGCTGAGCTGAGCCACCAGAGCTGAGCCGCCGGACCCCACCGGACCACGGCCCTTTTTCCGGCGGGCAACGCCCGCGTTCGACCCAAGGAACGAACCCCCATGACATCGAGCATTTCCCCGGCTGTCCGCGCAGCCGAACTCGCCGAACGGCTTGGCCGGGTCCAAGCCCGCATCCGGGCAGCGGCACCTCCGGGAACCGCTCCAACGCTGATCGTGGTCACGAAATACTTTCCCGCGGCCGACGTCGAACTGCTGGCCGGTCTGGGCGTCACCGACGTCGGGGAAAACAAGGACCAGGAGGCGGCTGCGAAAGCTGCCGACACGGCGTCCCTGGGGCTGTCCTGGCACTTCATCGGCCAGCTGCAAAGCAACAAGGCCAAGTCGGTGGTGCGCTATGCCGAAGCCGTCCATTCCGTTGACCGGGCCTCGCTCGTTCGGGCCCTGGCCAAGGCGATGGAGGCCGAGCAGCAGCGCCGAACCGGCGCCGGGCTGCCGCCGCGGGCGGACCTGGAGTGCTTTCTCCAGGTCGACCTGCGCGACCCCGCCGCCGGCGTGGGCACGACACCTTCCGGCCCGGCCCGCGGGGGAGCGCTGCCCGCCGATGTACCGGCCCTCGCTGACGCCGTGGCTGCGGCGCCCGGTCTCCGGTTGGCCGGCCTGATGGCGGTGGCGCCGCTGGGCGGGGACCCGCGCGAGGCCTTCGGCCGGCTCCGCGCCCTGTCCGGGCAGCTGCAGGAAACCCACCCCGGCGCCGCAGGGATATCGGCCGGAATGAGCGGGGACCTGGAAGCAGCACTGGAATACGGGGCGACACACCTGCGCATCGGCTCCGATATTCTCGGGCCGCGCCCCCCGGTGCGGTAGCGTCTAATGGAGGAAAGTTCCTCATTTGGCGAGGAACGGGTGCTACGGCGCTGAAGTTCTAGAAGGAGCAACCATGGCTGGCGCAATGCGCAGGACAATGATTTACCTTGGCCTCGCCGACGGTGACGAGCACTACGAGTCCGAGCCGAAGACCCAGCGGGATGCCCCGGCACGCAGCGAGGAATACACGCCCGATTTCGAGCGTGCCGAGCGTCCGGACCGGGAAGCCGAGCCGACACCGGCACCTGCCCCCGTGACCCGCACCGCAGTCGAGGAGTACCGGGCACCGGTAACGCCGATCAAACGAGCTCCGTCATCCCGAGAGGAAGTGGCTGGCTTGCGCCAGATCACCACCGTCCACCCCCGTTCGTACAACGACGCCAAGATCATCGGCGAGAGTTTCCGTGACGGCATTCCCGTGATCATGAACGTGACCGACATGGGCGAAGCCGACGCCAAGCGGCTCGTCGATTTCTCCGCTGGCCTCGTCTTCGGACTGCGCGGTAGCATTGAGCGCGTGACCAACAAGGTCTTCCTGCTGTCGCCCTCCTACGTGGAGGTGCTGGGGGATGACAAAAAGGTCAGCGAGTCCCAGTCGGCATTCTTCAACCAGAGCTGACCGCATCCCCGCCGCGGCGGGGGCAGTGCGGGCGGCTGAGGCTTACCCGGAAACGAAACCACACGCGTGAGTATTATTTTTTCCCTGCTGTATCTGCTGCTGGTCCTCTTTTATTTTGCCCTGCTGCTGCGGATTGTTTATGACGCGGTCCAAATCTTTGCCCGCCAATGGCGCCCCAAGGGGCCCGCACTGGTGCTCGCATCCGCGATCTACGGCGCAACGGATCCGCCCATCCGGCTCCTGCGGAGATTCATCCCTCCGCTGAGGCTTGGCGGCATCTCCCTGGACCTGGCGTTCATCGTGCTGTTCATCGTGGTCGCCATTGCCAGGTCAATCGTGGCCAGCCTCATCCGCTAGCCGCTGCGGCCCCTCCGGGACCGGTTAGTCTTCCGCACCCGGAAGATATACTGTGAAAAAGAATTAGACTTCCCAGTTTCTTATGTTCGTTATTCTGTACGTAGAACCGTCTGCTTGACTCGCAGGCGAATCTTATAATGTGAGGTGACCAGATGGCTCTGACGCCAGAAGATGTTGTCAATAAGCGGTTCCAGCCGACTAAGTTCCGTGAAGGTTACGACCAGGATGAGGTTGACGATTTCCTCGACGAGATCGTCGTCGAGCTTCGCCGCCTGACCGCGGAGAATGAAGACCTGCGCCGCCAGCTCGCTGATTGCGTTGCCGGCACCAGCACCAGCACCGGCACCAGCACCGAAGCCTCAGTTCCGGCCCCGGTCTCCGCCGCGGCGAAGACCGAGCAGGTCACCGAGCCGGTGAAGGAAGAGAAGAAGCCCGAGGCCGTCAAGGCCGTGGAGCCCAAGGCTCCGGCCGCGAAGGCTGAAGAGCCCAAGGTCGAGGCTCCGGCCCCGGCCGCAGCAGCGGCACCCGCCGCCGCAGTGAGCAACACCGAGACCGCCGCCGGCATCCTGGCCATGGCCCAGAAGATGCACGACGACTACGTTGGTGCCGGTGTTGAGCAGCGCGACAAGATCATTGCGGACGCACAGATCGAAGCCACCGGCCTCGTCACCGAAGCCCAGGACAAGAGCCGCAAGATCCTCAGCAACCTGGAACAGCAGAAGGCTGTCCTGGAGCGCAAGGTCGAGCAGCTGCGCGGCTTCGAGCGCGACTACCGCTCACGCCTGAAGACCTACATCGAAGGCCAGCTGCGGGATCTTGACGCCCGCGGTTCCGTTGCCTCGGAGACCGCTGACGCGTAACCCGAACGGCCCCGTGGCGACACGGGTGGACTAAACTGAGATAAAGCACGGGCCGGCTGGCCGGGGCGCCCCCGCCCCCCGGCCCCGTGGTTTTGGATGCGGCGTCCTGCGACGCCGCCCACCAACGAAAGCACCGGGACGAAGAAACCTACATGACGAAATCTTCTGAGGAATCAGCGGCCGCCAAAGGCCATGCCGGCGCACACGTGCGTCCGGCCTGGACCGGTTACGCCCTGATCATGCTGGCCTGCGCTGTCCTGGCGCTCGGTTTTGACCAGCTCACCAAATGGTGGGTGGAGAGCACCATGACCCTGGGCCAGGTCACCGACGTGCTGCCGCCGGTGCTGCGCTGGCATTACATCCTCAACCCCGGGGCGGCGTTCTCCATCGGCACCGACCACACCTGGGTGTTCACCATCATCATGGTGGCCGTCAGCGGGTTCCTGGTGTACCTCATGCTGAAGGTGCGCTCCCTGTCCTGGGCCATCGCGCTCGGGCTGGTTCTGGGCGGCGCACTGGGGAACCTCACGGACCGGCTGTTCCGGGCCCCCTCGTTCGGACAGGGCCACGTGGTGGACTTCATTGCCCTGCCGAACTTCGCCATTTTCAACATTGCGGACTCCTGCGTGGTCAGTGGCGTCATCCTGGTCTGCCTGCTGACCCTGCGCGGCACGGGCCTGGACGGGAAGCGGGATGAACCCCGGAACTCCGTTGCCGTCCACGACGGCGAACAGGGAAGCAACGCCCGGGAAACCGGCACACAAGATACGAAGAACGGCGAAGACTAACCATGAACGAGATCCATACCGTCCTGCAGATTCCGGACGAGGCCGACGGCGGCCGCGCCGATGCGGTCCTGGCCAAACTCCTTGATGTCTCGCGCTCCACGGTGGCCCCCTGGTTCACCGACGGCTACTTCAGCATGGCGGGGCGCCCGCTGGGCAAATCGGACCGGCTGGCTGCCGGCGACAAGGTCACCGTGGACATTCCCGAACTCCGGGACCCGCTCGCCGTCGTCGTCGAGCCGGTAGAAGGCCTGAACATCCTTCTCGACGACGAACACTTTGTTGTCATCGACAAGCCGGTGGGTGTGGCAGCGCATCCGTCCCCGGGCTGGGTGGGCCCCACCGTCGTCGGCGGCCTGGCTGCCGCCGGCTACCGCATCTCCACCTCCGGAGCTCCGGAGCGGCAGGGCATCGTCCACCGGCTGGACGTGGGCACCTCCGGAGCCATGGTGGTGGCCAAAACCGAGCACGCCTACAACGTGCTGAAGCAGGCTTTCAAGGACCGCACCGTGGACAAGATGTACCACGCCGTGGTCCAGGGCCTGCCGGATCCGCTGCGCGGCACCATTGACGCGCCGATCGGCCGGCACCCCTCCTACGACTGGCGCTTCGCAGTGCTGGAGGGCGGGCGCCCGTCGGTCACCCGCTACGAGGTGCTGGAGGCCTTTGGCAAGGCGTCCCTGGTGGAGGTGCAGCTGGAAACGGGCCGGACGCACCAGATCCGGGTGCATTTCTCCGCCCTCAAGCACCCCTGTGCCGGAGATCTCACCTACGGCGCCGAGGCCAAACTCGCGGCCGAGCTGGGCCTGACCCGGCAGTGGCTGCATGCCCGCCAACTGGCCTTTTCCCACCCCGGCACCGGTGAACGCGTGGAAGTTGTCAGTGAATATCCGCAGGATCTGCAGTACGCCCTGGACGCCCTCCGGCGCGGCGACGTCTAGCCGGCTGCCCGCGCCGGAGCCGCGGGCCGGCTCCGGTCGCGGCGTGCCGTCCGGAGCCCGCCGCGACCGGGCCTAGAATGGTTCGGTGGCTTCAGCAACTAGTTCTTCGAAATCGTTTGTCCATCTTCACAACCACACCGAATACTCCATGCTGGACGGTGCGGCCCGTCTGACGGACCTCTTCAGCCACGCTGACGAGCTGGGAATGAACGCCGTGGCGACCACTGACCACGGGTTCGTGTTCGGTGCGTTCGACTTCTGGAACAAGGCCCGCAACGCCGGGATCAAGCCGATCATCGGCGTCGAGGCCTATCTGACCCCGGGCACCGCCCGAGCGGACAAGACCCGCGTCAAGTGGGGCGACGGCGGCCGGAACGACGTGTCCGGTGCCGGTGCCTACACGCACATGACCATGTGGTCCGAGACCACCGAGGGCATGCACAACCTCTTCCGGATGTCCTCCCTGGCCTCGCTGGAGGGCTTCCTCTACAAGCCGCGCATGGACCGGGACCTGCTGCAGACCTACGGCAAGGGACTCATCGCCACCACCGGCTGCCCGTCGGGGGAAGTGCAGACGAAGCTGCGCCTGGGGCTGTACCGCGAGGCGGTTCAGGCGGCCTCGGACTTCCGCGACATCTTCGGTGCTGATAACTTCTTCTGCGAAATCATGGACCACGGCCTGGACATTGAGCGCAACGTGCAGGCGGACCTGTTCAAGCTCGCCCGGGAACTGAAGCTGCCGCTGGTGGCCACCAACGACCTGCACTACACACACGCGGAGGACGCGTCGGCGCACGCGGCCCTGCTGTGCGTGCAGTCCGGTTCCTCACTCGCCGACCCCAAGCGCTTCAAGTTCGACGCCGACGAGTTCTACCTGAAGTCCCCGGCCGAAATGCGGGCCATCTTCCGCGACTACCCCGAAGCCTGCGACAACACGCTGCTCATCGCCGAGCGCTGCGACGTCGAGTTCAACACCAACGCCAACTACATGCCGCGGTTCCCCACCCCGGAGGGGGAAAACGAGGAGTCCTGGTTCGTCAAGGAAGTGGAGGCGGGCCTGCACCGCCGCTATCCGAACGGCATCAGCGACGCCGTCCGCAAGCGCGCCGACTACGAAGTGGGCATCATTGCCCAGATGGGCTTCCCGGGGTACTTCCTGGTGGTGGCCGACTTCATCAACTGGGCCAAGGCCAACGGCATCCGAGTGGGTCCCGGCCGCGGCTCCGGCGCCGGCTCCATGGCCGCCTACGCCATGGGAATCACCGACCTGGACCCGCTGCAGCACGGCCTGATCTTCGAACGGTTCCTGAACCCGGACCGCGTTTCCATGCCTGACTTCGACGTCGACTTCGATGATCGGCGCCGTTCCGAGGTGATCCACTACGTCACCGAGAAATACGGCGACGAGCGCGTGGCCATGATCGTCACCTACGGCACCATCAAGGCCAAGCAGGCGCTGAAGGACTCCTCCCGCGTCATGGGCTACCCCTTCTCCGTGGGGGAGCGGCTGACCAAGGCCATGCCGCCGGACGTAATGGGCAAGGGCCTGTCCCTGGCCGACGTGCACAACAAGGAAGCCAAGCGGTACGGCGAGGCCGAGGAGCTGCGCGAACTGCTCCGCACCGACCCCGATTCCCAGCGGGTGTTTGACACGGCGCTCGGCCTGGAAGGCCTGAAACGGCAGTGGGGCGTGCATGCGGCCGGCGTGATCATGTCCTCGGATCCGCTGATCGACATCATTCCGATCATGCGCCGTGACCAGGACGGGCAGGTCATCACGCAGTTCGACTACCCCACCTGCGAAGGCCTGGGGCTGATCAAGATGGACTTCCTCGGCCTGCGCAACCTGACGATCGTCTCCGACGCCGTCGAGAACATCAAGAACAACCGCGGCGAGGACCTGGTCCTCGAAGACCTGCCGCTGGACCTGAAGCCCGCCTACGACCTCCTGGCCAGCGGCGACACGCTGGGCGTGTTCCAGCTCGACGGCGGACCCATGCGGTCGCTGCTCAAGAGCATGCGTCCTGACAACTTTGAAGACATCTCCGCCGTCATCGCGCTGTACCGGCCCGGTCCCATGGGTGCGAACTCGCACACCAACTATGCGCTGCGCAAGACCGGCCAGCAGGAAATCACTCCCATCCATCCGGAGCTCGAGGAACCGCTGGCGGAAATCCTGGGCACCACCTACGGCCTGATCGTGTATCAGGAGCAGGTTATGGCCATCGCGCAGAAGGTGGCAGGCTTCAGCCTCGGCCAGGCAGACATCCTGCGCCGGGCCATGGGTAAGAAAAAGAAGTCCGAACTGGACAAGCAGTACGCCGGCTTCCATCAGGGGATGGTGGACCGCGGCTACTCGGAGGCCGCGATCAAGGCACTCTGGGACATCCTGCTGCCGTTCTCCGACTACGCCTTCAACAAGGCGCACTCCGCGGCGTACGGCGTCGTCTCCTACTGGACCGCGTACCTGAAGGCGCAGTATCCGGCAGAGTACATGGCAGCCCTGCTCACCTCGGTCGGTGATGACAAGGACAAGCTGGCCATGTACCTGAACGAATGCCGCAAGATGGGCATCACCGTGCTGCCGCCGGACGTGAACGAGTCCAGCGTGAACTTCACCCCGGTCGGCACCGACATCCGCTTCGGCATGGGTGCCATCCGCAACGTGGGCGCGAACGTGGTGCAGTCGATGGTCGCCGCCCGCGAGGAAAAGGGTGCGTTCACCAACTTCAAGGACTTCCTGATGAAGGTTCCGGCGGTGGTCTGCAACAAGCGCACCATCGAATCCCTCATCAAGGCCGGGGCCTTCGACTCCATGGGTCATGCCCGACGCCCGCTGGCCATGATCCACGAAGAGGCGATCGACTCCGTCGTCGTGCTCAAGCGCAACGAGGCGGTGGGCCAGTTCGACCTGTTCGCCGCGATCGCCGACCAGGAGCCGGAGGACTCGATCAGCATCGAGATCCCGGACCTGCCGGAGTGGGAAAAGAAGGACAAGCTCTCCTTCGAACGCGACATGCTCGGCCTGTACGTCTCGGATCATCCGCTGCAGGGGCTCGAGGGCATCCTCAGCCAGCACGCAGATTCCTCCATCACCAACATCGTGGGGGAGGAAGGCCCGGCCGACGGCGCGATCGTCACCATCGCGGGCATGATCACCTCGCTGCAGCGCCGAATCGCGAAAAACAGCGGCAACGCCTATGCCCGCTGCGAGATCGAGGACCTGGCCGGCTCCATGGAGGTCATGTTCTTCGGCCAGGTCTACGGTCCGATCGCCGCGGTGCTGGCCGAGGACCTGATCGTGGTGGTCCGCGGCCGGCTGCAGCGCCGCGACGACGGCGCCGTGACGCTGAATGCGCAGGAACTGACCGTGCCGGACCTCAGCGAGGGACACTCCGGGCCGGTAGTTATTTCGATGGCCACCTACAAGGCCACGGAGACCGTGGTGACCCAGCTCGGCGACGTGCTGCGCACCCATCCCGGAACCTCCGAGGTGCAGATCCGGCTCAACGGCTCACGCACGGTGGAAGTGATGAAACTGGGCGTTGACATGCGCGTGAACCCCACGCCGTCGTTGTTCGGCGACCTGAAGGTGCTGCTGGGCCCGGCCTGCCTCGACGCCTGAGGCGCCGGGGTTCGGCCCCCTGCAACCGTCCGCGGCCCCCTCGGGGGCGATCCCTCGGGATGCGCTATCGCAGAGCGAGACCGTGTTCCTTCAGGGCTTCTTCGATGATGCGGAGGGCCTTGGGGCCGACCCCGTGCAGCCGGGAAAGCTCAGCGCGGTCGGCGTCCGCCAAGTCCTTCAGGGACGAATAGCCGGCAGCGCTGAGGCCGCGCGCTGCCGGCGCTCCTACCCCGGGCAGGGAGTCGAGTTCCGTTGTCATCACTCGACCCTAGGGCCGGCGCAGGGCGCGCGGGAAGGTACGGGGGAAGGCAGGCGGAGGATCCGGGGGAGGGCAGGGGGACAAGCACGGGCCAGGGCCGCAGCCTGGCCACATTCGGCGCGGTCAGCACCGGACGTCGTGGGCCGTGCGGACCGCGTCGGGATCTATCGTGCAGATAACGGTGCTTCGGGAAATCTATCGTGCAGATAACGGGCTGAAAATGCCCGAAAACCGGCCTTTGAGCGCGTTATCTGCACTATGAATTCTCCGTTGTCCCGTTATCTGCCCGAAGGATGCCTGTCGGATGCGAAAGCCCCGCAACCAGGAGCAGCCCCGCCACCAGGAGCAGCCCTGCGGACAGCGGCTTAGGCCGCAGCCGGCCCGGCGGCCGTTGTTCCGCGCCGGCCGAACATCCGGTCGTAGAGCGTGCTGACGAGGAAGCCGATCAACAGTGCGGCCGCGAGGATCAGGGCAAGAGCCACAACATCCGCGCCCAGACCGGTGTCAGTGCCTGAACCGAAGTAGAGGACGCTGCGGATGGCGTTGGCGATGTGGTGCAGGGGTTCCCAGGGCGCGATGGCCCGGAAGAAGCCGGGCAGCGCCTCGAGCGGCACCACGGCTCCGGACGAGGGCAGCCCCATGAGCACCAGGTAGATCATCGCGACCAGCAGGCCGGCGTTGCCGAAGACGGTCAGCAGGGCAAAAACCACGGCCGACACCGCTGACATTGCGAGCCAGCTGGTGAGGAACAGGGTTCCGCCGTTCGGCAGGGGAACGGCCGCGGCGGAGGCCACCCACATCACGACACCGGCTGCGGGTGCCGCCGCTGTGACGAAAATTCCCCACTTGAGCAGCATGGACAGCCACCGGGACGGTGTGGCCCGCCGGGCCACGAGGAACTGCGGTCCGATTTCCAGCGGAGTAATTCCCAGCCGGCCGTCCACCAGGACGTTCACGCCGATGGATCCGGTGAGCCCCAGCACGAGCAGCAGGAGCGCGTAGTAGAAGGAACCCATGCCCAGGGCCGTGCCGCCTTCGACCGGATGGTAATTCTCGGTAATCACCTGGACGGGATCCTGAAGCAGAACCGCTGACGCCGCGCTGACGGTGGGGGCCAGCTGCTCCGCCAGCTGGGAGGGGGTGCCGGCCTGCTGCGCGGTGAGCTGCCGGGCGAAGGCCACGGTGGCCGGACCGCCCTTTGCTGCGGCTTCCAGGGTTCGGCGCGCCTGCTCATTCTGGGACTCCGTCAGCTGCTGTTCGACGGCGCTGCGGGCCTGGGCCTCCGCATCTTGTGCTGCGGCGGCAAGTTGCTCACCCAAGGACGCGCTGGCCTCGGCCAGACCCGGTTCAACGACGCCGGCCGCAAGGCGAGCGGCCAGGGCGCCGGCTTTCGGATCGGTGTAGACGCTGACAGCGGGGCGGGCCGACTGCTCCTGCGTCAGTGAACCGGTGACAAGTCCGGTTGCATCGGCGGAGAAGGAGGCAGGGATGACGACGGCGGCATAGACCTCTCCGTTCTCGAGCTGCTCCCGCGCGTCCGCCCAAGAGAGGACCTGAAGGTCCAGCTCCTCTCCCTCGGCGGCGCGGTCGGCGAATCCGTTCACGATCTCCTGTCCCAGATTCTGCGGAGCCGCTCCGTCGGCGCTCCCTTCAAGACCGGTGTCCTCGTTCACCACTGCCACGGGGAAGTCCTTCAGATGCGCCGTCGGGTTGGCCAGCCCGCCCATGTAAAGGCCCGTGCCGACCGCTGCCAGCAGGACCACCACGAGCATGGGAAGCAGCCAGAACATCGGCGACCGGTAGGGGGAGGCGGACCGCCGATCCTCCGGCCGGGCGGCGTGGCGGGGGCGGGCTGAAACGGGCGTGGACATGCGGGCATTCCTTTTCGAAGCTCACTGGATACACGAGTGTATTGACTGCCTCCGACGATACACCCATGTATCGTGGAAGGATGAACCCCGCAGGAAAGAGGACCGCCTTGGACGCAGCCGAACCGGCCAAACGGTCCCGAACCGCCACCCGCAACCGCCTGCTGGCAACTTCCGCCGACGTCTTTGCCGAACGGGGCCTGGAGGGCGCCAGTGTGGGGGAGCTGTGTGCCGCTGCCGGATTTACCCGGGGCGCCTTCTACAGCAACTTCGCCACCAAGACCGATCTGGCGCTGGCCATGTATGAGGACCATGTCAGCCAGTTGGTCGCCCGGCTGCAGGACCAGCTCGACCATTGGCTGCAGCGCGGCGCGCAGGATCCGACCGCCGTCATCGAGCGCATCCTGGAAGGAATGGCTGACTTCACCTCTGACACCGTGTGGCACGCGGTTCGCCTGGAACTGCTGCTGGCCGCCCGGCGATCCGACCGAGTGCGGGTCTTCGTTGCAGGCCAGCGCAACATGCTGGCCGAAGCGGTGACCGCAGCGCTGCTCCGGGTGGCCGATGCCCAGGAAGCGGAGTTCACTGTCGACCCGGCGGAGCTGGCGCGGCTTCTGCTGGCGGTGTACGACGGCCGGCTGAACGAGCAGATCGCCGGCAGCGGCAATTCTGCCGCCAAAGTGAACCTCGTTTCCATCACCTGGTCGAACCTGACCCGGCCCAAAGCCCGTCCGGAGCCGTAACGAAGTCACCGGCTGCCGGCGGGCGGGGGGTGCTTGGGTAGAATGGGAAGCGTGAATTCCTCAACCTCCGGACCTGCCTTCGAATCCTTCCGCACCATCGATCTGCGCGGGCAGCATTTGAGCCCGGCTGGTTTGAAGCACGCGATGCCGCGCGCCGAAACCACCACCGATGTGGCTTCCGACGCCGTCGCCGCCATCATCGCGGACGTCAGAACGCGCGGATATGACGCGCTCAGCGAGCTGGCCTCCCGCTTCGACGGCGTGGAGCAGCATCATCCGCTGGTGCCCCGCGAGGCGCTGCGCGAGGCGCTGGCGCAGCTCGATCCGCCCGTCCGGGCCGCCCTGGAAGAGTCCATCCGGCGGGCCCGGCTCTTTGCCGAGGCCCAGCGCCCGCAGAACACCGATCTGCAGATCGGGCCCGGCGCCAACGTTTCGCAGAACTGGCTTCCGGTGGGCCGCGTGGGTCTGTACGTTCCGGGCGGGCTGGCCGTGTATCCGTCGTCAGTGGTGATGAACGTGGTGCCCGCCCAGGCCGCCGGCGTCCCTTCGCTCGCCCTGGCGTCCCCGCCGCAGCGGGAGTTCGGCGGGCTGCCGCACCCCACCATTCTGGCTGCCGCGGAGCTGCTGGGCATCGAAGAGGTGTACGCCATGGGCGGCGCCCAGGCCATTGCAGCCTTCGCCTACGGCATTCCCGCGGCCGGAGTTAACCAGGAACTGGCGCCGGTCGACGTCGTCACGGGGCCGGGCAACGTCTACGTGGCGACCGCCAAGCGGCTGGTGAAGGGCGTCGTGGGGATCGATGCCGAAGCCGGTCCCACCGAAATCGCCATCCTGGCCGACGCTGGAGCGGATCCGCGCCTTGTTGCCGCTGACCTGATCAGCCAGGCCGAGCACGATCCCAATGCCGCCTCGGTCCTCGTCACCGATTCCCCGGACCTGGCGGGCCGGGTCCGGCATGAACTGGGCCGGCAGGTTCAGGCCACCCGGCACCGTGCCCGGGTGGAAACCGCGCTGTCAGGCCCCCAGTCCGGAACCATCCTGGTGGATGACCTGGACCAGGGGATCGCCGTCTGCAATGCCTACGGGGCCGAACACCTGGAAATCCAGACCGCCGGTGCCGCCGAAGACGCAGCCCGCATCACCAGCGCCGGGGCCATCTTTGTCGGAAACTACAGCCCCGTCAGCCTGGGCGACTACTGCTCCGGATCCAACCACGTGCTCCCCACGGCCGGGACTTCAGCCTTCTCCTCCGGCTTGAACGTGACCACCTTCATGCACGCCATCCAGGTCATCAACTATGACCGGGCTGCCCTGCAGGAAGTCAGCACCCATGTCGTGGCGCTGTCCCGGGCCGAGGACCTGCCCGCTCACGGCGACGCCGTGTCAGTCCGGTTCGAAGCCTGACCACCATATGTAGTAGCGGGTGCTACTACATATGGTGAGAGGCAGTTGGTGATGTCGGGGTTGCGGCTCTAGAATGAGTGCGCAGCTCAGCTCTGCTGCACCGGGACTGGTTCCCCGGTGCGGTCGGGTCCGGGATGCAGCCCGCTTCCGACCTCCAGCGAAAGGACTCCGGATGTACTGTCCGTTCTGCCGCAACGCTGATTCCCGAGTCGTTGACAGCCGTCTGGCCGACGACGGTTCGGCGATCCGCCGCCGCCGCCAGTGCCCCGAGTGCGGGCGCAGGTTCAGCACGGTGGAGACCACGAGCCTGAGCGTCATCAAGCGGTCGGGCGTGGGAGAGCCGTTCAGCCGCGGCAAGGTGATCAACGGTGTGCGCAAAGCCTGCCAGGGCCGGCCCGTCAGCGAGGACGACCTGGCCATGCTGGCCCAGGAGGTCGAGGAATCGATCCGTGCCAGCGGAGTAGCCGAAATTGATGCCCACGAGGTGGGACTGGCCATCCTGAAGCCGCTGCAGAAGCTCGACCAGGTGGCATACCTGCGGTTTGCCAGCGTCTACCAGGCCTTTGAATCGCTGGAGGACTTCGAGGCTGCCATAGCTGAACTGCGCGAAGAATCCCCGCGTGCTTCCACTGTCCCCGCCGGAGCCCAGCGGCCGCTGACCGCCCGCTGAGCTTCCCCGGAGCGGAGCCCCGAACCCTTCCCCGGACCCTGAGACCCGAACAACCGGGTCCGGACGCAGCGGAAGCGGCGGCAGGTCTCCCCGCCGCCGCTTCCGAGCCGGCCCCCGCGTGGTGCGGGTCCTACTTGATGTAGTTGAAGTGCATGGCCGCCTGCAGGGCAGCGCCGACAATGCCGGCATTGTTCTTGAGGTTGGCGGTGACCAGCGGCGTGCGCAGATTCAGCAGCGGCAGGAAGTCCTCGCTGCGCTTGGAGATGCCGCCGCCGACGACAAAGAGGTCCGGCGAGAACAGGAACTCCACATGGGAGAAGTACCGCTGGAGCCGCGTGGCGTATTCCTCCCAGGTGATCCCGTCGCGTTCCCGGGCGGAGGCGGAGGCCCGGGTCTCGGCGTCGTGCCCGTCAATCTCCAGATGGCCCAGTTCCGCATTGGGGACCAGCATGCCCCTGTAGATCAGGGCCGAGCCAATGCCCGTGCCCAGGGTGATCACCAGGACGGTGCCGTCCACCTCGCGGCCGGCGCCGTAGCGGGCCTCCGCCAGGCCGGCGGCATCGGCGTCATTCATGACCTGAACGTCGCGGCCCAGCGCCTTGGTGAGCAGGGTGTCAACGTCCGTGTCAATCCAGCTCTTATCCACATTGGCTGCGGAGCGGGCAATGCCGTGCTGGATGATGGCCGGGAACGTGACGCCCACCGGAACCTCGGGGCCGGGGCCGTCCGGGCGGGAGGAGAGCTCCGCCACGATCTGGCCGACGACGCCGGCCACTGCTTCGGGCGTCGCGGGCTGCGGGGTGGGAATGCGGAACCGCTCGCCAACCAGCTTGCCCTTGGTCAGGTCGACGATGCCGCCCTTGATGCCGGTGCCACCGATATCAATGCCAATGACCGCGTTGGCGTCGCCGTGCTTACTCTTGTGTTTCTTGGCCATGGTTCTCCAGAAGTAGGTCTGTCTCGGCTGCGTGAACGCTGCTAAGGGAGGGTCAGGATTTCGGCGCCGGTGTCCGTCACGAGCAGGGTGTGCTCAAACTGGGCGGTGCGTTTGCGGTCCTTGGTCAGGACGGTCCAATTGTCGTCCCACATGTCCCACTCGATGGTGCCAAGTGTGAGCATAGGCTCAATGGTAAACACCATTCCCGGTTCAATGAGACGGCTGTAGGCCGGCGCGGCGTCGTAGTGCGGAATGATGAGCCCCGTGTGGAACGCCTCGCCCACACCGTGGCCGGTGAAATCGCGGACCACGCCGTAGCCGAAGCGCTTTGCGTAGGACTCGATGGTGCGGCCGATGACGTTGATCTCGCGGCCCGGCATGACTGCCTTGATGGCCCGGCGCAGGGATTCGGAGGTGCGCTCGACCAGAAGGCGGGACTCTTCGTCCACGTCGCCCACCAGGAACGTCCAATTCGTGTCGCCGTGCACGCCGTTGAGGTAGGCGGTGATGTCGATGTTGATGATGTCGCCGTCGTTCAGCACCGTGGTGTCGGGAATGCCGTGACAGATGACCTCATTGACCGAGGAGCACAGGGACTTGGGAAAGCCGCGGTAGCCCAGGGTTGACGGGTAGGCGTGGTGGTCGAGCAGGAATTCGTGGCCCACACGGTCCAGTTCATCGGTGGTGACGCCGGGAACGATGTGCTTGCCGACCTCCACGATGGCCTGGGCGGCGATCTTGCTGGCGACCCGGATTTTCTCGATGGTCTCGGCGGACTTGACCTCGGAACCGGTGAACGGGGTGGGAGCTTCCTTGCCCACGTATTCCGGACGCGGGATCGACGCGGGAACCGGCAGGCGCGGGCTCACGGTTCCCGGAGCGAGACGGCCAAGGGGTGCAGTGGCAACAGTTTGGGGCATACCATCGATCTTATCGCCGGACGGCCCATGCCGTGGCACGGGGGTGCCCCACCCGGGGTTCGGAAGCATTTTTTGAAGGAGAGCACACCATGGCTGAGTACTGGTTCAATGTCGTCACCCACGAGGTCGAAAAGGGCCCCCAGTCCGACTGGACCAAGCTGCTGGGCCCGTACTCGACTCCCGAGGAAGCAGAACTGGCCCTGCAGAAGGTCCAGCAGCGCAATGAGGCCTGGGACAAGGAAGACGAAGAAAACCGCAACTGGTAGGCAGCGGCACCTGGACGCCTTCGGGGCGCCGAGATGGCAGTAAGTGCATGTCCCAGGGCTGGGACGAGCACTTACTGCCATCTCGCGGAACTGCTATCTCGCGGAACTGCTGAGCCGCGTGCGGTACCGGAACGCATTACGCGTATAGGGCGCCCACCATTGAGCCGAGCCCGCCGGCCAGGACGTGAGCCTGGGACAGCGGCATCCACCAACACTCCCAGCGTTTCGGCCCGCCGCCGTGTTCGGGATCGTCTTCACCGGCTTGCCAGCGTTCACTGAGGGGACGTGCAGCGGTGGTGAGGAGGAAAAAATGGCGGGTGGCTATTTCGAACCGGGCCGGGGAATAGTCGTACGCCGCGGTCCCCAGGTTCCGCACCACTGTCGCACCCAGACCGGTTTCCTCCCGCACTTCCCGAACCGCCGCTGCTGCCGGAGCCTCCCCAAGGCGCACCGTTCCCGCCGGCACCTGGACGCCGGCCACTTCCAACGGAACATCGAGATGGGTGAAAACCAGCAGGTGTTCCTGGCAGACCACATAGCAGACGGCTTTGGTGCTGGTGCTCTTCTCCATCGGATGAGCCTACATTCCGGCTGCGTTCGGCGGCCCGGGGCTGCGCGGGCAGCAACGGTTCAGGTTTCTTGGCCTTTGCGGCGCCTGAGCGCGTGCCGGCGGGGATACGGCGGGTTCGCGCACCAGTTCCCACCCTTTGTGACGCCTGTTACTGGTGGGACCACATTAGTAACAGGAATGCACAGACAGTGGGAACCAGCGCGGCTGAGGCCGAGCCAGGCCCCGCCAGGCGGACCTGCCCGCCGGGAGGCGGACCTTGGAGCGGGAGGCGGAACGCCGATCCGCTCCTAGAAGCTGTGCTCCGGCCCCGGGAACGTGCCGCTGCGCACTTCGTCGGCGTAGGCGCGTGCCGCGGAGGACAGGACCGAGCGGACATCCGCGAACTGCTTGACGAAACGCGGCAGTTTGTCCCCGCGCATTCCGGCCATGTCCTGCCAGACCAGGACCTGCCCGGTGGTGGCGTTGCCGGCGCCGATGCCGATGGTGGGAACGGCGACGGCGGCATCCACCTCGGCGGCGACGTCGGCCGGCACCATTTCCATCAGGACACAGAAGGCTCCCGCTTCGGCCAGGGCGGCGGCGTCGTCGAGCACTGTCCGGCGCGCGTCGCCGCGGCCCTGCACCCGATAGCCGCCCAGGGCATGCTCACTCTGCGGCGTGAAGCCCACATGCGCCATCACCGGAATTCCCGCGGCCACCAGAGCGCTGACGTGCGGCGCGTAAAACGCACCGCCCTCCATCTTGACCGCGTGCACCAGCCCCTCCTTGAGGAGGCGGATGGAGGACTCGACGGCCTGCGCGGGGGAGATCTCATAGGAGCCGAAGGGCAGGTCGCAGACCACCAGGGCGCGGCTCGCTCCGGACGTCACCGAACGTGCGAACACGATCATCTCGTCGAGCGTGATCGGCAGCGTGGTGGCGTGGCCCATGACGTTGTTCGCCGCCGAATCACCCACCAGCAGCACCTCGATGCCGGCCTCGTCGAAGATGGCGGCGGTGTACTGGTCATAGGCGGTGAGCATCGCGAAATGCTGTCCTGAATCCTTGATCTGCTGCAGGTGCGGGATGCGGATCCGGCGCGGTCCGGCGGGCTTCCCGGGGGCAGCGGAGCTGGCAGGTCCGGCAGTGTAGGGGGCGGGGTGTTCGGCGTCGGTCATGCGCCGAGCCTACTAAACAAGCGCGGCGTTGCGGCCCCGGTCCCGCAAGCCGGTACCGCTGACTGTGGCAGCCGGCGGCGGCACGCAGGCACAAGCCGGCGGCGCGTGCAGTGCCGGCCGGCGTAATGCGGTGCCGCGCCAGCCTGCGACGGCGGTAATCCGCCGCGGGATAGGTAGAGTGAAGGAAGGCTTGAAACGCAGGGGCTGCCCGGAAGGATCCGGGTGCGGTCCCACAGTCCAGAAAGAGGGTAGGGATGAACCGCCAGCAGGAATTCGTTTTGCGCACCATCGAAGAGCGAGACGTCCGGTTTGTGCGGTTGTGGTTTACCGATGTTGTGGGCACGCTGAAGTCGGTGGCGCTGGCCCCCGCCGAGGTGGAAGGCGCCTTCGAGGAGGGCCTGGGCTTCGACGGTTCCTCGATCGAGGGCCTGGCCCGCGTTTTCGAGTCCGACATGCTGGCCCAGCCGGACCCCTCCACGTTCCAGATTCTGCCCTGGCGCGGTGACTCCGAGCAGACCTCCCGGATGTTCTGCGACATCCTCACCCCGGACGGCCAGCCCTCCGCGGCCGATCCCCGCAACGTCCTCAAGCGCCAGCTGGCAAAGGCCGCTGACATGGGCTTCACTTGCTACACCCATCCCGAGATCGAGTTCTACCTGCTGAAGTCCGATGAGCTCGGTCCCGACGGAGAGCCCGTCCCCGTGGACCGGGCCGGCTACTTCGACCACGTTCCCGGCGGCGTGGCCCAGGACTTCCGCCGCACGGCGGTCTCCATGCTCGAAGCCGTGGGCATCTCGGTGGAGTTCAGCCACCACGAGGCCGGCCCCGGCCAGAACGAAATTGACCTGCGCTACGCTGATGCGCTGCAGACGGCCGACAACATCATGACGTTCCGCACCGTGGTCAAGGAAGTGGCACTGACCACCAGCTGCTACGCCACGTTCATGCCCAAGCCGTTCTCCGACCACCCCGGTTCCGGCATGCACACGCACCTGTCCCTGTTCGAGGGCGACACCAACGCGTTCTTCGAAGCCGGAGCCGAGTTCCAGCTCTCCCGCACCGCCCGCCAGTTCATTGCCGGCGTGCTGCGCCACGCGCCGGAGTTCACCGCGGTGACGAACCAGTTCGTCAATTCCTACAAGCGGCTCTGGGGCGGCGGCGAAGCCCCGAGCTACGTGTCCTGGGGCCACAACAACCGCTCCGCCCTGGTCCGGGTTCCGCTGTACAAGCCGGGCAAGGGCCAGTCGGCGCGCATCGAATACCGCGGCATCGACTCAGCCGCCAACCCGTACCTGTCCTACGCCGTCCTGCTCGGCGCCGGGCTCAAGGGCATTGAAGAGGGCTACGAGCTGCCCGCCGGCGCAGAGGACGACGTCGAGAGCCTCTCGGCGGCCGAACGCCGCGCCATGGGCCTGGATCCGCTGCCGGCCTCGCTGCACGACGCCGTCCGGGCCATGGAAGAGTCCGAACTGGTGGCCGACATCCTGGGCGAGCAGGTCTTCGAGAACTTCCTGCGCAACAAGCGCGCCGAGTGGAACGAGTACCGCCAGCACGTCACGCAGTTTGAGCTGAAGAAAAACCTGGGCATTCTCTAGCCAACCGCCGGTACTGAGCGTTACGGAGGAATGAAGGATATGGAGGACCTCCTATGAGTCTCACCCGCCGGCTGATTGCCGCAGGCTTCACGGACCTGGAAAAAAGCAGCCGCTTCCTGCAGGCGCCCGAACTCGAGGGGCTGGATGAAGCGGTGCTGTTCACCGGGTTCCTGCAGGCCGCGGACCCGGACCTGGCCCTGCAGTCACTGGTGCGGCTGCTGGACCGGGTGCCCGAGCTGCGCGAGCTGGTCGAAGGCGGCGAAGAGGCAAGCGAAGCCCTCTTCCGGCTGCTGGGCGCCTCCGAGGCGCTGGCCGAATTCCTCATGCGCCACCCCGAGGCTGCCGACAGCCTGCGGGTGCCGCTGCGCGCTGAACCGGCGGAGGTACCGGGAGACATCCTCCGCGCGTCGCTGCTGGAATCGGTCAAGGCCGGCACCGGGGACGCTCCGGTGGCGGGCCTGACGGGGACCGAGGCGTACGTGGCCCTGCGTGCACGGTACCGCAAGCACCTGCTGGACCTGGCCGTGCGCGACCTGGGGGCGGCGTCGCCCGCCGATGTCCTGCCCGCCGTCGGGCGCGAGCTCGCTGACCTGGCCGGCGCCGCCCTGGAGGCCGCGCTGGCGGTCTCCCGCGCGGAACTCGCCGCCAGCTATTCGGCGGAGGACATTTCCCGGGTGCGCCTTGCCGTGATTGCCATGGGCAAGTGCGGAGCCCGGGAGCTGAACTACATTTCCGACGTCGATGTCATCTACGTGATGGAATCCGCCGGGCTCGACGAGACCCTGGCCGCGAAAATCGGCACCGCTCTCGCCGCCGGCATCTCCCGTGCGATCAACGCCTCGGCGCCCGAGCCGGCGCTGTGGGAGGTGGACACCAACCTGCGGCCCGAGGGCAAGGACGGCCCGCTGGTGCGCACCCTGGACTCCCACCTGAGCTACTACACCCGCTGGGCGCACACCTGGGAGTTCCAGGCGCTGCTCAAGGCCCGCGCCGCCGCCGGGGATCCCGACCTGGGCCGGCGCTACGAGGAAGCCGTGGCCCCGCTGATCTGGTCCAGCACCGAACGCGAGGGTTTCGTGGAGTCGGTCCAGGCCATGCGCCGCAGGGTGACCGACAACATTCCCGGCCACGAGGAGGCCCGCCAGCTGAAGCTGGGCAGCGGCGGCCTGCGCGACGTCGAATTCACCGTCCAGCTGCTGCAGCTGGTGCACGGCCGGACCGATGAAACGCTGCGGGTGCGCGCCACGACGGCTGCCATCGCGGCCCTGAGCGAGGGCGGCTACATCGGGCGCAGCGACGCCGTCGACCTCGACGCCGCCTACCGCTACCTGCGCGTCCTGGAGCACCGCATCCAGCTGGTGCACATGCGCCGCACGCACCTGATGCCGGACACCGAACCGGCCCTGCGCGCCCTGGCCAAGGCCGCCAGCGGTTCGCTCGCCGTAGGCCGGCCCACCGCCGAACGGCTGACCGACACCTGGCAGCGCACCAAGCGCCTCGTCCGCCGGCTGCACGAAAGCATCTTCTACCGCCCGCTGCTGAACACCGCCTCCAACCTCAGCGTGGACGAGGTCAAGCTCTCTCCGGCCGCCGCACAGGCCCGGCTCGCAGCGCTGGGCTATGCGGATCCGAAGGGGGCCATGCGGCACATCGAGGCCCTCACCGTCGGGATCAGCCGCCGCGCCGCCCTCCAGCGCCAGCTGCTGCCGGTGCTGCTGGGCTGGCTGGCCGACGGCGTGGACCCCGACGCCGGGCTGCTGGGCTTCCGGCGGCTGAGCGAGTCGCTGGGGGAGACGCACTGGTACCTGGGGATGCTGCGTGATTCCTCGGCCGCGGGGGAGCGGCTGTGCTCCATCCTGTCGTCCAGCCGGTTCATCACGGACCTGCTCGAGGTCTCGCCCGAAGCCACCGCGTGGCTGGCCACCGACAAGGACCTGACCCCGCTGTCGTTTGACGCGCAGTGGCAGGAAATCCGGTCCAAAATGTCCCGCCACCCCGATCCGCGGGCGGCCATGCGGCTGGTCCGCCTGATCCGGCGCCGGGAAATGCTGCGCATCGCGCTCGCCGACAGCGCCGGGCTGCTGACGCAGGAGGAAGTTGGCCGGGCGCTGGCCGACGCCGACCGGGCAGCGGTCCTGGGGGCGCTGCACGTCGCCGAGGGCGAGGTGTTCGCCGGCGAGGAGAGACTCACCGACATGCTGGTGGTGGCCATGGGCCGCCAGGGCGGCCGCGAAATCGGCTACGGGTCCGACGCCGACGTCCTGTACGTCCACCGTGCCGTGCCCGGGGCCGACCCGGGCGCTGCCCAGTCCCAGGCCGAACGCATTGTCGGCCAGCTCTCGGCCCTGCTGCAGCAACCGTGCACGCCGGCGATCCTGGCGGAAAAAGTGCTGGTCCTGGATGCCGGCCTGCGCCCGGAAGGGCGCAACGGTCCGCTGGTGCGCAGCCTGGGCTCCTACCGCGAGTACTACAGCCGCTGGTCGCTGATCTGGGAGGCGCAGGCACTGGTCCGCGCTCGCCCGATGGCCGGCAGCGACGACCTGGCCGAGGACTTCATAGACCTCATCGATCCCATCCGCTACTCAGCCGGCGTGAGCGAAAACGACATCCGCGAGATCCGCCGCATCAAGGCGCGGGTGGAAAATGAACGCCTGCCCCGCGGGGCGGATTCCTCCCGGCAGCTGAAGCTCGGCCGCGGCGCCCTCAGCGACGTCGAGTGGCTGGTGCAGCTGCTGCAGCTTGAGCACGCCGGCACCCATCCGGAACTCCGGACCACCGCCACGCTGCCGGCGCTGGACGCAATCGCGGCTGCCGGCCTGCTGCCCGAGGCGGATACGGCCATCCTGCGGGAGGCCTGGCTGCTCGCCAGCCGGATCCGAAGCGCCAACGTCATCCGCGGCGGACGGAACCCCGATGTGTTGCCTTCCTCACGTCGGGAGCTCGAGGCAGTGGCCCGCTGGTGCGGCTACGGCGCCGGCCAGGGAGGCGTTTTGGAGGAAAACTACCTACGAATCACGCGCCGATCGCGGGCAGTCTTCGAACGCTGGTTCTACGGCTACAACTCCCACTGACCCCGGAGCCGCCAGTCTCCCGGTTAGTTCCTGCGCCGTGCGCTCGGTAGTCTCTATGAGGCATTATCGGCATTTCTGTGCCGTTTCGGAACATCTAGGAGACGTTTTCACCTTGCATACTGGCAAACGGGCCCTCCGGGGCCGGGCTAAGTTCGCCGCGCCCTTCATAGCGGTGACCGCGGCCATCGCACTGCTCCTTGGCGTCCCCGCAACCGGGGCCTTCGCAGCAGATACCACCGGCGGCGTCTCGGGCCAGAACTTCGCCGTCGGCACCGACACCACGTTCGCCCCCTTCGAATTCCGCCAGGACGGCGAACTCGTGGGCATCGACATGGACCTCATCAACGCGATTGCCGAGGAGGAGGGATTCAGCGTCGACATCCGCTCCCTCGGTTTTGACGCGGCCCTGCAGTCCCTGCAGTCCAACCAGGTGGACGGCGTCATCGCGGGCATGTCCATCACCGAGGAACGCCAGAAGGTCTTCGACTTCTCGGACCCCTACTTCGAATCCGGCATCCAGATGGCTGTCGCGGAGACGAACGACGAGGTTTCCAGCTACGAGGACCTGGCCGGCAAGCGCGTGGCGGTCAAGACCGGCACCGAGGGCCAGACCTTCGCAGAATCCATCAAGGACGAGTACGGCTTCAGCGTGGTGGCGTTCGCGCAGTCCGCGCAGATGTACGACGACGTGAAGTCCGGCGGTTCCGTGGCAGTCTTCGACGACTACCCGGTGCTGGCCTACGGCGTCGCTTCCGGCAACGGGCTGAAGACCGTCACGGAGAAGGAAGCCGGTTCCTCCTACGGCTTCGCCGTGAACAAGGGGACCAACCCCGAACTGCTGGAGGCCTTCAATGCCGGCCTGGCCGAGCTGAAGGCCAGCGGTGAATACGACGAGATCATCGACCGCTACCTGGACGCCGGTGCCAAGGATTCCAGCTTCTGGTCGCTGGTCACCGACAACGCCCCGGCCTTCGCCAAGGGCATGGGCCTGACCCTGCTGGCAACCGCCCTGTCGCTGGTCTTCGCCCTGGTGCTAGGTGTGCTCTTCGGCTTCTTCAAGGTTGGCAACAACGTCATCCTGCGCGGCATCGCGACCACCTACGTGGCGATCTTCCGCGGCACTCCGGTGCTGGTCCAGGCGTTCTTCTTCTACTTCGGGCTGCCGCAGCTGATCGGCCAGCCGGTGGACGTGCTGACCGCCGGCGTGCTGACCCTGTCGCTGAACGCGGGCGCCTACATGACCGAAATCGTGCGCGGCGGCATCCAGTCGGTGGATCCGGGCCAGATGGAAGCCTCCCGCAGCCTGGGCTTGGGCTACGGCAAGACCATGCAGAAGGTCATTATTCCGCAGGCCGTGAAGATCATGACGCCGTCCTTCATCAACCAGTTCGTCATCACCCTGAAGGACACCTCACTGCTGGCCGTGATCGGTTTCGCCGAACTCACCTACCAGGCCCAGCAGATCTACGCCGTGAACTTCCGGACCGCCGAGGTGCTGCTGATCGTTGCGGCCCTGTACTTCATCGTCATCACGCTGCTGACCAAGCTGGCGGATGTTCTGGATAAGAGGTTTAACAAGTGAGCAAGATCGTAACCCGCGGACTGCGCAAGTCCTACGGATCCAACGAGGTCCTCAAGGGCCTGGACGTCTCCGTCGCCGAGGGCGAGGTGGTGTGCGTGATCGGCCCGTCCGGTTCGGGCAAGTCCACCTTCCTGCGCTGCCTGAACAAGCTCGAGGACATCACGGCCGGCGAGGTCGAGGTCAACGGCTACAGCCTGACCGACCCGAAGGTGGACCTGAACAAGGTCCGCCAGAACATCGGCATGGTCTTCCAGCACTTCAACCTGTTCCCGCACATGAGCGTGCTGCAGAACGTCATGCTCGCGCCGCTGGAACTGAAGAAGGGTTCCAAGGCAGAGGTCCGCGCGAACGCCCTGCGCCTCCTGGAACAGGTGGGACTGGCCGACAAGGCCGACGCCCGCCCGGCGCAGCTTTCGGGCGGCCAGAAGCAGCGTGTGGCCATTGCGCGGGCGCTGGCCATGGCTCCGGACATCATGCTCTTCGACGAAGCCACCTCCGCGCTTGATCCGGAAATGGTCGGCGAGGTCCTGCAGGTCATCCGCGACCTGGCCAAGGCCGGCATGACCATGGTCGTCGTGACCCACGAGATGGGCTTTGCCCGCGAAGTGGCAGACCGCGTGATCTTCATGGCCGACGGCGTCATCGTGGAAGAGGGCGTGCCGGAGGACCTCTTCTCCCGGCCCGAGCAGCCCCGGCTGCAGGACTTCCTGGCCAAGGTGCTCTAGCTCCGCTTGTGGCAGCGCCGGGACGTCCGGCGCCACCGCGACGACGGCGGCCGTTCCCTCCGGGGGCGGCCGCCGTCGTCGTACTCCGGCCGGTTTGGTGGGTTCCCGCGTGACCAGACCCACGTTGAAGCGGCCAGACCGGGCTCCTAGACTTAATGGTGGCCGGGATTTGTTGGCGGCGCGGCGAAATTCATCCGCCCGCCAGTCCCCGCCTTGGAGCGGACGAGCCGTTGCGCCGTCCGGCACCTCCATCTTCCGGCAATGACGGCGTTCTGCCTCCCGGAAATCTCCACCACAACGATAGGAGTCCCATCCATGCCGAAGCATGCTGCGCAAACCCGGAACCGTACCGGATCTTCCCTGACCGCCCAGATCACCGCTATCGCTGTTGGCTGCGTCCTCGTGGCCGGCGGGGTGTCGGCCGCCGAAATCAGCATTTTGAACAACGCGCGTGTCGATGCTTCCGTCAGCGCTGAGCTGGTGTCCTAACGAAGCGACCGGACTGCCCGCCGTTCCTGGCCGGGTTTCTGCCAGGAATCGGCTACCGTAAGAAATGTGGGCCGTACGAGCCCGGCGCCGCTATCCAATCCAGGAGAACCCCATGACATCGCCACTGCCCGGCTGGTACCAGGATCCGCTGAACCCGGACCAGCTGAAATGGTGGGATGGCCAGCAGTGGAGTGCTCACACCATGCCGCTGCCGGCGGCCGACACTGCCGACTCCTTCAGCCCGGTGCAGCCCGCAGCGCCCACGGCCCGGGAGGACCAATCCCCGGAGGCATTCGACGTCCCGGCCGCCGCCGAGGACGTGCCGTCTTATCCCGGCAGCCAGGGATATCCCGGCGGCCAGCAGCAGGCTTTTCCGCCCTATTCCGGCTATCCGGGGCAGCAGCCGGGCCATCCGGGGCAGGCCCAGGGCTATACGGACCAGGCCGGGCATGTTGGCTACCAGAACTACCAGCAGGGGTACGCCGGCTCCCGGCCCGCATACTCCGGCTACCCCGGATATCAGGGCTTTCCCGGCTATCCTGCGCGGACCCGCAGCAATCCTGTCGCCCTGACCGGCTTCATCCTGGGAATCGTATCCCTCTTCCTGTTCTTCATTCCGTTCGTGGGCACCGCCGTGGGTCTTGCCGCGGGAGCCTTTTCCGCCATCGGGCTGTCGAACCAGAGCGATCGGGCACCGATGTACAAGGTCTTCGGGGTCATCGGCCTGGTGCTGGGCATCATCTTCACGCTTTTGTCGGTCCTGGTCCTTTTCGTGTTCCTCTCCAGTTCCCTTTATTACTAGGGATTCCTGGCCGACAATCCGGCGGCAATCCGTTTGGCGAGCATCTGCTTGCCACCTGTGGTTTTATGGCCGTGGGCCCGGGCGAAACGGGACGGCTCATCTTTTAGCCAGTACCGCTGAAGAGATTCAGCTCCGGTGGTACCGGCGGTTAACGGCGGCCGTTCGGTCCCCGGAGTCTTTCCGCAGCGATAATATTTCCCACCCTCCACCTCTTGTGCCCGCAGTAGCTAGTGTTACTATTTAGCAGTAGTCAGTAATGCCAAGTAGTGCGGAGGAGCCTTAGTGGGCAAGCAGATGACCGAGATGCTCAAGGGCACTCTTGAGGGCATCGTCCTGGCGATCCTGGCCGTGCGGCCGGCGTACGGCTACGAGATCACGGCCCGGCTGCGCGAGCAGGGTTTCTCGGACATCGTCGAGGGCACGGTCTACGCGCTGCTGGTTCGAATCGAGAGACGCGGCCTCGTGGATGTCGAAAAGGTCCCCTCGGAAAAGGGCCCGCCCCGCAAGGTTTATTCGCTCAACGCCCTGGGCGGAGAGTACCTCGAGGAGTTTTGGGGTTCGTGGGGATTCCTCGCAGAACGGATCGAACAGCTCCGCCGCCGGATCAACAACCCGCAGCAAGGAGAGTAGCCATGGCCGCAAAATGGATCGAGCAGGTGACCGGCTCGTTCGAGGACAAGAAGCGCTGGCGACAGTACAAGGCCCGCAAGGAAGAGCTCCCCGCCAACTACCGCACGGCGGTCGAGGGACTTGAACGGTACTTCATGTACGCCCGGCCGATCGCCAACGGCAGGATCCTGGTCCAGATGCACGATGACCTCGCGGACCTGTTTGAACGAGCCGCTGCCGATGAGACACCAATCCGCGACATCGTCGGGAATGATCCGGTGGAATTTGCTGACACCTTTATCCAGAACTACGCGGACGGCCAGTGGATCAACAAGGAGCGAAAGCGCCTGAACGACGCGATAGAGCAGGCCGCCCGCGAGCCGTAACCGAGCACAACCCGAGCCGGAACCGGAGAACCGGACATGACCACCTACCAATCACCTGGCACCGCCATACGGGTCCAGGGAATCCAGAAGTCATTCAAGGACCTGCACGTACTGCGGGGGGTCACCTTCGATGTGGGCCGGGGGAGCATCTTTGCGCTGCTCGGCTCGAACGGTGCAGGCAAGACCACGCTGGTGCGGATACTGGCGACAACATTGACGGCCGACGCCGGCAGTGCCACGGTCTGCGGCTTCGACGTCGCCGCCAAACCCGGCGGCGTCCGCGGGTCGATCAGCCTGACCGGCCAGTTCGCGGCAATCGATGACGTGCTGACAGGCAGGGAGAACCTTGTCCTTATCGCCAAGCTGCGCCAGCTGAAGAAACCCGGCAAGATTGCCGACGACCTGCTCGCCCGGTTCTCGCTGAGCGATGCCGGAAATCGCAGGGCTTCGACCTACTCGGGCGGCATGCGCCGGCGGCTGGACATTGCGATGAGCCTCATCGGCCATCCGCCGGTCGTCTTCCTGGACGAGCCGACCACCGGCCTCGACCCCCAGGCACGCATCGAGGTGTGGCAGACCATCAGGCAACTCGCCGACAACGGCACCACGGTGCTGCTCACGACACAGCATCTCGACGAGGCGGAGCATCTCGCCGACCGGATCGCGATCCTCCACAGGGGCACGATCATTCAGAACGGCACCCTCGCTGAACTCAAGCAGCTCCTTCCACCCGCCAAGGTCGAGTACATCGAGAAGAGGCCCTCCCTGGAGGACGTCTTCCTCAGCCTCGTCGGGGGCAGCGACGGCCCGGTTTCTTCGGGAGAGGACCTGAGATGACCACGCACACGCTCGGCAACACACGTGTCCTGACCGGACGGTCGCTGCGCCACATCCAGCGCAGCCCCGACACGATCATCACCACCGCCGTTACGCCCGTCGCCCTGATGCTCCTGTTTGTCTACGTCTTCGGCGGCGCGATAAACACCGGATCCGACGAGTCCTACGTGAACTACATGCTTCCCGGCATCCTGCTGATTACCATCGCGTCCGGCGTCGCCTACACCGCCTACCGGCTGTTCCTTGACCTGCAGGGCGGCATCTTCGAACGCTTTCAGTCAATGCCCATCGCGAGGTCGAGCGTGCTCTGGGCGCACGTCTTCACCTCCCTGGCGGCGAACCTGATCTCCATCGCGGCGGTCACCGGCGTCGCGCTGATCCTGGGGTTCCGCAGCGGAGCCTCAGCGGCTGCGTGGCTCGCCGTCCTGGGAATCCTGCTCCTGTTTACCCTGGCGCTGACCTGGATCGCTGTGCTTGCCGGGCTCTCGGCCAAGACTGTCGACGGCGCGAGCGCGTTCAGCTACCCGCTGATCTTCCTGCCGTTCATCAGCTCGGCCTTCGTTCCCACCGGCACCATGCCCGGCCCGGTGGCCTGGTTTGCCGAGAACCAGCCCGTGACATCCATCGTGGACACCATCCGGGCCCTGTTCGCGCAGCAGCCCGTCGGCAGCGACATCTGGATAGCCCTCGGCTGGCTCGCCGGTATCCTCGCTCTGGGCTACGCCTTGGCGACTGCCAAGTACCGCAGCAAAATCACCTGACCCCGAACCCAGCCCCGAAATGGCACAAAGTGCTCGTCTGAGCGCTGAGAAGAGCACTTTCTGCCATCTCGGGGGTGGGGCGAAACAAAAAAAGAGTCCGCACGTGCAGCCGTCACCGAAGTGCCGGCCGCTCGTGCGGACTCCCTGCGGACTGAACCCGGTTCAGCCGCGGATGCTAATTAGCAGCCGTAGTACAGCTCGAACTCGTACGGGTTCGGGCGCAGCAGGAGCGGCTTGATCTCGTATTCGCGCTTGTACTCGATCCAGGTGTCAATCAGGTCCTGGGTGAAGACACCGCCGGCCTGGAGGAACTCGTTGTCGTTCTCCAGGGCCTCCAGTGCTTCTTCCAGGGAGCCCGGTGCCAGCTGGATGCCGCGGGCCTCTTCCGGCGGAAGCTCGTAGAGGTCCTTGTCGATCGGGTCCGCCGGCTCGATGCGGTTCTTGATGCCGTCCAGGCCGGCCATCAGCTGGGCCGAGAACGCCAGGTACGGGTTCGAGGAGGCATCCGGGGCGCGGAACTCAATGCGCTTGGCCTTCGGGTTCGAGCCCGTGATCGGGATGCGGATACCGGCCGAGCGGTTGCCCTGCGAGTAGACCATGTTCACGGGAGCTTCAAAGCCCTTGACCAGGCGGCGGTAGGAGTTCACCGTCGGGTTGGTGAAGGCCAGGACGGCGGAAGCGTGCTTGAGCAGGCCGCCGATGTACCAGCGTGCGACGTCGGACAGGCCGGCGTAGCCCTTCTCGTCGTAGAACAGGGGAGTGCCGCCGTTCCAGAGCGACTGGTGGCAGTGCATGCCCGAACCGTTGTCGCCGAAGATGGGCTTGGGCATGAAGGTTGCGGACTTGCCCCAGGCATCCGAGGTGTTCTTGACGATGTACTTGAACTTCAGCAGATCATCGGCAGCATGCGTCAGGGTGGTGAACTTGTAGTTGATCTCTGCCTGGCCGGCGCCGCCGACCTCGTGGTGGGCGCGCTCAACCTCAAGGCCGGCGTTGTCCAGCTCGACGCAGATGGCGTCGCGGAGGTCGGCCTGCTTGTCCACGGGAGCTACGGGGAAGTAGCCGCCCTTGAACGGCGTCTTGTTGCCGAGGTTTCCGCCTTCTTCTTCGCGGCCGCTGTTCCAGGGCGCCTCAATCGAGTCGACCTTGTAGAAGCTGCCCTGCGGGGAAGACTCGTACTGGACGTTGTCGAAGATGAAGAACTCGGCCTCGGACGCGAAGTACGCGGTGTCGGCAATGCCGGTGGAGGAGAGGTAAGCCTCGGCACGCTCGGCCACGCCGCGCGGGTCGCGGTGGTACGGCTCGCCCGTGCGGGGGTTGACGATGGAGAAGTTCAGCGCCAGGGTCTTTTCGATGCGGAACGGATCCAGGAACGCCGTGGTGACGTCCGGGATCAGCTGCATGTCGGATTCGGCGATGCCCTGGAATCCGCGGATGGAAGAACCGTCGAAGAGCTGGCCATTGATGAAGAACTCTGCATCGACGGATTTTGCCGGCACGTTGAAGTGCTGCTGCACTCCGGGGAGGTCGGTGAATCGGACGTCGACGAACTTGATATCTTCGTCAGCGATGAACTTGAGGACTTCGTCCGCAGTTTTGAACATCGGTATTTTGCTCCTTTTACACATTTGGGTGGATGACTCCGGGCTGCCCGGCCTGCCCACGGACGGAACTTGCTTCCCTGTCAACTTCTTAGAACTGTAGGGGGAGCAAATTTCTCGGCCGTGACGGCCGTGTTTCAGGCAAGTAACGCTAGCCGAAGTCTCCTTACTACCCTAGCGTGAACCGGCCTCAGGGAGCATTCGCGGGGGCCGGGCGCTTCACCGGGGCCGGGTAGTCTTAAGTCGTGGTTGATAGAAGAGACATAGGTTCGTGGCTGGAAGGCCCTCCCTCCGACGAAAGCTCCTGGCCCGGCAAGCGCCTCGGCAGGCCCAAGACGGGACCCGGCAGCATCGGCCGGGTCGGCCCGCGGCTCGGGGCAATCCTCATTGACTGGGCCATCGCCTCGGTGATCTCCTACGCCTTCTTCGGCGGCTCCTCGACAGCAACGCTCGTCATCTTCGCCGTGGAACAGCTGGTCCTCGTGGCGTTGCTGGGCTACGGCATCGGGCACCGCGTGTTCAGCCTGCAGGTCCAGAAGCTCGACGGCACACCGGCAGGCCCGTTGGCGGCCCTGGTCCGGACCCTGCTGCTCTGCGTCGTGATTCCCGCCGTCGTGTTCGACGCCGACCAGCGAGGCCTCCACGACCGCGCGATGGGCACGGTCCTCGTCAAGGTCCAGCACAAGCGCTAAGGACGACGACGGCGGCCGCTCCACTCCGAGCGCCGCCGCGCACCGGTTCCCACCCGGTGTTGCCTGCTGGGGCCGGTGGAACCCCAGGAGGGCCCACGCGCCACAGCGGGTGGGACTGTGCAGCCGAAAGCCTCCCGCCCGTCCGATGTACAGCTAACGGGCTTATACCGGCCTCCCGCCCCGTCCGTTGTACAGCAAACAGGCCTATCCCGAGCTGAAAAGCCCGTCATCCGTACGACGAACGCACGAACGTACGCCGGACGCACCACCCTTGCTCGAAGCAATCCCGTCGAGCCCGCAACGCAAAAAGGGGCCCTTCCGAAGAAGAGCCCCTCTTTGCGTTGTGAGGTATCTGTCCTGCTTAGCGTCCGCGCGAAGCCTTGCGGTCCGGGCGCGCCTTGTACGGGTCGATGCCCTTGGGAATCGGCAGCCGGGTGCCCAGGGCGGCCAGGCGCTTGTTGACTGCCTGGACCTCCTGCTTGGTCAGCGACTTGGGCAGCTTCTTGGCTTTCTTGGCCACCTGGGAGAGCGGGGTCAGGTTCTCGCCGCGTCCGGTCTGGATGATGTGTACCGGAACGTTCGGCGCGATGCGGTTCATGCGGCGGCGTTCGCCGTCGGCCAGGGCCTTGGCGCGGCCGGGGGCCCCCTCGGTCACCAGGACAATGCCCGGGCGTCCGATGGCGCGGAACACGGCTTCCTGGCTGCGCGGGTTGATGGCGACCGGCTGCTCTTCCAGGATCCAGCCGCGGCGCAGGATGCTCAGCGCGGCGCCGGAGGCACCGGCCTGGCCCTCGATCTGGGTGAAGGCGGCGCGTTCGGCGCGGCGGGACAGGATGAAGACGGCAGCAAGCAGTCCCAGCGGAACCGCGATGATGAGCATCGTGATCCAGTTGTCGATCAGCAGGCCGATGATCAGCCCGACGGCGATGATGCCCAGGAACGCGCCCAGCATCACCCAAATCAGGTTCGGATCGTTGCGCCGCGTCATCTTGAAGACGTCGGCGATCTGCTTCATGCGGCCCGGGCCTTTTTTCTTCTTCTCCGCCTTGGGCTTGCGGGAGAAGAGGCCGCTGCGGGCGCTCTTGGGTGCGTCGGAATCTGTGCTTTTGGCCATAGTGGTTCAATTCTACGTGATCGGAGCGCGGTATCCGTGCGGCCCGGACGTCGGCAAACCGGAAGTTCCGGCTTTCCGTGCGCCGGGTTCGCGACAGGCGTACATCTGTCCGCCCGCCCCGTCTGCAGCGGGCCGGGCGGGAGCGAGTCAGCGGCGGGCGAGAATGGAGGACGCCTCCTGGAGCGTGGTGCCCGAATCCTCGATGTGTGCCAGCCGGGGCGGGAGCTCCAGGCCCTTCCTGCGCATCGCTCCCGCCCAGAGCCGGCCGGCCCGGTAGGAGGAGCGCACCAGCGGCCCGCTCATCACGCCGAGGAAACCCAAGGCGGTGGCCTCTTCGCTCAGCTCCACGAACTCCTGCGGCTTGACCCAGCGGTCCACCGGCAGGTGCCGGTCGCTGGGACGCAGGTACTGGGTGATGGTGAGCAGGTCGCAGCCGGCGTCGTGCAGGTCCCGCAGCGCACCCGAGATCTCCTCACGGGTCTCGCCCATGCCCAGAATCAGGTTGGACTTGGTGACCATGCCCAGTTTTTGTCCCTGCGTGATGACGTCCAGGGACCGTTCGTAGCGGAAGGCCGGCCGGATCCGCTTGAACAGCCGCGGAACGGTCTCGACGTTGTGCGCAAAGACTTCCGGCCGGGCCTCGCAGATCGCCTCGATGTGCGCGGGGTTGCCGGAGAAGTCGGGGATCAGGATTTCGACGCCGGTGCCCGGGTTCAGCTCGTGGATCTTGCGGATGGTCTCGGCGTAGAGCCAGACGCCTTCGTCCTCCAGATCGTCGCGGGCGACGCCGGTGACCGTGGCGTAGCGCAGGTTCATCTTCTGGACCGAGCGGGCCACCTTCGTCGGTTCGAAGATGTCGACGGCGGAGGGCTTACCGGTGTCGATCTGGCAGAAGTCGCAGCGGCGGGTGCAGGCGGAGCCGCCAATCAGGAAGGTGGCCTCCTTGTCTTCCCAGCATTCGAAAATGTTCGGACAGCCGGCCTCCTCGCAGACGGTGTGCAGGCCCTCCTTCTGCACCTGGTCCTTCAACTGGACGTATTCGGGGCCGATGGACACCTTCGCCCGAATCCAGTCAGGCTTGCGTTCCACGGGAACGGCCACATTCCGCTGTTCAATGCGCAGCAGGCGGCGGCCTTCGGGTGCAAGGGTCATAGCATGGCTCCTTTCGGCCGGCCGGCTGCGGTTGCGCCGGTTTCCGGAGTTGCGGTGTCCGTGGTCCCAACGGGATGTTCGCGGACGAGGTGGTCCCGGCGGCGGAGAAGTTCTTCTTCCACGCGGGCCACCAGGTCGGTCGGAGTGACCGTGCGGCCGGTCTCGGCCGAAAGCGTGGTGGTGCCGGCGTCGGCGATTCCGCAGGCGACAATCTGGCCGTAGGGAGCCAGATCGTTGCTGCAGTTGAGCGCGAACCCGTGCATGGTGACGCCGTGGTCCACCCTGATGCCGATGGCAGCAATCTTGCGGTCACTGCCGCCGCCGCGCACCCACACGCCGGAGCGGCCCGCCACCCGTTCGCCGGCAACGCCGTAGTCCGCCAGCACACTGATCAGCGCAGCTTCGAGCGTGTCCACATAGTTGGCGACCTTGCTGGGATCGGGCAGCCGAAGGATGGGATAGCCAACCAGCTGGCCCGGGCCGTGCCAGGTCAGCTTTCCGCCGCGGTCCACCGGTATCACCGGAGTTCCGTCAAACGGACGCTCGTGGTCCTCCGTGCGCCGGCCCGCGGTGTAGACCGGGGAATGCTCCAGCAACAGCACGGTGTCGGGGGCTGTGCCGGCCCGGACCCGCTCGTGCAGTGCGCGCTGCCGGTCCCAGCCGTCGCGGTATTCCACATAGTGCGGGGCGAGACCGATGCGCAGGAACTCCAAAGTCATGGGGCCAGCCTAGACTGCCGGAGCGCAAGTTCCGACTGTGGTTTGGCTCACACCGCCTCAGGAGTCGCAGCCGGTTGTGGATAACTTCTGCACGCGCCCGGGATCCGGTCTAGAACAGAGGGCATGGAGTTCAACGGAGCTATCGGGACAGCGCGTCCGCCGGTGATCGAGCAGGGGTACCGGGCCGCGCGGCTGCTGGGTTCGGGCAGCACCGCCCGGGTCTGGCTGGCGGTCCGCGAGCACGACGGCGCCTGCTTCGCTTTGAAGACACCGGCGGCGGGCGGCGGCCCCGCCGGTACGTTCGAAACCCGGCGGGAGCTGAACATCCTCTCGCGGTTCGAACACGAGAACCTGCTGCACCTGTACACGGTGCTGGAGACGGACCAGGGGCCGGGGCTGCTCATGGAACACGCGCCGGGGGAGTCACTGTCCCGCCTGGCGGCCGTCCGCGGAACCCTGACGCCGGGGGAGTCGGTCACGGTCCTGGTGGGCATCGGCTCCGCGCTCGCCTATCTGCACGGACAGGGAGTTGGTCACGGCGATGTTTCGCCCGGAAACATTCTGTTCTCTGCGCAGGGCAAGCCGCTGCTCGCCGACCTGGGAACCGCCCGCCTGCTCGGGACGGCGGGGCCGGGTGTCCCGCCGGCACCGCCTGCTGTCGACGCCGCCGCGGAACCGGTCGCTCCTGAACGGCTGCCGCAGCCTGATGCTGACGTATTTGCCCTTGCCGCGTCGGGCTGGCTCATCCTGACCGGACAGGCCCTGCCCCCGCATGAGCACCGTCCGCGGCTTGAGGAGCTGGTTCCCGGGATTCCGCCGGCGCTCGCCGCTGCAGTGGAAGCAGGGTTGCGGGCAGACGCCCCTCGCCCGGACGCCGCGGAGTTCACCCGGCTGGTCTTTGCCTCCGCCGCTGCGAAACCGCTGGACCTGGCGCTTCCCGTTAACGGTGACGGCGGACCCGGGGCGGAATCCCGCCGCGCCCGAATCGAACTGGGGCGGGCCTCCGCCGGGCTGCGGGCGCGGGGCCGGCGCCGAACATCCGGACGGCGTGCGGGCCCGGACGAGCGGATAACGGAGCGCAGACGCCCCAACCGGCTGCTGCTGAGCGCGGCGGCCGTCCTGGTGGCGGGCACGATGGGGCTGGGCGCCGTAGCGGTGGCTGCTCCGGAAATGCTGCAGCCGCAGGGCAACCCGGCCCCGGAAGGCCAGACGCCGGAAGGTCCGGCCCCGGAAGGCCAGACGCCGGAAGGCCCGGCCCCGGAAGGCCCGGCCCCGGAAGGCCAGACGCCGGAAGGCCCGGCACCGGCCGGGCCCGGCGCTGCAGCCCCGGAGCAGGGCGATGCGCCGGAAGCAGATGCATCTGCGGTTCCGGCACCGCCGACGGGCACTGCTCAAGCTGTGGCGCCGCGACCGGAGGCCGCCCCTGGCCCGGGTCCGCTGGCACTGGTTCCGGAGCCCGAACTCCAGGCACTGCTGCATGCAGATGATCCGGTACGGGCGGCGGCGGCCCTCGCGGAACTGCGTGCCCGGGCCTTCAGCACGGCCGACGCCGGGCTGCTGGACGGGGTCAATCTTCCGGGCTCATCAGCAATGGAAGCCGACCGGGCCGAGGTCGCCAAGCTCGAGGCAGCCGGAACCGTCCTCTCCGGCCTCACCGTGGAGGTCCTGTCCGCGGGTCCGGCGCTGGCGGGGGAGGGCGGGCGGTTCAGCGTGCCGGCAGCAGTGTCCACGTCGGCCTACGCCGAGCGTGACGCGCACGGCGGCATGGTCCGCGGTGCGGAAGCGCTGTCTCGCCAGGACATTGTCCTCGTCATGGTGAACACTCCGGACGGATGGCGGATCGAGGACATCCTGGCCTCGCCCGCCTGAGCGCCGTGCCGACATGGCGGCGCCGGGCCTGTCCCTGGGGCGTCCTGTCCGGCCTGAAAGATAGGATCGGGGACATGAGTTCAACTCCCTATCTTCGCTTTCCCGATCTGCACGACGACCTCGTCACCTTTGTGGCGGAAGACGACGTCTGGGTCGCCTCGCTGACCGGGGGCCGCGCGTGGCGGATCTCCTCGATGCATCTCCCGGCACGCAATCCCCGGTTTTCCCCCGACGGCGCCACCATCGCGTGGAGCGTCGTGCAGGGCAGCGCGCCCGAGGTGGTCGCGGCGGATACAGCCGGCGGAGACTTCCGCCGGCTGACCTACTGGGGCAACCAGGGCACCAGGGTCAAGGGCTTCAGCGCAGCGGGCAACGTGATCGCGATCAGCCCCTTCGAACACGAGGACTTCCGGCTGCGCTGGGCCTACGAAGTGCCCCTGGACGGCTCCGCCCCGCTGGCCCTGCCGTACGGCCCGGTGGACGCCGTGGCCGAGGGCCCGGCCGTGGGCGATGAGCGTCCCGTCGTCATCGGCTCCGTGATGACCCGCGAACCGGCCTGGTGGAAGCGCTACCGCGGCGGCACCGCCGGCAAGCTCTGGATCGATGCAGACGGCAACGGCGAGTTTGAGCGGCTCGTGCCGGAACTGGACGGCAACCTGACCGATCCCATGTGGATCGACGGCCGCATCGTCTTCCTCTCCGACCACGAGGGGTACGGCAACCTCTACTCGGTGACGCCGCAGGGAACGGGCCTGCGCCGGCACACCGACTTCGGCGAGTTCTATGTCCGCCATGCCTCGACGGACGGGCGCCGGATCGTCTTTGAATCCGCCGGCACCCTCTGGCTGCTGCCCTCGCTCGAGGAGGACGCCCGGCCGCTGGACATCACCCTGGGCTCGGCCGGCACCGGCCGGCGGCCGCAGCCGCTGAACGTCGGCGCGCACCTGGCGGCTGTCATGCCGGACACCGAAGGCACCGCCTCCGTGGTGGAGTCCCACGGCACGCTGCACTGGCTGACGCACCGCGACGGACCGTCCCGCGTCATCGAAGCGGACTCCGCCGTCCGTGCCCGGCTGGGCCGGCCGCTGGCCGGCGGCCGGGCCGTCTATGTGGCGGACCACGACGGCGAGGAATCCCTCTACGTCCGCAGTGTCTTTGCCGAGCTGGACCTGCCCGACGGCGCCGCCTCCGCCGTCCGGGACGGCCAGCCCGCCGCCTCCGCGGCAGCGCCCGTGCCCGGGGCCGCAGCCCCGGCCGCCGCCGAGCCTGAAATTGTCCTGCCCCGCCCGGTCTCGGCCGCCACCCGCACCCCGGTGCCGGTCTCGGCCACGGCACCGGCGCACGAAGACAAGCCGCCGGTGGCCCCGGCCGGAGCGGAACCGGTCCGGCCGGAGGAGGACACGGAAACGTCGGCGGTACCGGCGGAGAAATCCCCGCGCACGCTGCGCATCCCCTTCGACAAGCCCACCCGCGTCGCCCAGATCACCGCCAGCCCGGACGGAACCGCTGTTGCGGTGTCCACCGAATACGGCGAGGTCTACCTGCTGGATCCCGCCGGCGGCGCCCTGGCCCGCATTGCCGCCACCGGTCACGGCGCCGTGGACCAGCTGGCGTTCTCTCCCGACTCACAGTGGCTGGCCTGGTCCGAGCCGGTGACCGGGGAAGGCGCACGGGCCCGAATCCGGGTGCACTCGGCAACGGATCCCGCGGCCGGGACCATCGAGGTGACCGACGGCCGTTTCCGCGACCATGCCCCGGCCTTCACCGTGGACGGACGCTACCTGGCGTTCCTGTCCGAGCGCAGCTTCGACCCGGTTTATGACACCCACCGCTTCGACCTGAGTTTCCCGTCCTCCACCAAGCCCTTCCTCGTCGCCCTCGCGGCGGATACGCCGTCGCCCTTCGGCCCCTCCGTCCACGGCCTTCCGGTGCCACGCGCCGAACAGCCTCCGGTGTCCTCGGATGATCCGGCCGAAGCGGCCCCTTCGGGCCCGCGATCGGTGATTGACGCCGTCGGCATCTCTGACCGGATCATCAGTGTGCCGGTGCCGCAGGGCCGCTACGAAAAGCTCACGGCGGCCGACGGCGCCCTGCTCTGGCTGGCGTCCGACACCTACGGGGTCACCGGCGACGGCCGGGCCTCGACCCGCGACCGGCAGCCCGCCGGCCGGCTGGAACGCTTCGACCTGGAGAAGAAGGACGTGTCGGTCCTGGTGCCGGCCCTGGAGGATTACGAGATCAGCGGCGACGGCCGCAAGGTCGTGTTTGTCCACGAGCAGCAGGTGCACGCCGTCCCGTCGTCGTCGCGCGCCGACAACGACTCGCCGGAGAACGTCACGGTGGATCTCACCCGCATCCGCGTCCTGCTGGATCCGCTGAAGGTCTGGGGCCAGGAATTCGATGAAGCGTGGCGCCTGCAGCGGGACTTCTTCTGGGCGCCGGACATGGGCGGACTGGACTGGAAGGGCATCCACGCCCGGTACCGGCCGCTGATTGACCGGCTCGGCTCGCACGATGACCTGGTGGACGTGCTGTGGGAGATGCAGGGCGAGCTGGGCACATCCCACGCGTATGTTGCGCCCCGTCCGGCGGCCGAGCCCGGTGCCGGCGCGCAGGGCTTCCTGGGTGCCGATCTGCGCCCCGGCCCGGGCGGCTGGGAAGTGGTGCGGATCCTGTCCGCGGAATCCTCCGACCCGCAGGCCGTGTCGCCGCTGGCGGCTCCCGGGGCCGACGTGCACCCGGGCGACATCATCGCCGCCGTCGACGGCCGGCCGGTTCCGGCGGACCAGGGCCCGGCGCCGCTGCTCTCCAGCGCTGCCGGCGGCACCGTGGAACTGACCATCGTCCGGACGGCGGAGGACGGCGCCGGCGCACCCAGCCAGCGCCGAATCGCCGTCGTGCCCCTGCGCAGCGAGGAACGCCTGCGCTACCAGAACTGGGTCGCCGCGAACCGCAGGATTGTCCGGGAGGCCTCCAACGGAGGATTCGGCTACCTGCACATCCCCGACATGGTCGCCAACGGCTGGTCCCAGCTGCACCGCGACCTGGACCAGGAGTCCTCCCGCAATGCGCTGATCGTGGACGTGCGGCGCAACCGAGGCGGCCACACCTCGCAGCTGGTCGCCGAACTGATCGGCCGGAAGGTCACCGCCTGGACGCTGGCCCGCGGCGAGCAGCCCAGCACCTACCCGGCGCATGCGCCCCGCGGACCGGTGGTGATCCTGACCGACGAGTTCGCAGGTTCCGACGGCGACATCATCACCCAGGTGGCCAAGCTGCGCGGCATCGGTCCCGTGATCGGCATGCGGACCTGGGGCGGCGTCGTCGGCATCGACGGCCGGTTCAAGCTGGTCGACGGCACGGGTGTGAACCAGCCGCGCTACGGCTTCTGGGTCACCGGCGGCATTGACTGGACGGTGGAGAACTACGGCGTGGATCCGGACATTGAGGTTCCGTTCCCGCCGCATGCCTATGCCGCCGGAGAGGATCCCCAGCTGGAGCACGGCGTGGGGATCCTGAAGGAAATGCTCTCCGAGCTGCCCACCGACCAGCCGCCGGCCCTGGCCGGCTACCCGTCGCTGCAGCCCGCTCCGCTGCCGCCGCGCCCGCAGCCGACGCCGGCAGCAGGGTCCCGGCCGGGCACATCAGCGGCTCCGGCGCCGGTTTCGGCTGCCGGCGCCGCCGGTGACCGGGAGGCCGGGCGGCACTAACGGCAGAGAGCCGGCCGCCCGCATCCCGCCGAAATGGCAGAAGGTGGGGTTCCCAGCGCGGGGGACCACACCTTCGGCCCTTTCGCGGGGGAGGTCAGGGCTGAGGTCCTAGGACTCCAGCGTCGCCTCCAGGGAGATCTTGATTCCGGCGAGGGCCTGGGAAACCGGGCAGCCGCTCTTGGCGGCCTCGGCGATGTCCTGGAACTCCTCGGCGGTCAGGCCGGGCACGACGGCCGTGACCTTGAGCCGGCTTTCGGTGATGCCGGTGCCGGGAACGAAGGAGACATCCGCTGACGTTTCAATGCGCTCAGCGGTCTTGCCAGCCTCGGCGAGGCCGTTGCTGAAGGCCATGGAGAAGCAGGCCGAGTGGGCGGCGGCAATGAGCTCCTCGGGGCTGGTCTTGCCGTTGGCTTCCTCGGCGCGTGCCTTCCACGTGACGTCGTAGGTTCCCAGGCCGGAGCTGTCGAGGGTGACCTCGCCCTGGCCGTTGAAGAGATCGCCGTTCCAGACGGTATGGGCTGAGCGGACTGTAGCCATGGGGGCTCCTTAAAAACGGATGGGATGAAGGCCGGAAGATTCCGGCACTTCATCCCATCCTATTCAGAGTCGCGCGGCAGGATCTACTGCAGCGACGGAACGTGCTCCCGCGCGGAGTATCTGGAAGGGCCTACCACATGGTGGCGACGGCGATGTTGACCACCGTCAGAATGCCCACGCCATTGGCCAGGCCCTTGCCCACGGGCTCGCCCTTCTTGTACTTTCGCTGGCCGACAAAGGCCATTGCGGCAATGGCCAGGGCCAGCACCAGCTTGACGGCAATCTTGACGTGGTTGACGTCGTAATCGTCCATCTCGGCCAGGCCGACCAGCAGCAGGCCGGTGACCAGCTGCAGCAGGGCTCCGTGGAACTGGCCGGGCATCACGGTGGGGTTCTTGATCCTGGCGAACCAGATGCCGACGATGATGGCGGCGCCAAGGATGTGCAGGAAAACGAGAAAGTTCTGTAGGAAGTCCATGCGTCCAGCTTACCGACAGTCCGTCAGCATTCCTGCCCGCCCGCGGTGTAAAACGGTAACTTTTCTACAACAGGTAGAAGTCAGTCGTCAGTAGGAGGTCGTCCGGAGCCGGCGGCGGACAGCGCAAAGGGCGCCTCCCCGAGGGGAAGCGCCCTTTGCGGCTATGCCGGGTTCCGGTCCGGAACTACAGGCCCAGATCGGCCGAGAAGTTGCCCTCTTCGAGCCGTGCCTTGAGCGTCTGCAGGAAACGTCCTGCATCCGCGCCGTCCACCAGGCGGTGGTCGTAGGACAGGGACAGGTACATCATGGACCGGATCGCGATGGTGTCGTTGCCCTCGGCGTCCGTCAGGACGACGGGGCGCTTGACGATCGCACCGGTGCCCAGGATGGCCACCTGCGGCTGGTTGATGATCGGGGTATCGAACAGCGCGCCCACCGAACCGATGTTGGTGATCGTGAAGGTGCCGCCGGACAGCTCGTCCGGTCCGATCTTGCCTTCCTTGGTGCGGGAGCCGACGTCGCCGATGCGCTTGGCAAGTCCGGCAAGGTTCAGGTCGCCGGCATCGCTGATGACCGGAACCAGCAGGCCCTTTTCGGTGTCCACGGCGATCGCCAGGTGCTCGGCGTCGTGGTAGGTGATCTGCTGCGAGTCCCAGTCGTAGGACGCGTTCAGCTTCGGGTGCTGCTTCAGCGCCTCGGTGACGGCCTTGGCAATGAACGGCAGGAACGTGAGCTTCGCGCCGTTCTGCGCGGCGAAGTCGTTCTTGGCCGTGGCGCGCAGCTTGGCGATGCGCGTCATGTCCACTTCCTGGACCTGGGTCAGCTGGGCCGAAACCTGCAGGGACTCGACCATGCGGCGGGCGATCGTCTGGCGGATCCGCGGCGCCTTGACCGTGGTGCCGCGCAGCTTGGCGCTTGCTTCGCTGATCTTTGCCGGTGCTGCCTTGTCCGAGGACGCGGCTGCTGCCGGAGCTGCGGCGGGCTTGGCTTCGGCGGCCTTCTTGGCTTCGGCAGCCTCGAGGACATCCTGCTTGCGGATGCGGCCGGCCACGCCGGAACCCTTGACGGTGGAGAGGTCCACGCCGTGCTGGTTGGCGAGCTTGCGCACCAGCGGGGTGACGTAGGTGCCTTCGGACTCGGCCGCAGCGGGAGCTTCCTGCGCAGGAGCCTCCTGCTTGGGCTCGGCCTTCGGCTCGGGCTTCTCCTCCTCCTGCTTCGGGGCAGGCGTCTCTTCCTTCTTCGGCTCGACGGCCGGAGCTTCGCGCTCGTCCTTGGAGGCTGCCGCTACGGGCTCGGCTTCCTTCGGCTCGGCCGTCGCGGGAGCGCCGGCACCGGAACCGATGACGGCCAGAACGGCGCCGACCTCGGCGGTCTCGTCCTCGTTCACGCGGATTTCCAGCAGCTTGCCGGCAACGGGGGAGGGGATCTCGGTGTCGACCTTGTCGGTGGAGACCTCGAGCAGCGGCTCGTCAACCTCGACGTCGTCGCCCACGGCCTTCAGCCAGCGGGTGACGGTGCCTTCGGTGACGGACTCGCCCAGTGCGGGCAGGGTCACATCGGTGCCCTCGGCGGAACCCGAATCAGCGGAATCCGAGGATTCGGCGGCGGGGGCTTCCTGCGCCGGAGCTTCCTCCGCTGCGGGGGCCTCTTCGGCCGGAGCTTCCTGTGCCGGAGCTTCCTCGGCGGGGGCGGAATCTGCGGAGCCGGAGCCGTCGCCGATGCGCACCAGTGCCTGGCCGACCTCTGCTGTTTCGTCCTCGGCTACGAGGATTTCCTCGATGACGCCGGCGACGGGGGAAGGGATCTCGGTATCAACCTTGTCGGTGGATACCTCGAGCAGCGGCTCGTCTACTGCGACGCTGTCGCCGACGGCCTTGAGCCAGCGGGTGACGGTGCCTTCGGTGACGCTTTCACCGAGGGCGGGTAAGTTCACGGTTTCAGACATATTGTCCCCGTTTCTCCTTATTAGATCTTTGTTGACCAGCCGTACCGCTGGTGCTGGTGGTGAAAGCCTAGTGCACCCGGTGGTTGGGCTGCCGGGTGCACTAAGCAGGTGGTTCTTGTTCTAGCCGTGCAGTGGCTTGCCGGCGAGGGCCATGGCGGCCTCACCGAGGGCTTCGTTCTGCGTCGGGTGGGCGTGCAGCAGGCTCGCCAGGTCCTCCGGGTAGGCTTCCCAGTTCACGATCAGCTGTGCTTCGCCGATCTGCTCGCCGATGCGGCCGCCGATCATGTGGACACCCACGATGGGGCCGTCCTTTTCGCGGACCATCTTGATCAGGCCGGAGGAGCCCAGGATGGAGGTTTTGCCGTTGCCGGCCAGGTTGTACTCCTGGACCTGAACGTTCTCGTCGCCCAGCTTGGCCTTGGCGGCCTTTTCGGTCAGGCCCACGGAAGCGATTTCCGGCTCGCAGTAGGTGACCTTCGGGATGTTGACGTCTTCGACGATAACCGGTTTGAGGCCGGCGATCTCCTCGGCGACGAAGATGCCCTGCTGGAAGCCGCGGTGGGCCAGCTGCAGGCCCGGCACGATGTCGCCGACGGCGTAAACGTTGCCGACGCCGGTGTGCAGGCGTTCGTTGGTGATGACGAAGCCGCGGTCCATGGTCAGGCCGGCTTCTTCGTAGCCCAGGTTGGCGGTGACCGGTCCGCGGCCCACGGCCACGAGCATCAGGTCAGCTTCGTAGGTCTTGCCGTCGGCAAGCGTGACGACGACGCCGTCGTCGTTCTGCTTCACGTTGTCGAAGAAGATGCCGGTGCTGAACTTGATGCCGCGCTTCTTGTAGGCGCGTTCCAGCTGCTTGATGATTGCTGCGTCTTCGTTCGGCACCAGGGACGGCAGTCCCTCGATGATGGTGACGTCCACGCCGAAGGAGTTCCAGACCGAAGCGAATTCGACGCCGATGACGCCGCCGCCCAGGATGATGGCGCTCTTGGGGATGGTGTCCATCTTCAGGGCCTGGTCCGAGGTGATGACCTTGCCGCCGATTTCCAGGCCCGGCAGTGACCGGGAGTAGGAGCCGGTGGCCAGGATGATGTTGGCGCCCGTGTAGGTCTCGCCGTTCACCTCGATGGTCTTTTCGCTGGTGAGCTTGCCTTCACCCTCGATGACAGTGATGCCCTTGGACTTGATCAGGCCCTGCAGGCCGCGGAACTTGCCCGCAATGATGTTGTCCTTGTAGGAGTTCACCGCCACCATGTCCACGGAATCGAAGGTGGCCTTGACGCCGTACTTCGAAGCGGTCTTGGCGTTTTCGGCGACTTCAGCCGAATGCAGCAGCGCCTTGGTGGGGATGCAGCCGTTGTGCAGGCAGGTGCCGCCCAGCTTTCCCTTTTCGATGAGTCCTACTGAGAAACCCAGCTCCACGGAGCGAAGGGCGGCGGCGTAGCCGCCGCTTCCTCCTCCGAGGATCAGGATGTCGAATTCTTGCGCAGTTGCCTTTTCGGCCACTTGAACGCTCCCTCGCGTAATCGGTGACGCACATGGGCGCGTCGTTTTAGTGATTTGGGCGGTCGTGATTGTCTCTCACACTATCCCGCCGGCAGGGCTCCATCCACTCGATGCAGGCCCGCCGGCGGGAAGTGTAATGAGAAACACCAGTCACAACAGTCATTCCTGGCGGCCCCTGAGCGGGGCCGGTGCTATATGGGTGCGGCTTAGGCGGAGCGGGAGACTACGTCTTCCGCGTAGGCCACGAGTGTGCGGACCGCGACGCCGGTGCCCTCCTTGGGCGTGTAGCCGTAGGGGGATCCTTCGTTGAAGGCCGGGCCCGCGATGTCCAAGTGGGCCCAGGGAATCTTCACGCCGTCGACCTCGCCGACAAATTCGCGCAGGAAGCTGGCGGCGGTCATCATGCCGCCGAACCGCTCACCGTGGTTGGCGATGTCCGCCACCGAGGAATCCAGGCTCGCGCGCAGTTCTTCGGGGATGGGCATCGGCCAGAACAGTTCTCCGGCGCGGTCCGCTGCGGCCTTCACGGCGTCGCGCACTCCTTCCTCGCCCATGACGGCCGAGACCCGGTTGCCCAGAGCGATCATCTGCGCACCGGTGAGGGTGGCGACGTCGATCAGGACGTCCGGCGCCTCCTCGGAGGCGGCGACCAGGCCGTCGGCCATGACCAGGCGGCCTTCGGCATCGGTGTTCAGCACCTCCACGGTGCGTCCGCCGTACGTCGTCATGACATCGCCGGGGCGCTGGGCGGTGCCCGAGGGCATGTTCTCGGCCAGGCACAGCCAGGCGGTGACCTTGACCGGCAGTCCCAGTTCGGCGATGGCCAGCAGGGCATTCAGGACTACGGCGGCGCCGCCCATGTCGCACTTCATGGTCTGCATGCCGGCGGCCGGCTTCAGGGAGAGTCCGCCGGAATCGAAGGTGATGCCCTTGCCCACCAGTGCCAGCTTGGCCTTGGCGCGCTGCGGTGCGTATTCGAGCTTGACCATGCGCGGCGGCCGGGAGGAGCCCTTGCCGACGCCCATCAGCCCGCCGAAGCCGTCGCGCTCGAGCTTCTTCTCATCCATCACCGTGACCTTGACCTTGGCCGAGAGCGGCTTGGCCAGGTCCTTGGCGGCGGCGGCGAACGTCTCGGGGTACAGGTGGCTCGGGGGCTGGTTGACCAGGGTCCGGGTGGCGTTGACGGCGCGGCCCAGGATGCGGGCGCGTTCCAGCGCCGGCTTGAGTGCCTTCTCGTCGGCGGCCGGAGTGAGGACGATGATGCTGCGCACCGGCTCCTTGACGGCGGCGCCCTTGTCCGTGCGGTGCTCGCTGTAGCTGTAGGCGCCGAAGAGCGCGCCCTCGGCGACGGCGGCGGCGTCGGCCACGGTGGCGGCCGGCAGGGCCAGGGCCACGGATTCGGTGCCGGCGAGCTGGCGGACGGCGGATCCGGCCGCCCGGCGCAGCGCCTCTTCGCTGAGCGGAACTCCGGCGGTGACCTTGCCGACCCCGGCCAGGACCAGCATCTGGGCCTCCAGCTCGGGCAGCCCGGGCAGGCGGTGGACCTCGTCGGCGGCACCGGTGACGCCGAGAAGGGGCAGCGACGCGGCCAGGGCGGATGCCGCCTTGGGGCTCAGCGGGCTGTCGATCAGAACGGGGCCGCCGGAGGTCTGGCCAATCCCTACCACCAATGCCTGGGCCGGGACTTTGGAAACGTCCCGGGAGATCACCGACAGATTTGGCTCGTTCGTTTTGACCACGAAGTTTCATCCTTACGTTATGCACGAATTGTTGACTGGTGCCGCGTTCTCCCGCGTCCCGCATAGTGCCGGCACGGCTCCTCTGTACAGATCGTAGTCTCTTGCCCGCGCCCCGGGGGTTTGCTAAGCGGCAGTGTGCCCTTGGCGGACGGGAATGAAACGCGGGGGCGGCGGCGTTTACCCTTGAGTAATCAGCGCAGCCCGCGCTGTACCTGCGCTCTGCTGGGATCGGAAGTTTTCCTCTTGGAGAAGTTTCCTTGCAGCACCGCCGCGGACATTCGCAAACCTCGGGAGACCGAAGCACATGGAAGCACAGAAGGGGAAGACATGCTTGATCCGCTGACCCTGTTTAATCTCAATCCGGAAGTGGCCGACGACGCCGGCCTGCACGGGTTGCAGCTTCTGGTGGGCTTTACCGGCTTTGCCGAGGCCGGCCACGTGGTCTCCCAGATCCGCGACGAGCTGCTGGAAACGCTCGATCACGACCTGGTGGCGTCCTTCGACACCGACCAGCTCATCGACTACCGCGCCCGCCGCCCGCAGATCTCCTTCGTGGAGGACCACCTCGCGGACTACGAACCGCCGCTGCTGAACCTGTACCGGCTCTATGACGGTTTGGGTGAGCCGTTTCTCTTCCTGACCGGTTTCGAACCTGACGTGCAGTGGGAACGGTTCACCGCAGCCGTCGTGCATCTGGCGAAGACCTTCGGCGTGCAGCAGGTGAGCTGGATCCACTCGATTCCGATGCCGGTGCCGCACACCAGGCCCGTGGGCGTGACCGTCCACGGCAACCGCCCGGACCTCATGGCGGGCATCAGCTCCTGGCGGCCCAACGCGCAGATCCAGGCAGCCGTGGGGCACATCCTGGAACTTCGGCTGACGCAGGCCGGGATCGACGTCGTCGGCCATGCCATGCACGTGCCGCACTATCTCGCCGAAGCCGAGTTCCCGCCGGCCGCCGTGGCCGGGCTGGAATACCTGGGTGCTGCGGCTTCGCTGGTGCTGCCCACCGACCGCCTGCGTGAAGCCGGCCGCGACGTGGAACGCCAGATCGCCGAACAGGTGGAGGCCTCGGCCGAAGTCAAGGGAGTCGTGGCCACCTTGGAAAAGCGCTACGACGAGTACACGGACAGCAGCGTGCGCCGTTCCCTGCTCGTGAAGGACAATGACGAGCTCGCGAACGCCGAGGAACTCGGCGCCGCCGTCGAAGCGTACTTGGCCAGTCCGCAGGCGGAGGAGGAATCCGAGGCGCTGTGGCCGGAGAATCACGAAAACTCAACGGAGGACGCAGAAACCGGTGGAAAGAAGAACACTTCGGGACAACCGGACCGCGGGTCCGGGCCGGCACCGCAGGATCATCCTCGGGAGTAGCCGTCCGGAGGTGCGGCTGTGAACAGTTCCCGCGCCTGGCTGGTCTGGGGCATCAGCGTCCTCGCCTACCTGGCTGCGGTGACGCAGCGCACCACCTTCGGCGTGGCCGGGCTGGAGGCCACGGCACGCTTTGACGCCACAGCTTCCATCCTTTCCGTTTTCACCGTGGTGCAACTGCTGGTTTATGCCGGCCTGCAGATTCCGGTGGGGGTGCTCGTGGACCGGTTCGGTCCGCGCCTGCTGATTGCCGGCGGCGCCGCCCTGATGGTGGCCGGCCAGCTGCAGCTGGCCACTGCCGACTCGGTGGGCGGCGGCATCCTGGGCCGTTCCCTGGTCGGTGCCGGCGACGCCCTCACCTTCATCAGTGTCCTGCGCCTGCTCCCGGTCTGGTTCAGCGGCCGGCACATTCCCGTCCTGACCCAATGGACCGGAATCATCGGCCAGCTCGGCCAGATCGTCAGCGCCGTGCCCTTTGCCTTTGTCCTGCACCGCTTCGGCTGGAACACGGCCTTTGTCTCCGCCGCGTCCCTCTCCGTCCTGATCCTGGTGCTCACCCTGGTCTTTGTCCGCAACCGACCGGCCGGCTCGGAGGCGCCCCCGGTGCTGCCGCTGCGCCAAACCGCCACCTCGCTGGCCGAGGCCTGGCGCCAGCCCGGAACGCGGCTGGGCATGTGGACGCACTTCACCATCCAATTCCCCGGCACCGTTTTTGTCATGATGTGGGGCTTCCCGTATCTGGTCAGCGCGGAGGGCGTGGAATCCTCCTGGGCTTCGGCGCTGATGACGCTCTTTGTCGTGGTGGCCGTCATCTGCGGGCCGTGGCTCGGTTCCTGGGTGGGGCGCCATCCGCTGCGCCGGTCCACCATGGTGCTGCTGATCGCCGCGGCGATGGCCTGCGCCTGGCTGGCCGTGCTGCTGTATCCGGGGCCCGCGCCGCTGTGGCTGCTCGCCGTGCTCGTGGCAGTGCTGGCGGTGGGCGGCCCGGGATCGATGATCGGCTTCGATTTCGCCCGCACCTACAATCCAGGCCACCGGCTGGGCACCGCCACCGGGATCGTGAACATCGGCGGCTTCATCGCCTCACTGGTGTCCATGTACCTGATCGGCGTGGTGCTGGACGTCCTGGACGCCACCGGTTTCTCCGGGGGAGACCTGTACGCGCTGGACTCCTTCCGGATTGCGCTTGCCGTCCAATTTGCCGTGATGGCCGTGGGCGTCGCCGGGATTCTCCGCACCAGGGGGCGGGTCCGGGCACGCATGGCCGACGACGGCGTCCGGCTTCCGCCGCTGCGGGCGGCAATCGCCCGGGAGCGGCAGGCCAAACAGGCTGCGAGGAAGTCCCGGCAGGAGCGCCGGGAACCGGATCCCGGCCGCGAATAACGACGCGACTGTTCCTCCACGGGCGGGGCCGGCCGACTGGACGGCCGGTTTCTGTCCACAGCAGCCTCCGATCCACTCGCCGGACGCCGTCCCGGCCGCGAAGCTCGAGCCATGACGAAAATTCCCACCGGCCGGCGCCCCCAGGAACCGTTTCCGGTCAGCGGACCCGTGGACATCCTGGCCTTCATACCCCACAGCCTCGGCTTCGTCCCGCAGGAGTCGATGGTCCTCATGACCATGGACTCCGCTCGGCTCGGCGCAACGCTGCGGCTGGACCTGCCTCCTGCCGGCCTGAACCACACCGATTTCGCGGCCCGGGTAACGGAGCTTCTGCGCTCCGACCGAGCTGCCAACGGCGTGCTGATGGCCCTGTACACGAATCTGGCCTGGCAGCAGCCGGAGGTTCCGCCGTACTGCACGCTCGTCACCGAGCTTGGCGAACACCTCGCAGAGGCGGGCCTGCCCATCCGGGATGGCTGGCTGGTCTCCGCGCATGCCTGGCGCGAGTATTTCTGCACCGACAGCAGCTGCTGTCCCTGGCCCGGCCATTCCCTTGGCCTGATCGCCGACAGCACCCTCAGCGCCGAAATGGTGTACCGGGGCAGTGCCTACGCCCGTTCGCTGGATGAAGCGGTCAGCCTGGACCTGCCGCCGGCCTGGGCGAACAGCGATGATGCGGCGCTGCACCGGTCCGCCTATGTGCGCCGGCTGCGGACCCGCTGGTGCCGGCGTGCGCAGTTCGCCGGCACCCTGGCCGTGTGGAATGCGTTTTTCGCCGCTGCGGCCGGCACGGGCACGGAGCAGGCCGTCCCGGAGCGGGGCTGTCCCCAGTTGCGCGCCGACCCCGAGGCCGCCGGCTTCCTGCTGGCCAGCCTGCGCGCCCGGCCGGTGCGGGACACGCTCCTGGTAATGGCAGCCCTGGGGTACGGCCGGGCGCTGGAAGGCGCCGAGGCGTGCAATCTGTTGTCGACGGATGACAACCGGCCTGTGCTGCCGCCGGGCACCGGCGAGACCGCCTGGCCGGCTCCCGAAAGAGTTCCGCGGACCGGCTCCGGCACCGTCCGCGCAGCCAATCGGAGATCTCCCTTCCGGTCCCGGCCGGGAGCGGTTTCCGACCCGGAACGGGACTTCCGCGAGGTGCTTATTGGCCAGTATTCCGGGCTTCCGGATTGGACCGGCATGGATGCGGCCTTTGCGGTCTTCGCCGAACTGCTCGCGGCCACGGCAGGAGACCCTGGGGAAGCGGCCGACGCCGACGGCGAAGCTGCCGCCGCCCTGCTCAGCCTGCTGGCCTGGATCGAATGGGCCAGGGGGAGGGGCTCCCGGGCCCAGGTGCATCTGACCCGCTGCCTGACATCGTATCCGGGATACCGCCTGGCGGAACTGCTGGAAGACCTCCTGACCACCGGCATGTTCCCGCTGTGGGCCCGGCAGGCAGGTACCGCTTGGCGGTCGCCGCCGGCGCCGCATCCCGGAACCGCCCGCAGCTGAGCCGATCAGGGTCTGCGGGCGGCGCTTCACCGGCGGCTCTGATAGCGGCGGCAACACCGGTCTCGGCGCCGATGATCGCCGCAGCAGTGCTGGCAGCGGCAGGAAATCGTGAGACAATGGGAACCGAGACCCGGTCGGGTTCGTGTATCAAGTATCGCTTTTGGGCCTTTTGCCGTTTGTGCAGGGGGAACAGAAACCGTTGCGTGAGTGTTCTACCAAGGACACCGCTGCAGACGGGATCGCTTGAATTCAAGCACGGACTTGACAGGGTCATAGTGGTGTTGCCCCCAATGGCGATTCCACAGCCCGCCGTATGAAAGGTTTTCTGTGTCGCCGAGAAAGACAACTGCAGTCGAAGAGACTGACACTGCAAGCAAGCGCACTGCCGCAGACGAAGCTTCGGCTCCGATCGAACCCGCTGCCGGCGAAAAGACCGCGGTGAAGACCGTCCGCAAGGCCGCAGTGCGCAAGCCTGCCGCTGCCAAGTCAGGTACCACTGCAGCCGGCCGCAAGACCGCCGCCAAATCAGCCAAGTCGGCCAAGGCCGCAGCAGCTGCGGAAGAGGATGAGCAGCAGACAAGCGACTCCGATCCCGCCGAGCCGGAGCTTGACCCGGCAGACGCACCGGAGGCAGCGCCGACCGGTTCCGGGTTTGTCTACTCCGATGCCGACGACGACGACGCCCCTGCCCAGCAGGTCGTCTCAGCCGGTGCCACCGCGGACCCGGTCAAGGACTACCTGAAGCAGATCGGCAAGGTTGCCCTGCTGAACGCAGAGCAGGAAGTTGATCTTGCCCTGCGCATCGAAGCCGGCCTGTTCGCCGAAGAGAAGCTCGCAGCCGATCCGAATATGGACCCCAAGCTCAAGCGCGAGCTGGAGTTTATCGTCCATGACGGAAAGCGCGCCAAGAATCACCTGCTGGAGGCCAACCTCCGGCTCGTGGTCTCGCTGGCCAAGCGCTACACCGGCCGCGGCATGCTGTTCCTGGACCTCATCCAGGAAGGAAACCTGGGCCTGATCCGCGCAGTCGAGAAGTTCGACTACACCAAGGGCTTCAAGTTCTCCACGTACGCCACCTGGTGGATCCGCCAGGCCATTACCCGCGCGATGGCCGACCAGGCCCGCACCATTCGCATCCCGGTGCACATGGTCGAGGTCATCAACAAGCTGGCCCGCGTGCAGCGCCAGATGCTTCAGGACCTGGGCCGCGAGCCCGCGCCGGAAGAACTGGCCCTCGAGCTGGACATGACCCCTGAAAAGGTTGTGGAAGTGCAGAAGTACGGCCGCGAGCCGATCTCCCTGCACACGCCGCTCGGTGAAGACGGCGACTCCGAATTCGGTGACCTCATTGAGGACTCCGAGGCCGTGGTTCCGGCTGATGCCGTGAGCTTCACCCTGCTGCAGGAGCAGCTGCACTCGGTGCTGGACACTCTCTCCGAGCGTGAAGCCGGCGTGGTGGCGATGCGCTTCGGCCTGACCGACGGCCAGCCCAAGACACTGGACGAGATCGGAAAGGTTTACGGGGTTACCCGTGAGCGGATCCGCCAGATTGAGTCCAAGACCATGTCCAAACTGCGCCATCCGTCACGCTCGCAGGTTCTGCGCGACTACCTGGACTAAACCCGGGCGGTGCCCGCGCCGCTGCGAAGTCCGCTGAACGCCTCCGATCCGCTGCTGCGGGTCGGAGGCGTTCTGGGTTAAGCCGGCCCCTGGTCCGGCGGCACGGTGCCGGCCACCCGGGACCGGACCGCCCCCGGACAAGAAAAAGGTTCCTTCCGCTCAGCGGAAGGAACCTTTTCAAGCTGTAAGCGGCGCCCGGGTTGTCCGGGCGGACCGCAGGTGCGGCGCTAGTCTGCGGAGACGGATTCCGTCTTCGCCGTCAGGCGGGACGTTTCGTCCTGCCATTCCGACGTCAGGGGGCGGAGGTTTGCCTCCACTGCCCGTGCATGGTGGCCGCAGAAGAGCAACTCCCCACCCGAGGATTCCAGTACCGCACGTACGTACGCCTGCGCGCCGCAGCGGTCGCAGCGGTCCAGCGTGTTCAATTCACGAGTAGCTACTGCTGCTGTCATGAAAGCCTCCTAAGGGTGTTGATACTTCATATAACCATCTTTGCGCACCCAGTCTTCGCACCCGGGAGCGCCTTTCGCTCTGCGCGTACCAATCGGGTGTTCTGTTGTGAGGTAATTCACCGCTGCTGAGTCGCTGGCAGGCAGTGTCACCGGTGGGCCTTAACCTTGGAAGTAGTCCGGTTCCGGCCGGGCACAGCTAGTCGGCGATCCGCCGGCCAACGGTCCCAACGCCTGAGGAGTTTCAAACACGTGGCGCCCCCGAACACTGAGTACAACGCCCGCCACCTTTCCGTCCTGGAAGGGCTCGAAGCCGTCCGCAAGCGTCCGGGCATGTATATCGGCTCCACGGACTCCCGCGGGCTCATGCACTGCCTGTGGGAGATCATCGACAACTCAGTCGACGAGGCCCTGGCCGGGTACGGGCAGAGCATCAAAGTCATCCTGCATCCGGACGGCTCCGTGGAGATCCACGACGACGGCCGCGGCATTCCCGTGGACATCGAGCCCAAGACCGGGCTCACGGGCGTCGAGGTGGTCTTTACAAAGCTGCATGCCGGAGGGAAGTTCGGCGGCGGCTCCTACGCGGCATCCGGCGGCCTGCACGGTGTCGGCGCCTCCGTGGTCAACGCGCTGTCCTCGCGCCTTGACGTCCAGGTGGACCGGGCCGGCAAGACGTACCAGATGAACTTCCGGCGGGGCGAGCCCGGCCATTTCGCCGATACGGGCAAGACGCCGAGCCCCGACGCCAAGTTCTCCCCCTTCCTGGAAAGCTCCCGGCTGGAGGTTGTCGGAAAGGCCAAGCGCGGGGTGACCGGCACCCGGATCCGCTACTGGGCGGACCGGCAGATCTTCACGCCCGACGCCAAGTTCTCCTACACGGAGCTGCAGGCCCGCGCCCGCCAGACCTCCTTCTTGGTTCCCGGGCTGCGCATTACCCTGCGTGACGAGCGCCGGCTGCCGGGCACCCCGGGCGAAGCCGGACCCATCGAGGAGGTGTTCCAGCACGACGGCGGCATCACCGAATTTGTCGACTTCCTGTCCGCTGACGCCGCTGTCACGGACATCTGGCGGCTGCAGGGCAGCGGCAAGTTCAAGGAATCCGTTCCTGTGCTGGATGATTCCGGCCACAGCAAAATCGCCGAGGTCGAGCGTGAGTGCGAAGTCGACATTGCGCTGCGCTGGGGCATCGGCTACGAAACGAACATTCGCAGCTTTGTTAACATCATCGCCACACCCAAGGGCGGCACGCATCAGGCAGGCTTCGAACAGGCCCTGCTCAAGACGTTCCGCAAGGTGATCGAGGCTAACGCACGCAAGCTCAAGGCCGGCTCCGACAAGATCGAAAAGGACGATGTCTTCGCCGGGCTGACCGCCGTCCTGACCGTCCGGCTGGCCGAGCCGCAGTTCGAAGGCCAGACCAAGGAAATCCTTGGCACCTCGGCTGTGCGGGCCATCGTCGCAAAGGTTGTTGACAAGGAGATCACCGCCCGGCTGAACTCCAGCGCCCGCAGCGACAAGACCCAGTCGGCGCTGCTGCTGGAAAAGGTCGTTTCGGAGATGAAGTCACGCATCTCAGCCCGCGTGCACAAGGAGACCCAGCGCCGGAAAAACGCGCTGGAAACGTCATCCATGCCCGCCAAGCTGGCGGACTGCCGGATCGACGACAACGAACGCTCTGAACTGTTCATCGTCGAGGGGGACAGTGCGCTCGGCACGGCCAAGCTGGCACGCTCCTCCGATTACCAGGCGCTGCTGCCGATCCGCGGCAAGATCCTGAACGTGCAGAAGGCCTCGGTTGCGGACATGCTCTCCAACGCCGAGTGCGCGGCCCTGATCCAGGTGGTCGGTGCCGGGTCCGGCCGCAGCTTCCAGCTCGACGCGGCGCGGTACGGCAAGGTCATTTTCATGACCGACGCCGACGTCGACGGCGCCCACATCCGAACCCTGCTGCTCACGCTGTTCTTCCGCTACATGCGGCCGCTGGTCGAGGCCGGACGGGTCTACGCCGCCGTTCCTCCGCTGCATCGGGTGGAGGTCATCCACCACGGCTCAAAGGCCAATGAAATGATCTACACCTACAGCGAGAAGGAACTGCACACGCTGCTGGCCAAGCTGCGGAAGGACGGCAAGAACTACAAGGAGCCGATCCAGCGGTACAAGGGCCTGGGTGAAATGGATGCTGACCAGCTGGCCGAGACCACCATGGATCCGCGGCACCGCACGCTGCGCCGGGTGCGCATTGACCAGGCGGCCGACGCCGAACGCGCCTTCGAGCTGCTGATGGGCAGTGACGTGGCTCCGCGCAAGGACTTCATCGTGGCCGGTGCGGCCATGCTGGACCGCGACCGCATCGACGCCTAGGGCATTCCCGGCGCCTAGAGCATTCCCGGGGCCACCAGCAGTGCCGTGGGAACGGCCAGCAGCAGTCCGGAAAGGACAAGCGCGGCAGTGCGCTGCCAGGCCGGCAGCGGCGGCAGGGGTGTCAGCAGCCGGCTGAGCCGCCGGACGGTGCCCAGCTGTTCCTGCTCGTCCGGGCTGGCCAGCAGGGGAGCGCCCCGGGGTTCAGCGTGCAGTCTTCCTTCGGGCTGCGCGCCGGTTCCCACGATCGCCACGGCCCGGACCAGTGTCTCGGGCGGAACGGCACGCAGGGCCTCGTCGTCGGCCAGCATTTCGATCAGCTCGTTGACCGACTGCTGGGCCAGCTGGGAGGTCGGCAGCCACGGCAGCGCGGCGCGCCACGCTGCGAAAGCCCAGAGCAGCAGGTGGTGGTGCTGGGACAGGTGGGCTTTCTCGTGAATGAGGACCGCCGAGAGTTCCTCGTCCGAGAGCATCTCCAACAGTCCGTCCGAGAGGACGGTGACGGAACGCGCCCCGCCCGGAAGGCAGTAGGCCACCGGGGTGGGATGGTTGATGACCACGGTGGCGGGCCGGGTGGCGGACGGCGAACTCAGCAGCGTAAGCATGTCGCGGTGCCGGTTGCGGCCGCGCCGGATCCGGTAATAGGTCAGCAGCAGGGTAAAAATCAGATGGGCGCTCAGCAGCAGGGCGGCGCTCAGGGCGAAGACGTGCACCAGGCCGAGTGTGGTGGCCGGCGCGCGGGCCAGCAGGATGTTCCACAGCCCGCCCAGGGCGGAGATGAGATTATCCCCAATGGGCTCAAGGCCCCAGGTGAGCATCGCTCCGATCATCGACAGACCGCCGGCCAGCGCAATCGCCTGCCAAAGCACCATGGCCGTGAAAGGGGCGCGGGCGGGCCATTTGGCCCGGGACAGGGCAATGGGAACCGGCCACGCCAGCACGAGGGCCAGCGCAGCGAGGCAATACGAGGCCCAAAACACCGCGGTGCGAAGTGGCTGCCGCTACCGGATCAGTTGCCGCCGAGAAGCCGGCGCAGCGTCTCGGCCTCAGTGACCGAGACGGAGCCGATGAACCGGGCCAGGACGGCTTCCCGGTCACTCACCGAGCCGAGGACTTCGTGCATCAGTTCGGCCGTGTGCTCGGCCTTTGACGTGATGGCGCGGTAGCGGTGCGGACGGATGTTCCGCTCCCGTACCACCAGGCCCTTCTTTTCCAGCCGTGAGAGCACCGTCAGGATGGTCGTTACCGCCAGCCCCTTGCCGGTGCCCGTGCCTGCCTCGGGATTGACCTCGGCCAGTTTTTCGCGCAGTTCGTTTGCGCTGGCTGCCTCCGGAGACTCCCACAGGAGGTCCATCGTTGCCCGTTCCAGCTCGCCCAGGGTAGCCATTTACATCCCGTCCTTTAAATCAAAAAACCCTCCACTGTTCGCCGCGGGGCCGCTGGGCTCAGGTATCAGCTGCAGCACTGCGGACCCGGCGCCGAGGAGGTGTGGTGCCTCTAAATGTACAGGGTTTTCGGCCATGGTTCTACGTCACGTAGAAAACATTTCGGAAGTGTTCTAGGATCGACAGCGGAATGATCTTCTACGCTCTGTAGAACTCCTGGTTCGACTAAAGGAAACCTCCCTTGGAAGCACTCGACATTGCCCGCTGGCAGTTCGGCATCACCACCGTCTACCACTTCCTCATGGTGCCGCTGACCATCGGCCTGGGGCTGGTGGTCGCCACTCTGCAGACTATGTGGGTCCGCACGGGGAAAGACGAATACCTGCGGATGACCAAGTTTTGGGGCAAGCTCTTCCTGATCAACTTCATCATGGGCGTGGCCACCGGGTTGGTGCAGGAGTTCCAGTTCGGCATGGCCTGGAGCGAATACAGCCGCTTCGTCGGAGACGTCTTCGGCGCCCCGCTGGCCCTGGAAGCACTCCTGGCGTTCTTCACCGAATCAGTATTCCTCGGCCTGTGGATCTTTGGCTGGAACCGGTTGCCGAAGAAAATCCACCTCGCCTCCATCTGGATCGCGACGCTGGCCTCGGTGCTCTCGGCCTACTTCATCCTGGCCGCCAACTCCTGGATGCAGCACCCCGTCGGCGTTGAAATGGTGGACGGCCGGCCGGTCCTGAACGACATCTGGGCGGTGCTGACCAACAACACCCTGCTTGTGGCCTTCCCGCACCAGATCACCGCCGCCCTGTCCGTGGCCGGCGGCTTCCTGCTGGGCATCGCCTGGTTCCACCTCTGGAAGCGGCGCAGGGACGGCATCGACACCGTCAACGAGGACGGCAGCGTGACCATCGGTTCGCGCCCGGAAACCGGCCGCGACACAACCGACCACAGCGTCTGGATCAAGTCCCTGCGCATCGGCGCCGTGATTGCCATGGTGTCCTTCGCCGGCACCGCCGTCACCGGTGACCTGCAGGGCAAGCTGATGTTTGACCAGCAGCCCATGAAGATGGCAGCCGCGGAAGCGGCCTGCCACGACGGCACGTCATTCTCGATCCTCTCCATCGGCGACGTCGGAGCGGAAAACTGCGATGACGTCACCGCCGTGATCGAGGTTCCCGGTGTGCTCTCCTTCCTGGCGAACGGGGACTTCACCACCAACGTCAAGGGTGTCAACACCCTGATCCCGGAGTACCAGGAGGCGTACGGCACCCACATCCCGGATGACCCCAAGTACGGGGAACAGGCCGGCACCGAGGTCGATTACCTGCCGGTCATGTCAGTGACCTACTGGGGCTTCCGGCTCATGATCGGCTTCGGCGGCATCGCCGCGGCAGCGGCAGCGGCTGCCCTCTGGATGACCCGCAAGGGGACCGTGCCGCAGCCCAGGTGGCTCATGCGCCTGGCGGTCTTCGGCATCCTGGCCCCCTTCGGCGCCAACAGCGCCGGCTGGATCTTCACGGAGATGGGCCGCCAGCCCTTTGTCGTGGCGCCCAACCCGAGCTTCACCGGCATCGACCAGGTGTTCATGTTCACCGCAGCCGCCGTGTCACCCGGGGTGTCCCGGGCGGAGCTGATCTTCTCGCTCTGCGCGTTCGTGGTCGTCTACCTGGCGCTGCTCATCGTGGAAGTGAGGCTGCTGTTCAAGTACACCCGCGGCGGCGTGCCCTCGGCCATGCCCGAACTCCTGCACGGAAACGACGGCGGCTCTTCCGGCGGCCTGGACTCGGCCGGCAGCGACGACGGAACCGGCAGCGACGGCCCCGGCGGATCCTCCGGCGGCAGGACCAAGCAGCCCGACGACGTCCTCGGCTTTGCGTACTAACCCGGCTTTGCCCACTCAGCAGTCTGGAGCACAGAAGTGATCTCGCTACCCACCCTATGGTTCATCGTCCTGGCCTTCCTGTGGACCGGATACCTCTTCCTGGAGGGATTCGACCTCGGTGTCGGCATGCTCATGAAGCTCATGGGCCGCAGCGAGAAGGACCGCCGGGTCATGCTCAACACCATCGGCCCGGTCTGGGACGGCAACGAAGTGTGGCTCATCACCGCCGGAGCCATGACCTTTGCCACCTTCCCGCTCTGGTACGCCGCGCTTTTTTCGGCGCTCTACATTCCGCTGGTCTTTGTCCTGCTCGGCCTGATTTTCCGGGCCGTGTCCATCGAATACCGCGGCAAGCACAACGATGACCGGTGGCGCAGCCGCTGGGACTGGGGCATGGCCCTGGGCTCCTTCGTCTCCGCCTTCGGCGTCGGCGCCGCCCTGGCGCTGACCACCACCGGCCTGCCGCTGAACGCGAACGGCGACCGGCTCGGCGGAGCGTTTGCCTGGTTCAACGGCTACGCGGTGCTGGGTGGCCTGGCCGTCGTGGCGTTCTGCCTGGTCCACGCCTGCGTGTTCCTGGCCCTGAAGACCCGCGGCGACATCGAGGTGCGGGCCCGCCGCGCCGTCGTGCGCTGGCTGCCGCTGGGCGTGCTGCCCATGGCGGTCTGGGCGATTGTGGTGCAGATGCAGAACGGCAAGGCCCTGACCCTGATTCCACTGGTCATTGCCGTGGTCGCCGTGGTGCTGTCCTGGACAATGGCCCGCCGCACCCGGGACGGCTGGAGCTTCATCTACATGGGCCTGTTCCTGGTGGCGGGCGTGTTCACGATCTTCGCCTCGCTCTACCCGAATGTCCTGCCCTCGACGCTGGATCCGGCCTGGAACCTGACCGTCGACAACGCCTCGTCCTCTGATTACACGCTGACCGTGATCTCCTGGGTGTCGCTCTTCGGACTGCCCCTGGTGGTGCTCTACCAGGGCTGGACCTACTGGGTGTTCCGCAAGCGCATCACGGCTGAGGCGATCCCGGCTGCCCACACGGTGAATGCCCAGTGAAACCGGTGCTTCCGGTCAGCGCCGCCAGCCGGCGGGCGCTGTATCTCCTGGGGCTGCTGGCTGCCGTCAAGGCGGCCGGCCTGGTGCTGCTCGCCACCGGCATTGCCGCGGGCGTGGCCGGGCTGGCCGCCGGCGGGCCGGACTGGCGCTGGGTGCTGGCCAACGGCGTCGCCGGCGCGGTGCTGCGCTCCCTCGCGGTCTGGGGCACCGAGACCGTGTCCCAGCGGGCCGCGGCAGGGGTCAAGGAGGAGCTGCGCGCTTCCCTCACCTCCCGCGCGCTCGACGACGGCGGGAACGTACCGGGGATGGGCAGCGGCGCGCTGAGCGTCCTGATCACCCGCGGCCTGGACGGCCTGGACAACTACTACGCCAAGTACCTGCCCGCCCTGGTGACGTGCGCCGTCGTACCGCTGCTGGTGGGGCTGCGCATTCTGTCCGCCGACTGGCTCAGCGCGCTCGTGGTGGTCCTGACCGTGCCGCTGATTCCGGTCTTCATGATCCTGATCGGCCTGCACACCGGCGACAAGACCGCAGCCGCCGTCGACGCGCTCAACCGGCTCTCCGACAACATGCTGGAGCTGGCCAAGGGCCTGCCGGTTCTGGTGGGCCTGGGCCGCGCCCGGGCCCAGACCCGCGCGCTGCGCGACGTCGCCGACCGCTACCGCGTCCGCACGCTGGAAACCCTGCGGGTGGCGTTCCTGTCCTCCCTGGCGCTGGAACTGATTGCCACCATTTCCGTGGCACTCGTGGCCGTGGTGATCGGCGTGCGCCTGGTCAACGGATCCATGTCGCTGGAACTGGGCCTGCTGGTGCTGATCCTGGCACCGGAGTGCTATCAGCCGCTGCGCGACCTCGGCACCGCCCACCATGCCAGCGAGGACGGCCTCGAAGCGCTCAACCGCACCAACGCCGTCCTGGAGGCTCCCGCCGCCGTGCCGCTGGTGCCCGAGCACGCCGCCGCGGCTGCCGCTCCCGGAGCGGGCCTGACCGTTGCCGGGCTGACCATCCGGTACGCCGGCCGGCCCCGGCCGGCCGTATGGAACCTCAGCTTCACCGTGCCCGCCGGCAGCATCGCTGCCCTGACCGGGCCCAGCGGCACCGGCAAAACCTCAGTGCTGGAGGCACTTGCCGGGCTGCGCCGCAGCGGCGGTGACACCACGCTCGAGGGCACCGTCAGCGGCGTGGACCGCGCCGGCATCGCCTGGATTCCCCAGCATCCCGTGCTGGTGGAGGACACCGCGACAGCAGAGATCGCCCTCTACTCGGGGCTCGGAACTGCGGACGAGGGACGGCGGGCAGCCGTTGAGGCCCTGGCCGCGATCGACTCCCTGCACCTGCTGGACACCCCCACCGCCGACCTCAGCCCGGGCGAGCAGCGCCGCGTCGCCGTCGCCCGTGCCCTGGCCCGGATCGCCTGCCAGCCTCAGGTGCGCCTGCTGCTCGCCGACGAGCCCACCGCGCACCTGGACGCCCGCAGCGCAGCCGCCGTGATCCGTGCCCTCGAGCGCCTGCGCGGCTCCGTGACCGTGCTGCTGGTGGCCCACGACTCCGCCGCCGCCTCCATCGCCGACCGCCGAATTCCGGTGGGCGCGGCGGACCTTCCGGACGGGCCGGCGGCTTCCCCCCTCGCGGGTGGCTCCGGTGCCGGCACTGGAGCCCGGTCAGCCACCGCCACCTCCACCGCCGACGGCGACAGTTCCGCCGGTTTCGCCGGGTCCGCCGGCTCCGCGCACGACGCCGTGCCCGCGCCTGCCCGCTGGCGGGACGAGCTGGCCGATACCGGGACCCATCCGGTGCACCAGCCGCTGTGGAAGAACCTGTTGGTCCTGCGTCCCTGGAGCCGGCAGTTCCTGCTGGCCCTGTTCCTGGGCACCGGCGCCACGCTCTTTGCCGTTGCCCTGACCTCCCTGTCCGGCTGGCTGATTGTCCGCGCCCACGAACAGCCGCCGATCCTGCTGCTGCTCACGGCGATTGTCGGGGTGCGGTTCTTCGGCATCGGGCGGTCCGTCCTGCGGTACCTAGAGCGGCTGCGCCTGCACGACGCCGTCTTCCGCGCCACCAACTCGATTCGCATCCGGCTGTGGAACGGGCTGCTGCAGCGACCCGAGGGCTGGCGCCGGCTGGCCCGCGGGGGCGGCGCCCTGGAGCGGCTGGTCGGGGACGTTGACGAACTGCGCGACATCGCACCGCGCGTCGTCTTCGCACCGCTGACCGGATTCTTCACTGCCGTGGCCGCCTGCATCGCCACCGGCCTGCTGCTGCCCGAAGCGCTGCCCGCCCAGATCGGCGTCTGCATGGTGGGCCTGATTGCCGCCCCGCTGCTGGCCCACGCCGCCGACGCCGCAGCCCGCGCCGCCACCGTACGGCTGCAGTCCCGGTCCATGGCCGCCATGGCCCGCCTGCTCTCCGCGGCTCCGGATCTGCAGGCCAACAGCAGTGCCCCAGCGGTCTTTGCCCGGCAGCAGGAGCTTGATGCCCGGGCCTCGGCCGCGGTCCGGCGCAGTGCCTGGGCGCAGGGCCTTGCCAATGCCCTCACGGCCCTGGCCTGCTCCCTCGGCGCGCTGTACATGCTCACGCTGGCCGAGTCGGCGCCCGCGACCGTGGCCGCCGTCGTCGTGCTCATGCAGTTGGCCCTGATTGAAGCCTTCATCGCCGTCAACGGATCCATCCAGCAGTTCTCTGCCTGGCGGACGCTGGGCGACAAGGTGCTGCCGGACCTGGGCACCAACGAGGTCGAGCCCCTGGACGCACTCGACGCCGAACCGGACACCTTCGCCGGCGCTGAACACCGGGAGGCGGACCTCCGGAGCGTGGATGCCGTCGAGCTGCGCGGCATCAGCTACAGCTATCCCGGCCAAACCCGTCCCGTCTTCGAGGACGTGGACCTGGATCTGTACCGCGGCAGCTGGTTGGCAGTCACCGGACCGTCCGGCAGCGGAAAGTCCACTCTGCTTGGAGTCCTGCTCGGGTTCCTGGTTCCGCAGGAAGGATCCTTCCGAATCAACGGCATCCCTGCCGCCGATCTGCCTCCGGCCGCGCGGCGGATGGCCTGGTGCCCGCAGGAGGCGCACCTGTTCGACTCCACTCTGCGCGGCAATCTGCTGCTGGCCCGCGACCGCCGGCAGGCTCCCGGCGACGCGGAAATGACTGCGGTGCTGGTCGCCGTCGGGCTGGGGCCCTTCCTGTCCGGGCTTCCGGACGGACTGGACACCCGTGTGGGCGGCGGCGGGCACTTCCTCTCCGGCGGCCAGCGCCAGCGGCTCGCCGTCGCGCGCGCCCTCCTCACGGAGGCCGACGTCGTCCTGCTGGATGAACCCACCGCTCACCTGGATGCGGAGGCGGGGGAGCAGTTGATGGCCGACCTCACCGTCGGGCTGCGCGGCAAATCAGTGGTTGTCGTGACCCACAATCCGGCCGACGCCGCGTGGTGTGACCGGACCCTGGCCCTGGGTGAACCCGTGTGTGCCGGATCACAGGCGTAGGAAGCGCCCGGGCCCGGTGTCTTAAGCTGGAAAAATGACTACCGCGCCTCCTGAAATTCCAGCTCCCACCACCGGCCTGCGCTGGCGGGCGATCACCGCAGACGACCTTGACGGCTGGCTGGAGCTGATTCGGCGCATTGCCGCGGTGGACAAGCCGGGCTACGTGGACCAGCGCGCCGACCTGGAACACACGCTGGTTTCGAGCGCCGACAACCCGGCGCGGGACACCCTGCTGGGACTGGACCGGGACGGGATTCCGCGTGCCTACGGGTACCTGGTCCGGACCGAGGGGTCGGACAAGATCCACGGTGCCGGGGGAGTGGACCCGCAGTGGCGCAGGCGCGGGATCGGCACCGCCCTGCTGCGCTGGCAGCAGCAGCGGGCCCGCGAGCGGCTGTTGGAAACCGGGCACGAGACCGGCCTGCTGCGGTTCATGGCGGAAGAGGACAACGCCTCGCACGTGGCGCTCTTCCATGCTGCCGGAGCACGGGTGGTGCGCTACTTCACCGAGATGACCCGGCCGCTGGAGAACGGGATCCCCGACGTTCCTCTGCCGCAGGCTCTGGAGTACGTCACCTTCAACGCCGGCATTTCCGAGGCCCTGCGCCAGGCGCACAACGAAGTGTTCCGGGACCATTGGGGCAGCGAGGAGCGCGACGTCGAACGCTGGCAGCACAACGTCGAACATCCGCATTTCCGGCCGGACTGGACCTTCGTGGTGATGGACACCGCGGCGGGGGAAATCGCCGGCTACAACATCGCCTCCTACGATCCCGAGGGCAGAAACCGGCACGGCTACACCGAGGGCTACACCGAACTGCTGGGCGTGCGCAGGAACTGGCGGGGACTGAGCCTCGCTCCGGCCATGCTCGGCGAGGCCATGCGCCGGTACAAGGCCTCGGGCATGGAGCGCGCCGGGCTGGGCGTCGATACTGAAAACCCCTCCGGTGCCCTGGGCCTCTACGAGCGTCTCGGCTATGTGCCGACCTACCGCGAGGTCTTTTTCGACCTGCAGCTGCTGCCGTAGGTTAGCGCGGTCCGGGTGCTTGGCCGGTCCGGAAAGCGGCAATGCCGGCGGCCCACCCCGGCGCCCTGCCGCCGTTGGGAGGATGGAGGGCGCCGGCGTCGACCCCGGCGCCCGTCAGCAGCCAGGAACACAGCGAGTTGGAATTCCACATGTCAGCGGAGCCGGACACCTCGCGTCCCCACGTGTGCGGCGGCACCGCCGCCACGCGGTCCAGCAAGGCGGACGCGGCGTCGGCCGTCAGGGTGAACTCGACCGGCTTGCCGGCTGCATGCCGGCGGTCGGGAAGGATTCCGTGCGGCCAGCAGCGGACCTCGTAGCGGAAAAACCGGGAGCGGCCCAGGAACGGCAGGCCCACGGGTCCGGTGACCACCACACCCCGCGAGGGGTCGTGCTGACCCCAGACCGGAGACATTTCGATGACGTACTCCACCTCATCCAGCACCACGATAAGGGCGCTGTGAAACAGCGGCTGCGGCGGGCGGCGGTTCACCAGGGCATGGAAAAGTTCCCAGCATCTGCTGGTGTGGACCACGACGTGGCCGCCCGCCCCGACCGGAAGCCACCACAGCTGCAACCGGGCGGAATCCATCGCGGCTGCTATGCCTCGGCGGGGGAGGGCAGCACCCAGATGGATTGGGCGGCGGGGAGCCCCAGTTCGAACTGCTCTCCGTTGGCTGCCAGCGTCAGGGTGCCGGCGTAGGCCTGGCGCTGCAGCACCCGCACCCGCACGTCCAGATGCAGTCCGAGCCCGGCAAGATAACGCAGCAGCTCCGGGTCGATGTCCGACACCCGGGCAATCGTGGCCTCCGTGCCGGCGTCGCACGCGCTCAGCCGGATTGCGGCCAGTGGCGGAAAACTGCCGTCCCGGGACGGAATGGGATCACCGTGCGGATCCCGGACGGGATAGCCCAGCCGCCGGTCCAGGGCGTTCACCATCTTGTCGGAGACCGCGTGCTCCAGGTGTTCGGCTTCGTCGTGCACCTCGTCCCAGCCGTAGTCCAGATACTCCACCAAAAACGTCTCGATCAGCCGGTGCCGGCGCACCATGGCCACCGCCTCGCGGGTTCCGGCGTCGGTCAGCGTGATGGAACCGTAGCGCGCGTGGGTCAGCAGGCCCTGAGCCGTCAGTTTCTTCACGGCCTCGGAGACCGACGACGGCGAATTGCCCACATGCGCGGACAGCGCCGACACGGTGACCGGCTCGTCGGTCCATTCCTGGGCGGTCCAAATGACCTTGAGATAGTCCTCGGATGCGGCTGAAAGCTGATTGGTACCCACCCCTCCACCCTACGTGAACCCCCAGCGGGAACCGATCCCGGCCCAGACCACAACGTCAATACCCCCAGGGGGTACTTGACGACATACCCCTTGGGGGTATATTTTGCTGGAGATCGAACAGCAAGGGAGCAGCCATGAGCGCAACAACCGAACATGCCCAGCCGGCGCGTGGCCATCAGGATGACGGCTCCGAAACGGTCTCCGCGGTTCAGGCACCCTCACCTGCGGACCCGCACCCGGGGGCGCATGGGTACGCCAGCGACAAAGAGGCGTACCTCAAGCGGCTCCGCCGCATCGAGGGGCAGGTCCGCGGCATTGCCCGGATGGTCGAGGAAGACAAATACTGCATCGACGTCCTGACCCAGGTCGCAGCGATCAATAAGGCGCTGCACGCCGTCAGCTTGGGGCTCGTCCAGGACCACATCTCGCACTGCGTGGTGGACGCGGCCCGTGAGGCCGAGGCCACCGGCAATCCGGGACTGGTGCAGGAAAAGGTCCAGGAGGCCACAGACGCCATCGGCCGGCTGCTGCGCTAGGACGCCAAGCAAAAGCCGCTCAGCACATGAAAGATCAACGGCACGTCGAACCACCAGCAGCCAGCGAACAGAGGAACACCATGGAAACCACACTGAACGTCTCCGGCATGACCTGCGGGCACTGCGCCTCATCCGTCACCGAGGAACTTACTGCCCTTGACGGCGTCGACAGCGTCAGCGTTGACCTGAATGCCGGAGGCATCTCGACCGTCGTCGTCACCTCGCACCGCGCCCTTGCACCCGAGGAGTTGGGTGAGGCCGTCGCGGAGGCCGGCTACCTCGTGGTGGAAGCTTCCGCCTAACCGCAGGGCCCGTCGTACGGCCCCGCACCGCAATTCCCCTGGAAGGACAGTTGTCATGAGTACCGAAGAACTGCTTCAGCAGCCGCAGCCTCGGGTCATCGACCTCAAGATCGAGGGCATGACCTGCGCTTCCTGTGTTGCCCGGGTGGAACGCAAACTCGGCAAGCTCGACGGCGTTGAGGCCACTGTCAACCTTCCGCTGGAATCCGCGCGAGTGACGGTGCCGGAGGGCGTGACCGATGAGCAGATCGTGCAGACCGTCGACTCGGCCGGCTACAGGGCGCGCCTGGTCCGCCCGGCGGGCGCAACACGGGTGGCCGCCGGCCCGGCGAACCATGCGGCAGATCCGCACTCCGGGCCCGGTGCGGATGCGCACGAAGCGCACGAAGGCGCCCCCGCCGGCATGCACGACGGCGGGGCCGTGGACCATATGGCCCACGGCGGAACCGCCGCCAGCCTGCGTCCGCGGCTGATCCTGGCCGCCGCGCTCACCCTTCCGGTCTTCCTCGTATCGATGGTCCCCGCCCTGCAGTTCAGCAATTGGGGCTGGGTTGCCGCGGTCCTGTCGCTGCCGGTGGTCACCTGGTCCGCCTGGCCATTCCACCGGGCCGCGGCCATCAACGCCCGGCACTTCGCCTCGACAATGGACACCCTGGTGTCCCTGGGCGTCATAGCCTCCTACCTGTTCTCCCTGGCGACCCTCCTCGCGGACCCGGCCCTCACCGCGCACGCCGGCATGGCAGGCATGACAGGCATGGACGGTCTGCCTGAGCCCGCGCATGCCAACCTCTACTTTGAAGTGGCCGCCGTGGTGGTCACGTTCCTGCTGCTGGGCCGCTACCTGGAAGCCAATGCAAAGGCCCGTGCCGGTGACGCCCTGAAGGCGCTGCTCAGCCTGGGCGCCAAGGATGCCACGGTGCTGCGCAACGGTGCCGAAGTCCGGGTTCCCGCGGACCGTTTGCAGGTCGGAGACATCATCGTGGTCCGCCCGGGTGAGAAGATCGCTGCCGACGGCGTGGTCGCGGACGGCCGCTCCGCCGTCGATGCCTCCCTGATCACCGGCGAGTCAGTGCCGGTGGACGTGGGCCCGGGGGATTCCGTTACCGGTGCCACCGTGAACACCTCCGGCCGGCTGCTGGTGCGGGCCACCCGGGTCGGCAGCGAAACCACCCTGGCCCAGATGGGACGGATGGTCAGCGAAGCGCAGTCCGGGAAGGCTCCGATTGCCCGGCTGGCCGACCGGATCAGCGCCGTTTTTGTCCCCATCGTGCTGGGCGTCGCCGTGCTGGCCTTCGTCCTGTGGCTGCTCTTTACCGGCGATGTGCAGGCGGCGTTCACCGCCGCCGTCGCGGTGCTGGTGATCGCCTGCCCGTGTGCCCTGGGCCTGGCGACTCCGGTGGGCCTGCTGACCGGTACCGGACGCGGCGCCCAGCTGGGCATCCTGATCAAGGGCCCGCAGGTGCTTGAGGACACGCGGACCGTGGACACCATCGTGCTGGACAAGACCGGAACGGTCACCGACGGCCGGCTCTCAGTGGTGCGGACCCTGGCCTTCGCAACAGCCGGTGCCGGGATCTCGGTGCCGGCGGGCCCGGATGCCGCCGCCGCCGAGCTGCTGCGGCTCGCCGGAGCCGTGGAGGCGGCGGGGGAGCACCCCATCGCCGTCGCCATCGCCGGTGCGGCGCAAAAGGCGGCCGCCTCCGTCGGCCAGTCTTCCGCTCTGACCGGCCGGCTGCCTGCGGTGACCGGGTTCGATTCCGCACCGGGCGGCGGTGTGCGGGGCACCGTGGAGGGGCACGCCGTCGTGGCCGGCCGCCCCGGCTGGCTGGAGGAGAACGGCATTTCCCTGCCCGCGGACGCTGCGACTCTGCTCCGCGCGGAGCAGGACGCCGGCTCCACGGCGATCCTGGTGGCGGTGGACGGCCGCGCCACCGGAATCATCAGCCTGCGGGACAACCTCAAGCCCGGATCGGCGGCCGCCATCGCGCGGCTGCGGGCCCTGGGCCTGCGGCCGGTGCTGCTGACCGGCGACAACGCCGTGGTGGCCGCCCGCGTGGCCGACGCCGTCGGCATTGCTCCCGAAGACGTCCTCGCCGACGTCCGTCCGGCGGGCAAGGTGGAGGCCATCAAACGGTTCCAGGCGCAGGGGGCCACCGTGGCGATGGCCGGCGACGGCGTGAACGACGCCCCGGCCCTGGCGCAGGCGGACCTGGGCATTGCGATGGGCTCGGGCACCGACGTCGCCATCGAAGCCGCGGACCTGACCGTGATGGGCAACGACCTGGGACAGGTGGCCACCGCCATCGAACTGTCCCGGCGCACGCTGCGCACGATCAAGACCAACCTGTTCTGGGCCTTCTTCTACAACGCGGTCGGCATTCCCGTGGCGGCGCTGGGCCTGCTTAATCCGATGATCGCCGGCGCCGCGATGGCCGCCAGCTCCGTGCTCGTGGTCGGGAACTCGCTGCGGCTGCGCAGCTTCGGCCGGCAGCACCTTCCCGCGAACCAGCACCGGTAGCTGTGGGAACGGCAGAGGCCGGGCAGTCCGTTGCGGGCTGCCCGGCCTCTCTCGTGCAGATAATGCACTCTCCGGGAATCCTTCGTGCAGATAATGCCCTCCCCGAGAGTCCTTCGTGCAGATAATGCATTCAAGGGCCGCATTTCGGGCATTTTGAGGCCCTGATCTGCACGAGAGATTTCCGCAGACCGCATTATCTGCACGAGAGATTGCCCGGACACACCGAGTGTGCAGATCCGGTGGGTTTGCGTTCATCCAGTGTGCAGATCTGGCGGGCAAAAGTCGCGCTGAAGTCGCCATAGCTGCACTCTCGGCGCCTCGGCAGCGTCGAAAGTACACGTCTGGTGGGATACGGGCAGCACCGGCCGTCGAGAGTGCACGTCTGGCGACTTGATCGGCGTTTTGGCCGCCACAGCTGCACTCTCGGCGCCCGGGCTGCGCGCAAACCCGCCATAGCTGCACTTTCGGTGCCCCCGGCGTGCTCAAACCCGCCATAGCTGGTGACTTGAAACCGGGAGCGTCCGGGCGACCTGGCCCAGCCCCCAGCCCCCGCCAGCCCCAGCCCCGGCCAGCCGCAGCCCCGGCGGCCGCCGGATCTCCAGCGGCCGCTCGGAGGGGGAGGGCCGGGTCAGCCGGCCGCCGGATCCTCGCCCGGCTCGACGGGTGTGTTGCTCGGCCCCACCTGGTCCACCGGGTTGGTCAGCGGAATGCCGGAGCCGTCCCGCCGCCCGTGCTCGGTGGGCAGCGCCCGGGCCACGCCGTTGGCGGCCGCGGCCTTCGCCGGACCGTGCCCGGCCCAGGCCACCACGAGCGCGTCCTCGCCCTTCAGGAACCGGTGCGCACGCACGCCGCCGGTGGCGCGCCCCTTCACCGGATACTCGGCGAATTCGGTCACCTTCACCGACCCGCCGGGCGTGCCCGGGATGGTCTCGCTGCCGGTGGAGACGGTGACGACGACGGCGGCAGGATCGTTCTGCGCCACCACACCGAAGAACAGCACCCGGTCATCGGCGCCGAGCTTAATGCCGGCCACCCCGCCGGCGGTGCGGCCCTGCGGCCGGACCTGCGCGGCGCTGAAGCGCAGCAGCTGGGCCTGCTCGGTGACAAACACCAGTTCATCGGTGTCCTGCGGCGCCACGCCCACACCCACCACCTCGTCCTTGGGCTTGAGCGTGATGGCTTCCCAATCGTCGCGGTTCAGCGGATAGTCGGGGTTGACCCGCTTCACGATGCCGTTGCGCGTGCCCAGGGCCACGATCTCGTTCAGCGGCACCAGCCCGATCAGCTTTTCGCCCTTGGCCAGGGTCATGAAGTCCTTGACCGGCACCCCGCCGGCCATGTTCGGCAGGCCCGACGTCGGCGGCAGGGCAGGCATGTCCAGCACCTGAACGCGGATCATCCGGCCCGACGACGTGAGCGCCCCGATCTCGCCGCGCGCGGTGGTCTTCACGACCGAGCGGAACACATCGTGCCGCACCCGCTGTCCCGCTTCGGTGAGCGGCTCCTGATTGGCGGTCCGGGCGAGCTGCCCCGAGGTGGTGAGGATGACCCAGCACGGATCATCGGCAATCTCCAGCGGCAGTGCGGCCTTGGCCCCCTTGCCGGTAACGGCGGGAGCAGCAGCGGCGCCCTTCAGGGGAGAGGAGGCCTCCGATTCCAGCAGCACCGTCCGGCGCGGAGTGGCGTACTTCGCGGCAACCTCGCCGAGCTCATCGGAGACCAGGGAGCGCAGCCGCGGCTCGGAGTCGAGGATCGCCTGCAGCTCCTTGATGGCCAGCAGCAGCTCGTCCTTTTCCTTCTCCAGTTCCAGGCGCGAGTACTTGGTGAGCTGGCGCAGCCGCAGCTCCAGGATGTGGTTGGCCTGGATCTCGGTCAGGTCATAGATGGCCATGAGGCGTTCGCGCGCCTGGGCCGTCTCGTCCGAGGAACGGATGATCTGGATGACCTCGTCAATGTCCACGATCGCAATGAGCAGGCCCTCGACCAGGTGCAGCCGGTCCTGCTTCTTGCGCAGCCGGTACGCCGTACGCCGGCGGACGACACCGAGCCGGTGCGCCACATAGACCTGCAGCAGTTCCACCAGGCCCAGGGTCCGGGGCTGGCCGTCCACCAGGGTGACGTTGTTGATCCCGAAGGAATCTTCCATGGGGGTGTACTTGTACAGCTGGGCCAGCACCGCGTTGGGATTGAAGCCGTTCTTCAGCTCAATGACCAGGCGCAGGCCGTGGCTGCGGTCCGTGAGGTCCACGATGTCTGAGACGCCCTGCAGCTTCTTGGACGTCACCGCGTCCTTGATTTTCTCGATGACCTTTTCCGGGCCCACCATGTACGGCAGCTCGGTGACCACCAGGCCGGTGCGGCGGGCGGTCAGCTGTTCCACCTCCACCTTGGCCCGGGTCTTGAAGGAACCGCGGCCGGAGGCATAGGCGTCGCGGATGCCGTCCAGGCCCACGATCCGCCCGCCGCTGGGCAGGTCGGGGCCGGGGATGAAGCGCATCAGCTCATCGAGCGTGGCGTCGGGGTTCGCGATCAGGTGCTGCGTGGCGGCAATGACCTCGCCGAGGTTGTGCGGGGCCATGTTGGTGGCCATGCCCACGGCGATGCCCGCGGCGCCGTTGACCAGCAGGTTGGGGAACGCGGCGGGCAGCACTTCGGGCTGCATCAGCTGGTTGTCGTAGTTGGGAACGAAGTCCACCACGTCTTCGTCCAGGTGATCCGTCAGCGTCAGTGCCGGCGCGGCGAGGCGCGCCTCCGTGTACCGCGCTGCGGCGGGGCCGTCGTCGAGCGAGCCGAAGTTGCCGTGCCCGTCGATCAGCGGCAGGCGCAGCGCCCAGCTCTGGGCCATGCGGACCATGGCGTCGTAGATGGCGGAGTCGCCGTGGGGATGGAGCTTGCCCATCACCTCGCCCACCACCCGGGCGGACTTCACATGGCCGCGGTCCGGGCGCAGGCCCATGTCCGCCATCATGTACAGGATGCGCCGCTGGACGGGCTTGAGGCCGTCCCGGGCATCGGGAAGGGCGCGCGAATAAATCACCGAGTACGCGTACTCGAGGAAGGAACCTTCCATCTCGGTGGTGACATCAATGTCGATGATGTTCTCGGCGATGATCTCGCCGGGTGCGGTTTTGGAGACGGTTTGGCGCCGGGCCATGCTGTTGTCGGGTCCTTGCATTGGTAGGGGATAACGGGTGTGCAGGATGCGGCGGCGCGGCGGCCGATGCGCCCTGCAGACAGCGGAGAAATTTTCCCACTACTCTGAGTCTATGGCGGAGCAGGGACATTACCCCGAATATTGGGAAGCTGACGTGGTGTTGCGGGACGGCGGCACCGGGCATTTGAGACCGGTGACACCGGCCGATGCGCCGGCCCTGCAGGAGTTCCACATGAAGCAGTCGCAGAGCTCGATCTATCTGCGGTTCTTCACCTACAAGGCCAAGCTCAGCAACAAGGAGCTGGCCCGGTTCACCAACGTGGACTACCGGGACCGCGTGGCGTTCGTCATCACCATCGGAGCCGAAATCATCGGGATCGGCCGCTACGACCGGCTCGACGACCCCACCGAAGCCGAAGTGGCGTTCAACATCTCGGACGGGCACCAGGGCCGCGGCCTGGGCTCGATCCTGCTGGAACACCTGGCGGCCGCGGCGCGGGAAAACGGCATCCGCCGGTTCTCCGCCGAGGTGCTCCCCGAGAACCGCAAGATGATCGGCGTCTTCGCCGACGCCGGCTACGAGGTCCGCCGGCACTTCGACGACGGCGTGATCGCGCTGGACTTCAACATCGACCCCACTGACAAGTCCCGGGCCGTCATGGAAGCGCGCGAACACCGCGCCGAGGCCCGCAGCGTCGCCGATCTGCTCTCCCCGTCCTCAGTGGCCGTCATCGGTGCCAGCCGCGAATGGGGCACCGTGGGCTACCAGCTGCTGGAACACATCATTGAGGGCGGATTCACCGGCTCCGTCTACGCCGTCAACCCGGAAGCCTTCGAACTGGCGGGCATGGTCTGCCACGCCCGGATCGCCGACGTGCCGGAACCGGTGCAGCTGGCCATCATTGCGGTGCCCTACGACCAGGTGCTCGGCGTCGCCGAGGAATGCGCCCGCGCCGGGGTCAAGGAACTTCTGGTTGCCACTGCAGGCTTCGCGAACGACGGCGAACGCGGCCTGGCCCGGCAGCGCCGCCTGGTGCGGCACGCCCGGGCCAACGGCATGCGCGTGGTCGGTCCGGCCTCGCTGGGCCTGATCAACACCCGCCCCGACGTCTCCCTGAACGCCTCCATGGCCCCGGCGATGCCGGCCAGGGGAGGGCTGGGCCTCTTCAGCCAGTCCGCGGGCATCGGGGTCCTGCTCTACGCCGCGGCACAGCGGCGCGGGCTGGGTCTGTCCTCGACCATCTCCGCCGGCAACCGCGCCGACGTCTCCGGCAACGATGCCATGCAGTACTGGGAGGACGACACCGACACCCGGGTGGTGGGCATGTACCTGGAGTCCGTGGGCAACCCGCGCAAGTTTTCCCGCATCGCCCGGCGGCTGGCCACCTCCAAACCCGTGATCGTCGCCAAATCCGACGTCACCGGGCTGCAGCTGCCTCCCGGGCACGCCGTGCGGACCACGCAGGCGCCGGCCGGGGCGCTGGACGCCATGCTGCGGCAGTCCGGAGTCATCCGCGTGAACACCAACGAACAGCTGATGGATGTCGTGCAGATCGCCGTCAGCCAGCCGCTGCCGGCCGGCCGCTCCCTGGCGGTGTTCAGCAACTCGGCAGCCCTGGGCCGGGTGGTCGCGGACGCGGCTCTCGGCCTGGACCTGGAGCTGGGCAGCCTGCAGACCGACCTCGTCCTGGACGCCGGCATGAGCGTGGCCCTGCCGCTGCTGCGTGCCACCGTCACCAAGACCCTCGCGGACGACGCCGTGCATGCCGCCGTCGTAACCCTGCTGCCCTCGCCGGGGCTGACGACGGAGAAGATCGCGCAGTGCCTGCAGGAGTGTGCCGCTGAAACCGGCAAGCCGGTCGTTGCCGCTTTCACTGGGATCATGGACCCGGGCGCCCACGTGGAGGGCATCCTGACTTCCGGCAGCTCCGGCAGCTCCGGCAGCACCGGGGAGGACGGGCGCCAGCCCGGCCTGCCCTGTTTCTCCAGCCCGGGTGCCGCCGTCGCTGCGCTCGCCTCCCTGGTCCGGTACACCGAATGGTCCGCCCGCGACCACGGTCACTTCATCGAGCCGGCCGGCGCCGATCCCGACGGCGCCCGCGCCTTCATCGACACGCTCCTGACCCGGGTGGCGGGGGACGGGCTGACGCGGCTGACCGCCGACGAAACCACCCGGCTGCTGCGCTTCTACGGGGTGGAACTGCTGCCGTCACTGCCCTTCACCAGCGGGGCGGAGGCGGTGGCGGCCGCCGACACGCTCGGCTGGCCGGTGGTCATCAAGACGATGGACGAGCACCTGCGGCACCGGCTGGACCTGGGCGGCGTGCGGCTGAACATTTCCACGCCGGAGGACCTGCTCACCAACATCGCGCAGATGAAGCAGGCGCTGGAGCCCTACGGCAGCTTTGAACTCGAGGTGCAGTCCATGGCGCCGTCCGGGCAGGGCTGCATGGTCCGCGCGATTGAGGATCCGCTGCTGGGGCCGGTGCTGTCCTTCGGCCTGGCCGGGGATGCGGTGAACCTGCTGGACGACTGGGCGCACGGCATTCCGCCGCTGACGGACACCGACGTCGCGGACCTGGTGCGCGCACCCCGGGCCTCCGGAAAGCTGTTCGGCTATCAGGGGTTGCCCAAGGCCCATGTGGCTGCGCTGGAAGACCTGATCTCGCGGCTGGCCCTGCTCAAGGACGAGCATCCCGAGATTGCGCTGCTGGAAATCAACCCCGTGCTGGTGTCCACCACGGGTGTGACGGTCCTCAGCGCCGACGTCCGGCTCGGCAATCCGCAGCAGCGGACGGACAGCGCACGACGGGCGATGAGGGACTAGCCACACGGGAGGCAGGGCGGAACCGGGAGATGCCGGACTAACTCGGATTGCTCCCGCGCGCCATTTAGGTACTGGGGCGCTCTCTGGGGGAAACTGGAAGCATGTCGCCGTTACTTTCCGCTGAACGCCGCAGCCTTGACGCTTCCATGGAGCGGGCAGGCTTTTACCCCACCCTTTTGGCCGACGTGGTCCACGATGCCCTGGACGGCCGTGAACCGCTCTCCCACATCATCCATCTGGAAACCCACTTCGAGCGCACCGAGGTGCACCGCCACATCACGGTGCTGGTGCTGACCGAGGACATGCTGGTGATCACCCATGTTGACGACCAGCAGCTGGACGACGCCGGTGAGCAGATGATGGCGCAGGTCTCCACCGAATCGGTGCCGGTCACCCAGATCCGCTCAGTGGTCCTGGGCTACATGTATGCCCAGCCGCAGGACTACAAGCCCTCGGACCAGGCGCGCGAGCTCACCCTGGCCATTGCCTGGTCCGGCGGCCAGCGCCTGGACATGGGACCGGCCGGCTGCGCCGATCCTCAGTGCGACGCCGACCACGGCTACACCGGCACCATCGCCCAGGAGGACATCGTGCTCCGGGTCAGTGCCGAGGCCGACGGCGCGCAGGCAGTGCAGAACGCCAAGGATTTCGCCCGCGCCCTGCGCAAGGTCAACACTGACACCGTCAATCTGCGGCCGGCGGAGCCCGGGGACTCCCGGCGCGTACCCGGCATCGGCAGCCGGTTCAACCGCACCCACCACCAGCGGTAAGGGCCCATGAACTTGCCCTCCGGAACAGGTCCCGGCGCCGTTGCCCCGTCCGGCACGGCCCCCGGCGAACCGCTGCCTCCCGCCCCGGGCTACGGCCGCAGCAGTGTTGCCGAGGTGCTGACCAGCTCGGCCGCCGTCCTCGGCGTCCCCGGCTTTGCCAACACCCTGAACCTGCCGGCCGCCAAGCGGGTCTGCGTGGTCATGGTGGACGGCTTGGGCTGGTCCCTGCTGAAGCAGCGCGGCGGCCACGCGCCGTTCCTGCGCAGCTTCCTGCCCGCCGGCCGCGTCCTTACTGCGGCTTTCCCCACCACCACGGCGGCCTCGCTCGCCTCGCTGGGCACCGGCCTGCCGCCCGGAGAACACGGCATGGTGGGCTACGACGTGCTGGATCCGGAGCAGGACAAGGTTGTCAATATGCTCGGGAACTGGGACTCCGGCGTTGATCCCCAGCGCTGGCAGCCGCATCCCACCGTTCTGGAACGGGTGGCGGAACACCTTCCGGTGGCCTCGGTCAGCCTGCCGCGGTTCGCCGATTCGGCGATGACCCGGGCCGCCCTGCGCGGCGGCACCTTCATCGGCGCCACCGGTGTCCATGCCCGGGTGGCAGCCGCTGCCGAAGCCCTGGCCGCATCCCCGCGCATGCTGATGTACCTGTACTGGAACGAATTGGACAAGGCCGGCCACAAGCACGGTGCCCAGTCCGCGCAGTGGGGCTTCCAGCTCGAGGAGCTGGACAGCGCCCTGAAGCTGCTGGCCGCCCGGCTGCCGGCCGACACGCTGCTGCTGCTGACGGCGGACCACGGCATGGTCGACATTGCTCCGGAGCACCGGTACGACTTTTCGGAAGACCCGGCGCTGATCGCCGGGGTGCGGCACACCGCGGGGGAGCCGCGGATGGTGCACCTGTACCTGGAATCCGACGCCGGCGCCCGGGAGCGGGAAACCCTGATGGCCGCCTGGCGCGCCGCCTACGGCAGCAAAATCTGGATCGCCACCCGGGAGGAAGCCGTCGCCGCCGGCTGGTTCGGGCCGGTCGTGAACGAGTCGGTGCTGCCGCGCATTGGCGACGTCCTTGTCCTGGCGCGCGAACCGATCGCCCTGTACGACCTTCGGCGCATGAAGGCCTCCTCCCTGGAAGTGGTGGGCCAGCACGGCTCCCTCACCCGGGCGGAGCGGGAAGTGCCGTTGCTGCAGCTGGCGGTGCCTGCTGCCCGGCGCAGTGCCGGAGCCCAGGGCCGGGGAAAGAAGTAACCGTGGCTGAGCTCGTCTTCTTTTCCGGAACCATGGACTGCGGCAAGTCAACGCTGGCGCTGCAGATGGATTACAACCACAGCGCCCGCGGCCGCGGCGGCATCCTGTTCAGCCGCAACGACCGCGCCGGGGACTCGGTGATTTCCTCCCGGCTCGGACTGCGCACTCCCGCGGTGGAGGTCACTGACAGCACTGACTTCTGGAACGAAGTAACGAACCGCCGCGGCGCCGGATTCGCCGTGGACTACCTCATCTGCGACGAGGCACAGTTCTACTCCGCCGAACAGGTGGAGCAGCTGGCCCGAGTGGTGGACGAACTGTGCGCGGATGTTTTTGCCTTCGGCATCACATCGGACTTCCGGACCCGGCTCTTCCCCGGATCCCAACGGCTGATCGAGCTGGCCGACCGGATGGAAGTGCTCCAGGTGCGCGCCCTGTGCTGGTGCGGCCGCAGAGCCACCCACAACGCCCGAACCGTGAACGGAATCATGGTGGTGGAGGGGGACCAGGTGGTGGTCGGAGACGTCGGAAAGCATGCTCCGGCGGCGGTGCCCGCGGAGTCCGCCGCCGTTGCGGAGGAGCCGTTGTTTGCCGCGGAGGCCGTACGGAGTGCGCCGGTGGTCGGTTATGAAACCCTGTGCCGCCGGCACTACATGCGGCGGGTCACTGCACACAAAGCTGAATCGATTGCTGAGCTGGCACCCGGCTCCGCCACGGATCTCGACGTCTGCGCCGTGCCCCCGCGCGAAGCCTGAACCCCGGTTCCGGTCCTGCCGGGAGCCACTCCGCGGCAGGACGGCCGGTGTTCGGCTGGTGGGGACCGGGTGGAAGAGTTGGCCAGACGTTGGAAGAGCTGGCTAGTCGCCCTTGGTGCCGAAGACGATGTCGTCCCAGCTGGGAACCGAGGAGCGCTTGGGCTTGATGCCCCGCCGGTCGGCGGAGTCTCCGCCCTTCGTTGCGTCGTCGGAGCCCGTGACATCGTTCTTCGGAGCGCCCGAACTCATCCGGTCCCAGGGGAAGTCGGTCCGGCCGCTCTTTCGTCCGGCGGGCTTGGCCTTGCCCCGGCCGGCCGGAGCGGCCCCGCTGTCGGGGGTTGCCTTAATGGACTCAGCCGCGGCAGGCGCCGCGGCCTTTTTGACCGCGGGGGCCTCGGGCGCCTCAGCACCGGCGGTCGCCTCGGTGCCGGTGCCGTCGTTGGCTTTGGCGATGTCGGCGGACGAAGAGGCCGGATCCATGCCGTTGCCGGAACCCTTGGCTGAATCCTTTCCGGAAGCAGCTGCCGTTTCGCCGCGGCGGCGGAACGGGCGGGCGAGGACACTGATTTCCCGGGTTCCCGGGTTGACGCCGTCCGACAAACGGAGCGAGTCCGGCGCATCGGGGGCCTCGATTGCCTCAGCGGCGGCCGGAGCCAGCGAAAGGCGTCCGGTGCGCGGGCGGCTGGAGCCGGCGTCGTCGACCTCGGGGCGTCCGTCACGGGGATGGGCGGCCGGGATGCCGCCCTTGGCCAGCAGGGTCGCCAGGGCATCGTCGCCGTCTTCATCAGCGCCGAGGCGCTGGCCGCGGCGGGACCGCAGGACCTCGAGCAGATTGTCGGTGTCCTCGTCGCCGTCCTCGGACGCGCCGTCGGTCTCCGCCGGTGGCACGGCCTCGAAATCAAAAACCCGGTCGGCGACGGCGGTGAGCCGGCGGGACGGCACGGGGGAGTCCAGCGGTTCCAGCTCGCTGAGCAGCTGGGCCCAACGGTTGGAGTTGGAGACGCTCTTGCGCAGCGGGCTGAATGTCCAGCGGGCCGGGGGTTCCTCGCCCACCGACACCTGGGAGTCGTTCCCCAAGTCGAAGCGCGCCACGACGTCCCAGGTGGAATCCGGGCGCCGCCAGGCATCCCATTCCACGCTGTCAGGGTCCACGCCGAAGGCCTTGAGTCGGTGGTTGACCATGTCGCCCAGATTGACGGGGCTGTCACCGAAGGTGCTGCGGTAGCCGTCATGGGTCGCTGAGAGGGGGGCGGCAACTTCGACGCCCTGGGCCTGGCGGGCCACATAATCGCGTTCCGCGCGAACGGGACCCTCGTAGCGGCGGATGTGGGCAAGGTCCAGGCCCGAGATTTCCGCGACCTCTTCTGCGCTGGCGCCGGACCGGATGCGCGCCTGGATGTCACGCGGAGTCATGGCCGGGCCCTCGGGCCGTTCTGCCGCTGACGTGGAGCGGTGCACCGGTCGGGATACTGCCACCCTGAGCGCTTCGTCCATCCGAAGCCGGAATGTTTCCCCACCTTTACCGCTGAGCAGCAAATGCTCGCCACCCTCATGGACACCCACGAGACGTAGATCCTGCATGAACCAATCCTCCACCCGTTAGCAATACCTTCTTGAAACAATGCCATCCGGAAGGCCGAACGCCTACTGTTTGCAAGGGTGTGGCGCGGTTCGGCTGCTCACGGCGGCCTGTTTTGAAGCCTGGGCTGCGTCCCGGGTTTTCACGTTTGCCGGGTTCAGTGCCGGGGCAGGGCTCAACTGTGGCTATTTTCTCCACCCTCAGCAAAAATCTCTGGTTTACGGGCACAAAAGGGAACGCCATGGCGTTGATACCTCCGAGCCAAAGAAGCAAGCTGGTCTAGCTACCGGCTGCAGCTCATTCAACCCACAAGACTCGACCGGATGGTGAGAGTACGGATTATGGCGACTGACTACGATGCGCCGCGCAAGACAGACGAGGACATCAGCGAAGAATCCCTGGAGGAACTAAAGACCCGCCGGACCGCCGGCACGCAGTCGGCGGTCGTGGATGAAGACGAGGCCGAGGTCGCTGACAGCTTTGAGCTCCCCGGAGCGGACCTCTCCGGGGAGGAATTGCTGGTGCGGGTGCTGCCCGCGCAGGCTGACGAATTTACCTGTGCCTCCTGCTTCCTGGTGCGGCACCGGTCCCAGATCGCGGCGGAGAAGGACGGGCTGTACTACTGCATCGACTGCGAGGGGTGATGCCCGCACGGTTCAGGCAGCACCCGGACGGGTCCGGGGCTGCCTTCCCCCTTGCCGGTTCGGGATGCGAAGGCTAGCTGCTGAGCGCCTGAACCAGGTCTTCGGGGTGGCGGGTGGACGTCAGCCAGTACGGGGTGCGGTCAGCGGGATCAGTGATTTCGATTCGGACCACCGGCGAAATCCAGCCGCGGAAACACATGAAGGCAGTGCCGTTGAGCCCGCGGCCGCGCTGGAACGTCGCCTCGTCCCCGCGGAAGCCCTCCACCGTTCCGATGTAGCGCCGTTCGATTTCCGCCCGGCCCACCTGGAGGGTGTCGGCGGTAACCCGAATCACGGGCGTGCTGACCAGCAGCATGGTGGTAATGATGATCAACACGACAACGGCAGCGATGATCCCGGCCTCCAAGCTGACCGGCAGGAGGACGAGGATGCTTGCGCACGAGGCAAAGAGGACGAGCAGCCAGACGCCGAACGAGGGCAGGAGCCGCTCGGAGTACAGCACGGTGTCGGGGGACGTCTGGGCAGAGGGGGATGACATGACTCCAGCTTGGCACCTTTGGCCCGGCATTTCATCTTGGGGCCAGGCCGGGAGAAACGGGCCGCACGGCGTACGGAGAGGCGGCAGGAAAACGCGCTAAAGTGAGGTGCGGTATTCCCGGGCTACTTCCGGGGTGCGTGCGCGGCTCCCCGCGGGAAGCAATCCGCAGGAAGCAACCCGCGCAGGACCACACGAGGATCACACGAGGGAAGTCGGAGACACCGGTGCTTGAAACAGCCCCCACTATGACCGTGCAGCTGAAAATGCTCGACGACGGGCTGGAACCGCCGTCGTACGCGCATCCCGGCGACGCCGGCGCCGACCTTCGCACGCGCATTGATTTTGTGCTGGAGCCGGGTGAGCGGCTGCTCGTTCCCACCGGGGTGGCACTGGCGCTTCCCTTCGGTTACGCGGCGTTCATTCATCCGCGCTCCGGCCTGGCCACAAAGCACGGCCTGACGGTGGTCAACGCTCCCGGAACTGTCGACGCCGGTTACCGCGGCGAGATCAGCGTTACGCTGCTGAATACCGACAAGTCCCGGCCGATCAGTCTGAACCGGGGGGACAGGATTGCCCAGATGGTGATCCAGCGGGTGGAGACGGCTTCGTTTGAGCTGGTGGACGAGCTGTCCGACTCCGTTCGCGGCACCGGCGGATTCGGTTCCACCGGCGGTTTTACAGCACTGCCTGCCTAGAGCGGCTGTCCGGGGGGTCAGCAGTGTGCGGCCCTCCCTATGAGAGAGAGGAACCCGGTCATGGCATTTGGGCGACTGAAGAAGAACAAGCAGGACAAGCAGGAACAAGACACGCAGGACCAGGAAGGCCCGGAACAGAACAGGCAGGGGAACGACGGCGCCAAGTCGCCGTCCGCCGCCGCCTCCGGCGCGGCTGAAGCCGACGGCGGAACGCCCGCGACCGGCCCCTGGGATGCCGCGGACAAGCCGTCCGAAGAGGGCTACGTTGACTTGGGTGCCCTGCGCATTGCCTCGGCCGAGGGCCTTCAGCTGCGTCTTGAGGTGGAGGAGAAAACCCAGCGGGTGGTGGCAGTGACGCTGGACCTGGACGGATCGAGCCTGCAGCTGCAGGCCTTCGCTGCTCCGCGTTCCGAGACGCTGTGGGATGACATCCGCGGCCAGATCGGCACATCGGTGGGGTCGCAGGGCGGCACCGTAGATGAGCTCGACGGCGTTTTCGGCACCGAGCTGCTGGCCAAGGTTCCGGCTCAGGCCCAGGACGGGTCCAAGGGATACCGAGTGGCCCGCTTTGTGGGCGTTGACGGTCCGCGCTGGTTCCTCCGCGGCGTGTTCGGCGGCCCCGCGGCCCTCGACCCGCAGGCCGCCGGTCCGCTGGAAGAGGTCTTCCGGAACGTCGTCGTCGTCCGAGGCGAGCAGCCGCTGCCGCCGCGGGACCTGCTGCAGCTGCGACTGCCGCGCGATGCTTCGCCGCTGCCGCGGGCCGCCGACGGCAGCGCCCGTCCCGGTCCGCCGAAGCGCGGACCCGAGATTACGACCATCGGCTGACCTGGTGCCCTCGAACCGCCCGGCCTCGCCGGGAAGCCGGGATGAGCCGGTCCCCGTCAGCGCTGTTCCGCAGCGCGGCCGTGTCTACAGCGGCGGCTATGTGCAGTCCATTACCGTGGTTCCGGCAACGGATCCGCCGCGTTTCACCGCCATGGTGGAGGACGTGGACGCGGTATACCGCGACCCGATGTCCCGCAAGGTACAGCCGAAGGTCCGGCTGGTGTGGGTTGGCCAGCGCCGCGTTCCCGGAGTTGTTGCCGGCACCCGGCTCGCCTTCGAGGGCATGGTCAGCACGGTGGACAGCTACCCCACCATCTTTAATCCACGCTACGAAATTATCGGACGACCGGAGAACGAGACATGACTGATCGAACCGGCAGCGAACTGCCCGCCAGCCCGCAGGAGCCGTCCTTCGGCGACGTTGCCGGCGCCTACGCGGCCAAGGCCGGGGTGGAACGCGGCGATGACGGGCAAATCGATGTCCTCAAGTCGGTCGGCGGAGTCCGCGGCCTGGCCGAGGCCATCGTCCCCGGGCTCCTGTTCACGCTGATCTTTACGCTCACATCCGGGCTGTATGTCTCATTGGGGGCGGCCGTGGCCTCGGCTGCCGTGTTCTCAGTGGCCAACCTGGTCCAGAAGCGCCCGTTGATGCAGTCCCTCACCGGGGTGATCGGCGTCGTGATCTGTGCCGTTGTGGCGCTGCGCAGCGGAAGCGGGACCGAGTTCTTCCTTCCCGGCTTCTTCCTCAACGCCGGCTACATCCTGGCGTTCATCGTGTCCATCGCCGTCCGCTGGCCCGTGGCCGGACTCCTGTTCGGCTTCATCCGGGGCGAGAACCTGGAATGGCACGCCGACCGCAAGCGGATCCGCGCCTATGCACTGGCGACGTGGATCATCATTGCCGTGTTCGCGCTCCGGCTGGCCGTGCAGCTGCCGCTCTACCTGGCCGACAACGTGGCCGCGCTGGGCACGATGCGCCTGGCCATGGGGGTGCCGCTGTATGCGCTGGGCCTGTGGCTGGCGTGGATGGTTTCGCGCCCGCTGACGCCCCGGGACGTTTCGGAGCGCCAGCCCGGCTAACTCAGTGCGGCCAACTCAGGCCGGCCCACTCAGTGCGGCCAACTCAGGTCCGGCTAGCCGGGCCCGTCGGGGAGCAGCACCGCACGCAGCTGGTCCTCGGCCGCAATCGTGCAGATGAAGAACAGCTCATCCCCGGCTTCGATCACGTCATCGTTGCTCGGAGTGATCGGGGCATCGTCGCGCAGAATCGCCGTGACCGTGGTGTCCATCGGCCAGTCGATCGAACCGAGCGTCTTGCCGGTAAGCGGTGAATCCGCCGGAACCGTGAACTCCACCATGGAAGCCACTCCGCTCTGCAGCGTCAGCAGCCGCACCAGGTCTCCCACTTCCACTGCCTCCTCCACGAGCGCGGTCATCAGGCGCGGAGTGTTCACGGCGACGTCGACGCCCCAGGAATCATCGAACATCCAGTCGTTCTTGGGGTTGTTCACCCGGCCCACCGTGCGGGCCACGCCGAATTCGCTCTTCGCCAGCAGCGACACCACCAGATTGACCTTGTCGTCACCGGTGGCGGAGACCATGACGTCGGCCTCGTCCAGATTGGCGTCCTTCAGAGTGGTCAGCTCGCACGCGTCACCGATGAGCCACTGGGCATCCACCAGCCCGCTTCGCGCCATCACCTCGGGCTTCTCATCGATGAGAAGGACCTGGTGGCGGTGCGAGAGGAGTTCCTTGGCAATCGAGGACCCGACGCTGCCGGCTCCGGCAATGACGACTTTCACTGGTTCTCCTTATAAGGCGGTACGGAGAGGATGCGGCTGATTTCGCTGGTGCGCTCCACGTTCATCATCGCGTGCAGCACGTCGCCCTGCTGGTAGCTGGTGTCGGGACGGGGGAGCGTTCCCTCGCCGAAGCGGGTGACATAGGCAATGCGGACCCCGGCTGCCTGTTCGATTCCGCTCAGCGTGGTGCCGAGCCAGCCCTCGTGCAGTGACAGCTCGCCCAGGATCAGGCGGCCGGAGGACTCCCGGAAATCACCGTTGATGCTCTGCTCCGGCAGGATGCGCCGCAGCACCTGGTCCGCGCTCCACCGGACGGCGGCGACGGTGGGGATGCCAAGCCGCTGGTAGATCTCGGCGCGGCCGGGGTCGTAGATCCGGGCCACCACGTGCGGCACATGGAAGGTCTCGCGGGCGACGCGGGTGGCAAGAATGTTGGAATTATCACCCGAGGAAACGGCCGCAAAGGCGTACGCCTCCTTGATCCCCGCCTCAGTCAGGGTGGTGCGGTCAAAGCCGACGCCGGTGACCCTCCGGCCCGTGAAGGTGCTGCGCAGACGCCGGAAGGCCCTTTCATCCTGGTCAATGACGGCCACCGTGTGCCCGGCATTGTCCAGCGTGTGGGCCAGTGACACGCCAACGCGTCCACACCCCATGATGACGTAGTGGGCCACCTGCTACCTCGGTTCCTGATGATCGATAACGAAAAAAGCCAAAGCGCCAGCATAGACCCGCAGGCCCCGCGAATATGCACCGGCGCCGGGGCATGATGTGATGGTCTTTTAGGCTCCATCAGGAAGTATCCGGCACTATGACGACCGACACCACTCCATCCGAGATTGAACTCACCATCGGCGCCCCCGCCCACGGCGGCCATTTCGTGGCCCGCCACGAAGGACGCGTGGTCTTTGTCCGCCATGCCCTCCCCGGGGAGCGCGTCCGGGTCCGTCTGACCGACGCGGCCGACGGCGCCAGCTTCTGGCGTGCCGACGTCGTCGAGGTGCTCGAAGCAGCGCCCGGCCGGGTGGAGCACTTCTGGCCCGAGGCCGATGCGCTCCGCGCCGCCTCCCGCGGACGGCTGCCGGTGGGCGGCGCCGAATTCGGCCACATCGATCTGCCGACCCAGCGCGAACTCAAGGCGCAGATCTTCACCGAGCAGCTTCGCCGACTGGCCAAGGACGACCGCGAGGTCACCGTGGAGCCGGCGCTCGAGGAACGCGCCGACGGACTGCACTGGCGCACCCGGGCAAGCTTCTCTGTGGCTCCCGGCGGACGGCTGGCCATGCACGCCCACCGTTCCGAGGAACTCATTCCGGTACAGCGCATGCCGCTGGCCGTGGAGGCCGTCAACAACCTGCAGCTCTGGGACATCGACTTCAGCGGGGTGTCCCGGGTCGAAGTGGCCATCCCGACCACCGGCGCGCCGCTGGTGCTGCTGATTCCGGCCGCCGGCGCCCACCCCAAGGCGCTGGGCCGCATCGCCTCCGCCCTGCCCGAAGGCACCTCCATTGCCTCTTGGGACCCCGAAACCTCCACCCTGAACCGCCTGCGCGGACGCACCTGGGTGCAGGAGAGTGTCGGCGGCCACGACTACCGGGTCACCGGTGCCGGGTTCTGGCAGATCCACCGCAGCGCACCGCAGACGCTGGTCGGCGCCGTCCTGGACGGCCTGCAGATCCAGCCGGGGGAGCAGGTCGCCGACCTCTACGCCGGAGCGGGCCTCTTCACCGCACCGCTGGCCGACGCCGCCGGAGAAACCGGGCGCGTGCTGTCCGTCGAGGGTTCCCCGGCCGCGAGCCGGGATGCCCGCAAGAACCTGTTCTCCGCACCGCAGGTGGAAATCCTGCAGGGGCGCGTGGACAAGTCCCTGGCCGCCTACGAGGGCCGGCTCGACGTCGTCCTGCTTGACCCGCCGCGCGTCGGAGCCGGCAAGGACGTGGTCGGCCAGATCGATGCCGCCGCTCCCCGCGCCGTCGGCTACGTCTCCTGCGACCCGGCGTCCTTCGCCCGCGACCTGGGCTACTTCCAGGACCTGGGCTGGCAGCTCGACTCGCTGCGGGTCTTCGACCTGTACCCGCACACCCACCACATGGAATCCTTCGCGGTACTGACCCGCGCGTAAGGCGCGCAAGGGCAGGGTCTTCTGTCCGGAAGGCATATTTGGGAGGCGCCCGGCACCATGTGCCCGGCGCCTCTCGGGCATGTTCGAAGGTCACAGGGGCGTGTAACGGATACTATAAGAGCAGTTGTGCAGATCCGCGCCGTGTTGGGGAGACTTCGCCTGCTTTTTTGCGGGAAAAGTTTTCAAACGGCAGGGGGTTTTCCGGCAGCGAAAATAGTCCACCATTTTCTCAGCCGTCCCTCGTGGTGTTCCGGTTAGGGAGTCCTAACTGGCACGCCGCGGACCGCTGGACAAAGATAATACGGTGGCGAGAGGAGTCCTATTATGACTAATGTGGACAGCTTCGGATCCAAAGGCGTACTAAACGTCGGCGGAAACGAATATGAAATTTTCCGGCTGAATTCCGTCGAAGGCGCAAAGAGCCTTCCGTTCAGCCTCAAGGTCCTGCTGGAGAACCTGCTGCGCACCGAAGATGGTGCCAACATCACCGCAGACCACGTACGCGCCCTGGCGCAGTGGGATGCCAACGCAGAACCGAGCACCGAGATCCAGTTCACCCCCGCTCGGGTGATCATGCAGGACTTCACCGGCGTTCCCTGCATTGTGGACCTGGCAACCATGCGTGAAGCAGTGGCGGAACTGGGCGGAGACCCCAAGCGGGTCAACCCCCTCGCGCCGGCCGAAATGGTCATTGACCACTCCGTCCAGATCGATGCCTTCGGTAACTCCGGCGCCCTTGAGCGCAATATGGAAATCGAATACCAGCGCAACGGCGAGCGGTACCAGTTCCTTCGCTGGGGCCAGACAGCCTTTGACGACTTCAAGGTTGTTCCCCCGGGCATGGGCATTGTCCACCAGGTCAACATCGAGTACCTGGCGCGCACCGTTATGACCCGCGAGGTGGACGGCGTCCTGCGCGCCTACCCCGACACCTGCGTCGGCACCGATTCCCACACCACCATGGTCAACGGCCTGGGCGTACTCGGCTGGGGCGTCGGCGGCATCGAAGCCGAAGCCGCCATGCTGGGCCAGCCCGTCTCCATGCTGATCCCGCGCGTCGTCGGCTTCAAGCTGACCGGCGAGATCCCGGCCGGCGCCACCGCTACCGACGTCGTGCTGACCATCACCGAAATGCTGCGCAAGCACGGTGTTGTCGGCAAGTTCGTCGAGTTCTACGGCGAAGGCGTCGGAGCCGTTCCGCTGGCCAACCGCGCCACCATCGGCAACATGAGCCCGGAATTCGGTTCCACCGCCGCCATGTTCCCGATCGACGGCGTGACGCTGGATTACCTGCGCCTGACCGGCCGCTCCGACGAGAGCGTTGCCCTCGTCGAGGCGTACGCCAAGGAACAGGGCCTCTGGCACGACCCGTCCATCGAGATCCAGTACTCCGAGTACCTCGAGCTGGACCTGTCCACGGTGGTTTCCTCCATCGCCGGACCGAAGCGCCCGCAGGACCGCGTGGAGCTGACCAACGCCAAGGAACAGTTCCGCAAGGACCTGAAGAACTACGTCAACGAAACGGTCGAAGCCGAGAGCGGCACCGTCGACGAGGCACTGGAAGAGACCTTCCCCGCCTCCGACGCCCCCTCCTTCAACGCCAATGCCACGCAGATCGAGGACAAGGAACACGATCTGGTGGAGAAGGCCGACGCTCCGGCCGAACGCTCCACAAACTCGGTTCCGGTCACCATGGCCGATGGCCGCAGCTTCGAGCTGGACCACGGCGCCGTGTCGATCGCTTCGATCACGTCCTGCACCAACACGTCCAACCCGTCGGTGATGATGGCAGCAGCAGTGCTGGCACGCAACGCCGTCGACAAGGGCCTTGCAACCCAGCCGTGGGTCAAGACCTCGATCGCTCCGGGTTCCAAGGTAGTCACCGACTACTACGAGAAGTCCGGCCTGATCCCGTACCTGGAGAAGCTCGGCTTCTTCGTCGTCGGCTACGGCTGCGCCACCTGCATCGGCAACTCCGGTCCCCTGGAAGAGGAAATCTCCACGGCGATCCAGGAAGCCGACCTCGCAGTGACCGCTGTGCTCTCCGGTAACCGCAACTTCGAAGGCCGGATCAACCCGGACGTGAAGATGAACTACCTGGCCTCCCCGCCGCTGGTGGTCGCTTACGCCCTGGCCGGCACCATGGACTTCGACTTCGATGCTGACCCGCTGGGCCAGGACGAAGCCGGCAACGACATTTTCCTCAAGGACATCTGGCCGAACCCGGTCGAGGTCCAGGAAATCATCGACGCCTCCATCAACAAGGAGATGTTCAGCAACAGCTACGACACCATCTTCGAAGGCGACGACCGCTGGAAGTCCCTGCCCACCCCCGAAGGCGCAACCTTCGAGTGGGACCTGGAGTCCACCTACGTGCGGAAGCCCCCGTACTTCGACGGCATGAAGGCACAGCCGGAGCCCGTCACGGACATCGAGGGCGCCCGCGTCCTGCTGAAGCTCGGCGATTCGGTCACCACCGACCACATCTCCCCGGCCGGTTCCTTCAAGTCCGACACCCCGGCAGGCCGCTACCTGCTGGAGCACGGCGTCGAGCGCAAGGACTTCAACTCCTACGGCTCGCGCCGAGGCAACCACGAAGTCATGATCCGCGGCACGTTCGCGAACATCCGCATCAAGAACCAGCTGCTCGACGGCGTTGAAGGCGGCTTTACCCGCGACTTCAGCCAGGCCGAGGCACCCCAGGCTGCTGTTTACGATGCATCGGTCAACTACCAGGCCGCCGGCATTCCGCTGGTTGTCCTGGCGGGCAAGGAATACGGCTCCGGTTCCTCGCGTGACTGGGCTGCCAAGGGCACCGCACTGCTGGGCGTCAAGGCCGTCGTTGCCGAGAGCTACGAGCGCATCCACCGCTCCAACCTCATCGGCATGGGCGTTCTTCCGCTGCAGTACCCGGCCGGCGTCAACGCCGAGTCCCTGGGCCTGACCGGCACCGAAACCTTCGCGGTTTCCGGTGTGACCGAACTGAACAACGGCACCACGCCCAAGACCGTCACGGTCACGGCGACGCCGGAAAACGGTGAAGCCATCACGTTCGAGGCCGTCCTGCGCATCGACACCCCGGGTGAAGCCGACTACTACCGCAACGGCGGCATCCTGCAGTACGTACTGCGCCAGATCACCGCTAAGTAGTAAGCAGCACCGCCGGAGTGCCGCTGCCGCGGCCTCCGGAGAAGAGAGCCCCGGCCGCCGAGTTTCGACTCGGCGGCCGGGGCTCTTTGCCTGTTGTGGAACCGGGTGCCGCCCCGCAAGCGTTAGAGTTAAACCGTTGTGACGGTGTGCAGTGCCGTTGCCTGAAGCAGGGAGGCGCCCGTTGGGACTTCTGGAAACCATCCGTGATCCACGGGACCTGAGCCGACTCTCCACGGAGCAGCTGGAACGCTTGTCCGGAGAAATCCGGTCGTTCCTCATCAGCAATGTCGCCCAGACCGGCGGCCATCTCGGGCCAAACCTGGGCGTCGTGGAGCTGACCGTGGGAATCCATCGGGTCTTCGATTCGCCCCGGGACAGCATCGTCTTTGACACCGGCCACCAGTCCTACGTCCACAAGATCCTCACCGGCCGGCAGGACTTCTCCACTCTGCGCCAGCAGGGCGGCATGTCCGGCTACCCCTCACGCGCCGAATCGGTGCACGACATCGTGGAATCCTCCCATGCCTCGTCCTCCCTGTCCTGGGCCGACGGCATCTCCCGCGCCCGCCAGCTCACCGGCGAAGGCGACCGCTACACAGTGGTCATGGTCGGCGACGGCGCCCTCACCGGGGGCATGGCCTGGGAAGCCCTCAACAACATTGCGGCAGACCAGCGCCGCCGCGTCGTCATCGTCGTCAACGACAACGGCCGCTCCTATGCGCCGACCATCGGCGGCCTCGCCGACTACCTCGCGTCCCTGCGCCCCACCCTGGACGCCGTGCGCACCCACCGCGTCTACGAAAAAACGCTCGGCTGGTCGAAGCAGCGCCTCCAGCAGGGCGGACCCGTAGGTCGGTTCACGTACCACAGCCTGCACGCCGCCAAGCGCGGCATCAAGGACTGGTGGGCCCCGCAGGGCCTCTTCGAGGACCTCGGAATGAAGTACATCGGACCCATCGACGGCCATGACATGGCGGCCGTGGAACGCGCGCTGACCAAGGCCAAGAACTACAGCGGCCCCGTGCTCGTGCATGCCATGACCGAAAAGGGCCGCGGCTACGCTCCCGCCCGGGCCCATGAGGCGGACCAGTTCCACGCCGTCGGCATCATCGATCCGGAGACCGGCAAACCGGTGGAGCCGGGCGGCAAACAGTCCTGGACGTCCGTCTTCGCCACGGAGATCGCTGACATCGCCGACGAGCGCGAGGACATCGTCGGCATCACCGGCGCCATGCTCATTCCGGTGGGACTGCACCGGTTCGCGGAAAAGCATCCGGAGCGGGTGTTCGACGTCGGCATCGCCGAACAGCATGCCCTCACCTCCGCGGCCGGAATGGCATTCGGCGGGCTGCACCCCGTCGTCGCGCTCTATGCCACCTTCCTGAACCGCGCCTTCGACCAGCTGCTGATGGACGTGGCACTGCACAAGGCCGGCGTGACGATCGTGCTGGACCGCGCCGGCGTGACCGGGCCCGACGGCGCCAGCCACCACGGCATGTGGGACATGTCGATGCTGCAGATCGTTCCGGGACTGCACCTGTCCGCACCGCGCGACGCCACCCGGCTCAAGGAAGAACTGCGCGAGGCTGTGGCCATCAGCGACGCGCCCAGCGTGGTCCGGTTCTCCAAGGGAACCGTCGGTCCCGACGTCGAGGCGCTGGAACGCACCTCCGACGGCGTGGACGTCCTGGCCAGGCGGCCCACGGATGAGAAGTCCAACGACGTCCTGATTGTCAGCGTCGGAGCCATGGCCGAAATGGCACTGCAGGTCGCCAACCGCCTGGGCGCCCAGGGCATCAGCTCCACCGTGGTGGATCCTCGCTGGGTCCTGCCCGTGCCGCGGTCGATCATCAGCATGGCCGCTGAACACCGGATCGTGATTGTCATCGAAGACGGTGTGCGTGCCGGCGGAGTGGGCTCCCGGATCCGCCAGGAGATGCGTGCGGCCGGAGTGGATACCGCGCTCAACGAAGTCGGCCTGCCCGTCGAGTTCCTGGACCACGGCACCCGCGCCGAAGTCCTCGACCGCGTGGGCCTGACGGCACGCCAGGTCGCCAACGACGTCGTCGCCCAGGTCCTGGGCACCAAGGTTCCGTTCGCCCGGCCGCTGCCCGGCCAGGACATGCCCACCGGCCAGATCCCGAAAATCCAGTAAGCACCGCGCCGGCACAGGTTCCGCCGGCGGTGCGAAGCAGCAGGGAGGCAGCACCATGGCAGAGGACCAACCAGAGGTGGCGGTCACCGGCGCCACCGGTGCGCTGGGCGGGACCGTGGCCAGGCTCCTGGCCGAAGCCGGCATCCCGCAGCGGCTCCTGGCCCGTCACACGGCCAAGCTTCCGTACCTGCCCGGGACACCGGTGTACGCTGCCTCCTACTCCGACCGGGAACACGCGGCGCGTGCCCTGAACGGTGTCCGGACCCTGTTCATGGTCTCTGCCCATGAGAGCCTCTACCGGCGCCGGGATCACCGCACGTTCGTGGACGCCGCCGTCGAAGCCGGGGTGCGGCACATTGTCTACACCTCCTTTATGGGAGCTGCGCCGGACGCGGTTTTCACGCTGGCCCGGGATCACTGGGACACCGAGGAGTACATCAAGTCCAAGGACCTGGATTACACCTTCCTCCGGGATTGCCTTTATCAGGACGTCCTGCCCTCGTTCGTGGGGCGCGACGGCGTGCTCCGCGGCCCGGCCGGCACCGGCAGGCTGGCGGCGGTGGCCCGGGCGGACGTGGCCAGGGCTGCGGCTCGGATTTTGACGGAGCCGGACGGGCATCTGGGCAAGGTGTATACCCTGACCGGGCCGCAGGCGCTGACCTTCGAAGAGATCAGCGCGATTCTGACCCGGGTGACCGGGTCCCAAGTGACGTACTACGACGAAACCGTCAACGAGGCCCTGGAATCGCGGAGCTTGAGCGGGGTCGCGCAGTGGCAGATCGAGGCCTGGGTCAGCACATACACCGCCGTCGCCGCCGGCCGGATGGCTGAGGTCAGTCCCGACGTCGAGCGGCTGACCGGAGCCCCGCCGCAGGGGTTGGAAGACTACCTGATGCAGCGCTGAGCCCCAAGTCAGAGCCCTCGTTTGGAAACAAATGCAGTCTTCTTCGCCCCGATGCGGGCCAAGCCTGCCTAGGCTGTAAGTATGTCTGAGCCCAACCTTGACCACGTCGGCTTGTTCCTTGCTGAATGCACCCTGCGCGGCCTCGACGACACCGAGGCTGTGCCGGCTGCTGACTTGTACGGCATGTACATGATCTGGTGCGAGAACGCCGGCAGGGATCCTGCCTCCGTTCAGCATTTTTATGGCGCCGTCCGCGGTGCCGGGGTGCCGGAGGCGCGGCGGCACTCGGAACGCGTGTATGAGGGGGTCCAGCCCACAGGGCCCATCCCGATCCAGTACATTTTGGAGACGGACAAGGCGCCCGGGCCCACCAGCAATCCGTTTCCCTTCCGCAGCGCCCCGTAATCTTCCGGGAGGGCGAGTGGGGCCGGCCACATCGGAAGCGCCGATTCGGTAGCGTAGGCACCATGACTTCATACAACAGACTCGGCACCTCAGGCCTGACCGTTTCCGCAGTGGGGCTGGGCTGCAACAACCTCGGACGCCCCGGCACACGCACTGAAGAGCAGGCCGGAACCGACGCCGTCGTCAATGCCGCGATCGATGCCGGCATCACCCTCTTCGACGTGGCAGACACCTACGGCGCCGTTCCAGGGCTGAGCGAAGAACGGCTGGGCAAGGCCCTGGGTGCCCGGCGCGACGACGTCGTGCTGGCCACCAAATTCGGCATGGACATGAAGGGCGTCAACGGGCGCGACTTTGATGCGCGAGGCTCGCGGCGCTACATCGTTCGCGCCGCCGAGGCGTCGCTGCGCCGGCTGGGCACCGACTGGATCGACCTGTACCAGTTCCACACCCCGGACCCGCTGACCCCGATAGAGGAGACACTGGCGGCGCTGGACGATCTGGTCACCAGCGGCAAGGTGCGGTACATCGGGCACTCCAACCGGGCGGGCTGGCAAATCGCCGAGGCCGAATTCACTGCCCGGCTCGGCGGCTACACGCCGTTCATTTCGGCCCAGAACCACTACAACCTGCTGGACCGCCGCGCCGAACTGGAAGTGGTTCCTGCCGCGGAGGCCTACGGCCTGGGTCTGCTGCCGTACTTCCCGCTGGCCAACGGCCTGCTGACCGGAAAGTACAGTTCCGGTTCCGCTCCGGAAGGCAGCCGCCTGACCCACTCCCGGCAGAACCTGCTGGAAAGGGCCGATTTCGATCAGCTGGCCGAATTCGGTGCCTTCGCCAAGGACCGCGGACTGACCGAAGTGCAGGTGGCCTTCTCCTGGCTTGCCGCCCAGCCTGCCGTCTCCTCCGTCATTGCCGGCGCCACCACCGTGGAGCAGGTGCAGCAGAACGCCGAGGCTGCGTCGTGGGAGCCGTCGGAGAAGGATCTCGAGGAACTGGACCGGATCTTCCCGCGCGTGCCGAAGGTTGCTTTGTTCTAGGTTTCGCTTACCCGTCTCCTGGGCGGGGCGGAGGGTCCGGAACGGCGGTAACGAAAATCCTTGCTCGCAGAGCTCGCAGGATTACTAAAGCCGCCTAACCCGGACCCTCCGGCCCGTTCATGACCCGGGCTGGGTGCCGCGCTAAGTTCCGGCACCCTCCGACAACCCTTGGCGACACCGTTCACATCGGGATTTCTGCACCCGTTCCCAGTCTGTGGGGCGCATGTTGCCTGATGGTGTCACACCTGCCCCACCAGGCAACAAAGAGTGGGAACCAGTGCGCGGAACCGGCGGGGGCCTCTGATGCAGAGTGCTTTCTGAGTAGGCTGGGGCCAGCGGATGGACAGGAGCCCGAAATGGCCGAGACGACGATGAAGAGTGCCACGCTGGCTGAGGTGATGGCCGAGCTGGCCGCGTTGGAAGATCCCAAGGCACGTGCCGTCAATGAGAAGCACGGCGACGATCACGGCGTGAATCTGGGCAGGCTGCGCGCGGTCGCGAAGCGGTTGAAGACGCAGCAGGAGCTTGCCCGCGAGCTCTGGGCAACGGGTGACACTGCGGCACGGCTGCTGTCGTTGCTCATTTGCCGTCCGAAGGTTTTTGAGCGGGACGTCTTGGACTCCATGTTGCGCGAGGCGCGCATCCCCAAGGTGCATGCCTGGCTGGTGAACTACGTGGTGAAAAAGAGCCCGCATGCGGAAGACCTGCGCCTGGCCTGGTTCGCGGATCCGGACCCGGTGGTTGCCAGCGCCGGGTGGGCGCTCACCAGCGAACGCGTGGCGAAGAATCCCGAGGACCTGGACCTGCGTCGCTTGCTCGACATCATTGAGGAAGAGATGCGGGACGCTCCGGATCGCCTGCAATGGGCAATGAACACCTGCCTGGCCCAGATTGGAATCGAGCATCCGGAGTTTCGAACCCGGGCCATCAGCATTGGTGAGCGGCTGGAAGTGCTCAAGGACTACCCGACGCCGCCGGGCTGCACCTCGCCGTTCGCCCCCATCTGGATCACCGAGATCGTGCGCCGAAAGCAGGCCAGCTGACTGACTGCCCGCAGTCGAACCACACGGGCCCGCTAAATAAACTTCACATGATGTTTATTTGTGTTAGCCTGATCTCATGCTTACGACATTCGCTCAGGTCCCTCCGGGATTCACCGTCCGCTCGTCCGCCGTCGCCATGACCTTCCCCGCGGGGGAGGCGCACATCAAGGCGGATGCCGCAGCCGCCGAAACACCCCTGTACCTCTACCTCACCGGCGCCGACGCCAACGAGTACATGAGCGCAGCGATGTGGATTGATCACGCCCACCAGGGCGGCCACAAGGTCTCCGCCCTCATTCCGTACCTGCCCGGTGCCCGCCAGGACCGCGGCAACCCGTTCGGCGCCCAGGTCTACGCCAACCTGATCAACGCCATGAAGGCTGACGAAGTTGTCTGCTTCGACCCGCACTCACCGGTCATGCCGGCCCTGGTTCACAATCTGCGCATCGTCAGCCCCGAAGCCGTCATTGGCCGGGCGGTCAAGAAGGCCCTGTCCGGATACGCAGGCGTGATCTGCCCGGATGAGGGAGCCAAGTCCCGCACCGCCATCACCGCCGAGGCGCTGGGCCTGCCCCTCTTCCATGCCGCCAAGCACCGCGACTTCGCCACCGGCAAACTCTCCGGGTTCACCTGCGACGAGCTGCCTTCCGAGGGACGCTTTCTGGTCGTGGATGACATCTGCGACGGCGGCGGCACCTTCATGGGCCTGGCCGCAGCCACCGGCCTCGGCCCGGACCGCCTGGACCTGTGGGTCAGCCACGGAGTCTTCTCGGGCAACGCCGCCCAGCTCACGCAGGCCTACGGCACCGTTTACACCACCGACTCCCACCCCGGCGCAGCCAATCCCGCCGTCGGCGCCACCATCACGCCCCTGATTTCCCACCTCATCTAAGGACCCCGCCATGACCACCGCCATCGCTTCCGCGACCACCACCGCCAGTGTCACCGCCGCCCTCTTTCAGACGGATGCGTACAAGCTGGGCCATATCCACATGTACCCCGAAGGCACCACCAAAGTCCTGAGCAACTTCACCAGCCGCGGATCCCGTCTCGACGGCGTGGACCACGTGGTGCACTTCGGCCTCCAGGCGTTCCTTCAAAAGTTCTGCATCGAAGCCTTCACCCCGTTCTTCGCCGCCGACGAAGACGAAGCCTGCGCCGAATACCAGGCCGGCCTCAACGACATCCTGGGCCCGAACACCATCGGCACCGACCACATCCGGTCGCTGCACCGCCGCGGCTACCTGCCCCTGATCTTCCGCTCCGTGCCCGAAGGCACCCGGGTGCCCCTGCTGGTTCCGTCCGTGACCGTCGAGTCGACGGAGCCGGAGTTCTTTTGGCTCGTGAACTACATCGAGACCGCCCTGAGCGCCTCCATCTGGCAGCCCTCCACCGCGGCAACCATCGCCGACAAGTACCGCGGCATCCTGGATGCCGCCGCTGAAACGACCGGTACCGACCGCGGATTCGTGGACTGGCAGCTGCACGACTTCTCCTTCCGCGGGATGTCCGGCGTCGACGCCGCCGCCACCTCCGGTGCAGGCCACCTGCTCTCCTTCAAGGGCTCGGATTCCCTGGGCGCCATGGACTTCGTCCGCCGCTACTACAACTCCGCCTTCGGCACGGAGAACGGCCAGGTCCTCGGCTCCATCCCCGCCACCGAGCACGCCGTGATGTGTGCCGGCGGGCGCGACGGCGAAGAGGGCACGTTCCGCCACGTCCTCAAGGTCAACCCGACCGGCAACGTTTCGCTGGTCTCGGACGGCTACGATCTGTGGAATGTGCTGCAGAAGATCCTGCCGGCGCTGAAAGCCGAGATCATGGGCCGGGACGGCAATGTCATCATCCGCCCGGATTCCGGGGATCCCGCCGACATTGTGTGCGGCACCTCGTCCCGGCCCGGCGCCGTCGATCCCTCCCAGGCACCCTCCATGACGGAGGATCCCGCGTTCTTCGGCGTGGTGGCCCTGCTGGACGCCGAGTTCGGCTCCACGCTCAACGATGCCGGCTACAAGATCCTGAACAAGGTCCGCGTCATGTACGGGGACTCCATCACCACCGAGCGCGCAGCGGACATCACCTCCCGCCTGGAGAAGATGGGCTACGCCTCCGAGAACATCGTCCTGGGTGCCGGCTCCTACACCTACCAGTACGTCACCCGCGACACCTTCTCGTCCGCCATCAAGGTCACCTACATCGAGGTCGACGGCGAAGCCCGCAACGTCTTCAAGGACCCGATCACCGCCAAGGGGTCCAAGCGTTCAGCCACCGGACGGCTGGCAGTGACGCGGAACGAGGCCGGCGAGCTGATGCTCATCGAAAAGGCCACTCCCGAGCAGGAGGAAGCCTCACTGCTGCGGCCGGTGTGGGCCGACGGTGCCTTCATCCGCCGGCAGTCCTTCGCCGACGTCCGCCGCGTGCTCGGTAACATCGCCTCATGACCCTTCCGCAGCAACCGCTCGTTTCCATCGACATCGTTCCCTTCGTGTTCCGGAACGGTGTCCTGGAGGTGGTCCTTGCCAAACGCATCTTTGAACCGTTCCTGGGCAAGGCGGCTTTGCCCGGTGTGCTGCTCTCCCCGAACGAACGACTGGCCGAGGCCGCCGTCCGCGCGCTGGAAACCAAGGCCGGCATCGGCCAGGAATCGATCCGGAGCATCACCGGCGCAGGAGTCTTCGACAACCCCGACCGCGACCCCCGCGGGCCCACCCTCTCCATCGTGCACGCCGTCATCCTGGATCCGGAAGCACCGGCAACCGGCGGGGGAGCGGTCCCGGTGCGTGCAGCCGAGGTCAAGGATCTGCCGTTCGACCACGTCGCCATCATCGCCCGGACCGCCGGGGCAGTCCTGGATGCCCTGTGGATCGACAGGGCTTTGACCAGGGCACTGCTGGGGGACCGCTTCACCACTGCGTCGGCAGCGCGTCTGGTCCGCGAGCTCGCAGCTGCGGCCAAGCGGCCCGAACCGGTGACCAACAACCTTGGCCGGGACCTGGCCAAGAGCTCCTGGTTCATCAAGACGACGCCGGCTGCTGCCCCGTCCGGCCGCGGCCGGCCGGCAGCCGAGTGGGGCTGGTCGTAAAGGTCCTCACCGGGACTGCAACACCGGTTCCCAGTCTCTGTGACGTATGACCCCTCCTGAGGCCCCACCAGCCCCACCGGGTAACAAAGAGTGGGAACCTGTGCGCGCGCGGGGCCGCGCGTTGGCGACGTGTCCGAGCGGACAGGTCGCATCTGGTGGCTTAACGCGAAAGCGCCGGACGGACCGGGTTAGGCGGCTTTCGGTCAGGAGGGCTTGTTGTCTTTTCCGTCAAGCCACAGGACATCGGCTTCATCCCGGTGGGAGCCTGCCGTCCCCACGTGTTTCGCATCAATGTCGGGACCCTTTTTGATAACGTGCACCAGAGCCATGCCGTGACCGCGGCCGAGACCGTAATCCGATTTGAGCCATTCGAGAATCTCGCCGGCCTTCACTTCCGGGGCGTCAAAACCTTTGTCTTTTGCGATCTGAAGAAGCTGACGGGGCGTAAGGCCGGTTTTGTCTTCAATGGCGTCGAGGTAGGCCTGGAATGACATGGCGTGTCCTTCGTTTCTGGTTCTCCTGGCAGGAAACGTTCCGGAGGGTTTCAGCCTGACGCTAGTGAGGCATACCGAGGGGGTCAAGGCTTGTCTGGGGTGTGGCAAGGCCCGGGGATGAGCCAACCGGCGCATGCGGGGACGGACACGCAAAAGCGCCGGACGGACCGGGTTAGGCGGCTTTAATAATCCCCGCGAGCTCTGCGAGCGAGGGATTTTCGTTGCCGCCGTTCCGGTCCGCCCGGCGCGGACAAAAGGAGGGCTCCCACCGAAACCGGCGGGAGCCCTCCTTCCAACAGCCTACGAAGCAGCCGGCACCGGCTCCTTCTCGGCGTGGAACTTCTTGCCGTTCACCCGCTCGGACGCGCCGACGCGGTCCAGGTACGGCGTGATCCCGCCCAGGTGCATCGGCCAGCCGGCACCGAGGATGACGCAGAGGTCGATGTCCTCGGGCCCGGCCACAACGCCTTCGTCCAGCATCCGGCCAATTTCGTCGGCGAGGGCATCCTGCGTGCGCCGCAGGACCTGCTCCGAGGTCGACGGCGTGTTCCCGAACGACAGCAGCGCCAGGGTTTCCTCCGGAACGTACGGCTTTCCGCTCTCGTCCTTCTGCCACAGCGACTTGATGCCGGCGTCGATGATCTTCTGCGAGTTCTCCGAGAGCCAGAACCTGTCGCCGAAGGCAGCATGCAGGGATTCCTGCACATGCTGGCCCACCGGCAGGCCCACCAGCGCCAGCAGCGTGAACGGCGACATCGGCAGGCCCATGGGGCGCAGCGCGTTGTCGGCGGTGGCGGCGTCGGTGCCCTCGTCGAACACGGCGGTGATTTCACCGAACATGCGGCCCAGGATCCGGTTGACCACAAACGCGGCGTCGTCCTTGACCAGAACAGCGGTCTTCTTCAGCGCCTTGGCCAGCACAAACGCGGTGGCCAGCACGGCGTCGTCGGTCTTGGGTGCACGCACGATCTCCAGCAGCGGCATCACGGCCACCGGGTTGAAGAAGTGGAAGCCCACCACCCGCTCGGGGTGCTGCAGGTCAGCGGCCATCTCGGTCACTGACAGTGAGGACGTGTTGGTCGCCAGGATGCACTCGGGGGAAACCACTGCCTCCACCTCGGCGAAGACCTGCTTCTTGACGGAGAGTTCCTCGAAGACTGCCTCAATGACGAAGTCAGCGTCGGAGAACGCCTCCTTGGACACCGATCCCGAGACCAGCGCCTTGGTGCGGTTGGCGGCGTCGGGGGAGATGCGTCCCTTGGCCAGCAGCTTGTCCACCTCGGCGTGCACGTAGCCCACGCCCTTGTCCACGCGGGCCTGGTCGATGTCCGTCATCACCACGGGCACCTTGAGCTGGCGGGCGAAGAGCAGGGCGAGCTGGCTGGCCATCAGGCCGGCGCCCACCACGCCCACCTTGGAGACGGGCCGTGCCAGTTTCCGGTCCGGTGCGCCGGCCGGACGCTTGCCGCGCTTCTGCACCAGGTCGAGGAACGCGTACACGGTGGCGTGGAACTGCGGGGTCTGCATCAGTTCGGCCAGCGCCTCGCACTCGGCGTCACGGGACTGCTCGGCGGTCCAGTTCTTGCCGGCCTCCAGCAGGTCCAGCACCTTCGCGGGCGCGGGGGCGGCGTTGGACGTGCGGGCCTCCACCACGGCACGGCCGCGGGCGACGGCGGCGTCCCAGGCTTCGGGGCTAACCGCGGGATCGGCGGCATTGGGCCGGGTAACGGTTTCCTCGCCGGTGATCACGCGGGCGGCCCAGGCCAGGGACTGCTCCACAAAGTCGGCCGGTTCGAACATTGCGTCGGCAATGCCCAGCTTGAAGGCAGCCGGACCCGAAAGTGTCCGGTTGTTGCTCAGCGGGTTCTCGATCATGACCTTCACCGCGTTTTCGGGGCCGATCAGGCGCGGCAGCAGGTAGACGCCGCCCCAGCCCGGAACCAGGCCGATGAAGGCCTCCGGCAGCGCCAGTGCGCCGGCGCCGGTCGAGACGGTGCGGTACTGGGACTGCAGGGCAATTTCCAGTCCGCCGCCCAGCGCCACGCCGTTGATGAACGCGAAACTGGGCACGCCCAGGGTGTTCAGCTTGCCGTACACCTCGTGGCCCAGGCGGGCCATGGCCAGCCCGTCCTCATAGGAGGCCAGCTTCTGGGTGGCGGACAGGTCGGCGCCGGCCACCAGATAGTGCGGCTTGCCGGTGACGCCGACGCCGACAATCTCCCCGGCCGCGGCCCGCGCCGCCAGGGCGTCAAGCACTTCGCCCAGCTCCAGCAGTGTGTTCGGACCCAGCGTGGTCGGGCGGGAGTGGTCGACGTCGTTGTCCAGGGTGATCAGCGCAAAGGTGCCGGCGCCGCCGGGCAGCGTGATGTCCGAGACGTAGGAGTGCGTGACGACCTCGGTGGGAAACAGGCTGGCCAGCCGCTGGTAATCGCTTGCAGTCATTACTTTGTGGCCTCCGTGGACTCGGTGTCGGTGGTGTAGTCGGGGTGGTTCGGGTTTTCCCAGATGATGGTGCCGCCCATGCCCAGGCCAATGCACATGGTGGTCATGCCGTAGCGCACCGTCGGGTCTTCTTCGAACTGGCGGGCAAGCTGGTTCATCAGGCGCACGCCCGAGGAGGCCAGCGGGTGCCCGACGGCGATCGCGCCGCCGTAGCGGTTGACCCGGGGGTCGTCGTCGGCGATGCCGTAGAAGTCCAGGAAGGAGAGCACCTGGACGGCGAAGGCCTCGTTGATTTCAAACAGCCCGATGTCCTCGATGGACAGGCCGGTCTGCTTCAGGGCCTTCTCGGTGGCCGGAACCGGGCCGTAGCCCATGACCTCCGGTTCGACACCGGCGAAGGCGTAGCCGACCAGACGCATCTTCACCGGCAGGCCGAGTTCCGCGGCGGCGTCGGCGGATGCGAGCAGCGCGGTGGTGGCGCCGTCGTTCAGGCCCGAGGCGTTGCCGGCGGTGACGCGGCCGTGGGCGCGGAACGGGGTGCGCAGCTCGGCGAGGTCCTCCACCGAGGTGCCGGGACGGGGTCCTTCATCCACGGAATTCAGGGTCCAGCCCTTGCCGGGCTTTTTGGAGGCAACCGGGACCAGATCCGGCTGGATCAGATTGTTGGCGTAAGCCTTGGCGAGCTTCTCCTGGCTGGCCGCGGCGTACGCGTCGGTGCGCTCCTTGGTGATGTCCGGGAAGCGGTCGTGCAGGTTCTCGGCGGTGTTGCCCATATTCAGCGCGGCCGGGTCCACAATGCGTTCGGTGACGAAGCGCGGGTTCGGATCGGCGTCCTTGCCCATCGGGTGGTTGCCCATGTGCTCCACGCCGCCGGCGATGACGACGTCGTACGCGCCGAAGCCGATGCCCGAGGCGGTGGTGGTGACGGCCGTCAGGGCTCCGGCACACATGCGGTCAATCGCGAAGCCGGGCACTGACTGCGGCAGTCCGGCCAGCAGGGCGGCGGTGCGGCCGATGGTCAGGCCCTGGTCACCGGTCTGGGTGGTGGCGGCAATGGCCACTTCGTCAATGCGTTCCGGGGGGAGGGAGGGGTTGCGCCGCATCAGTTCGCGGATGCACTTGACCACCAGGTCGTCGGCGCGCATGCCGGCATACATGCCCTTCTCGCCGGCCTTGCCGAAGGGAGTGCGGACTCCGTCAACGAAAACAACGTCCCTGATCTGCCGTGCTCGGCTTTGTGGGCTCACGCGTACAACTCCTCTTTGAGATATGAAACGGAACACTGTCCGGACCAGATGTTACTCGTCGGTAACATAGCCTGCAAGCGTCGCATCTTTCGTTGACCCTACCGAACCGGCCCCGCGCTGCGGAGCGCGGCGCAGACGGAGTGCTCATCTGAGAGCGAAAGCAAACGCTTCCAGCGATTTAGGAATCTTTTCACGTATTATCGTCTAACTATGGATGACCCCCCTTCACATAAACCCTTGCCCCTCCACGCTCTGACCGGACTCCCGGCCACAACCAGAGAGGGGCGCCCGAATGTATGAATTGATCATGCTCGCTGTTGGCCTTTTGCTCACGGTCGGCACCGGGCTTTTTGTTGCTTCCGAGTTTTCGCTGGTCAATCTGGACCGCAATGACCTCGAAGCCCGCCAGGCCGCCGGCGAGAAGCGCCTCGGCCCCACCATCAACGCCCTCAAGATCACCTCGACGCACCTCTCCAGCGCCCAGCTGGGCATTACGCTCACCACGCTGCTGACGGGTTACACCTTTGAACCGGCGATCAGCTCACTGCTGCGCCAACCCATGCTCGCCCTCGGTGTTCCCGAGGCCTTCGTCGGCGGCGCCGGCGCCGTCATCGGTATTTTCCTGGCCACCGTGTTCTCGATGATCATCGGTGAACTGGTGCCGAAGAACTTCGCCCTGGCCCTGCCGCTGGCGACCGCCAAGCTGGTCATTCCGTTCCAGACCCTGTTCACGACGGTGTTCAAGCCCGTCATCCTGCTGTTCAACAACACGGCAAATGCGATCATCCGTTCCTTCGGCATCGAGCCGAAGGAGGAGCTTTCCGGCGCGCGCAGCGCCGAGGAACTCAGTTCGCTGGTCCGCCGCTCCGCGCTGGAAGGCGTGCTGGACCTTGACCACGCGCAGCTGCTCAGCCGCACCCTGCGCTTCTCCGACCACACCGCCGACGACGTCATGACGCCTCGCGTCCGGATGCGCTCCGTTGCGGCCGCTGACACTGCCGAGCAGGTCATCGAACTGGCCGTGAACACCGGATACTCCCGTTTCCCGGTAATCGGCCGGGACTCCGATGACGTGCTGGGCGTGCTCCACGTCAAGCAGGCCTTCGCCGTTGCCCTCGCCGAACGCGGCAACGTGACCGCTGCAGAACTCATGGTCGAAGCCCTCCGCGTCCCCGAATCCATGGGCGTTGACTCTCTCCTGGGCCTGCTGCGCCAGCAGGGCCTGCAGGTGGCCGTCGTCTCCGACGAGCACGGCGGCACCGCCGGCATCGTGACCCTGGAGGACCTGGTGGAGGAAATCGTCGGCGAATTGGAAGACGAGCACGACCGCGCCCGGGTGGGTGTGGTCCGCAGCGGCCGTTCGCTCACCTTTGACGCCTCGCTGCGCCCCGACGAACTGCGCGAACGCACCGGCGTTGTGGTTCCCGACGGCGAAGAGTACGACACCCTGGCCGGATTCGTCACCGACCTGCTGGACCGCATTCCGGAACTGGGCGATGAAGTGCCCGTCAATAACGGTGTCCTGCGCGTGGAACGCGTCGTCGGCACGCATGTCGAACGGCTGCGCTACACCCCCGCGGTGGATGCGCCGCAGAGCGACCACGATCGAATTATTGACGAGCTCACGAAGGACCTGGCATGAGTGAATATCTTCCCGGAATCGTCTGGCTCGTCGTCCTGCTGGTCGTCAACGCCTTCTTCGTGGGTGCCGAGTTTGCAGTGATTTCGGCCCGCCGCTCCCAGATTGAACCCAAGGCCGAAGCCGGTTCCAAGGCCGCCAAGACCACCCTCTGGGCCATGGAGCACGCCACGCTGATGCTGGCCACCAGCCAGCTGGGCATCACCGTCTGCTCACTGGTCATCCTGAACGTCTCCGAGCCGGCGATCCACCATCTGCTGGAAATTCCGCTGGGCCTGACGTCGCTCTCCGCCGAGGCCATCGGCGTCGTCGCCTTTGTTGTTGCGCTGCTGCTGGTGACCTTCCTGCACGTGGTGATCGGCGAGATGGTGCCCAAGAACATCTCCTTCTCCGTTCCCACCCGTGCCGCCCTGCTGCTGGCTCCTCCGCTGGTGATGGTGGCCCGGATCTTCAAGCCGGTGATCTGGTCGCTGAACGGCATTGCCAATGCCGTGCTGCGCCTGTTCAAGGTGGAGCCCAAGGACGAAGCCACCAGTGCCTACACAATGGATGAGGTCGCCAACATCGTGGAGCAGTCCACCCGCGAGGGCGTGCTGGCCGATGCCAGCGGAACCCTGAGTGCGGCGTTCGAGTTCACGTCCAAGACCGTGGCCGATGTCGAGGTGCCGATCGAGCGGATGGTGCTGCTGCCGGAATCGGCCACGCCTGCGGACATCCAGGAAGCGGTGGGCCGCCACGGCTACTCCCGCTACATCCTCACTGACGACGACGCCGTGCCCAGCGGCTACCTGCACCTCAAGGACGTCATGGACCTGACCGCGCCGGAGAAGTTCGGCGCTCCCGTTCCGGCCAAGCGCATCCGCCGCCTGGCCTCGGCCTTCCGCGGCAGTGAGCTCGAGGACGCCCTGGCCACCATGCGCCGCACCGGCGCCCATGTGGCACGAGTGTTCGACGCCGCCGGCAACACCACCGGGGTGCTGTTCCTGGAGGACATCATCGAGGAACTCGTCGGCGAAGTGCAGGACGCCACCACCGTGTAGTCGTTTCGGCGGGCGGTTTCAGCTGCTCCGTGTCCTTCACTGCCGACGCCGGCCGCCCACTGGGCGGGCCGGCGTCGGCCGTTAACGCGTGTCGGCTGGTTTGGGGCCGGGTGTCGGCGGTTCGGGACCCCGAGTCTCCGGTTCGGGCGTCCCGCGCCGCACCGGTTCCCACTCTTTGTTCACGTCTGTGGCTAGTGGGGTCACGGCAGGCCACATCCGCCACACAGGATGGGAACCTGTGCGCGTGTAGGCGCGGTTGGCGGCTGCCCGGCAGGTAGGTTGAAGGCACGCAGTCGGGAAGCCGCAGGAAATCTGTGGCCGGGGGAGGAACCATGGAAAACCAGATGCATCAGGCGGCCGACTACGACACCAAGGCACCCACGCCCTTTGGATTGGGCCTGCACCACGTCCAGCTGTCCATGCCGGCCGGTACGGAGGACGACTGCCGGCGCTTCTATGTGGATCTGCTCGGCTTCACCGAGGTGCAGAAGCCGCCGGTGCTTGCGGCGCGCGGCGGCCTCTGGGTGCGGGCGGACAGCCTTGAGATTCACCTCGGCGTCGAAGAGGATTTCCGGCCGGCGAAAAAGTCCCATCCGGGGATCCTGGTCGGTGATCTGGATGCCCTGGCCCGGCACGTCGAAGAACAGGGGCTGGAACCCGAATGGGACGATGCCTTCCCCGGCATGCGCCGGTTCTACCTGCGGGACAACAACGGCAACCGGCTCGAGTTCCTTTCGCCCGCCGGCTGATCACCCACTATGCGGCGGGGACCGCGGCGTACAGCGCTACCCGTTGCGCCAGGACGGCGGCATCGTCAGGTCCGGAGGCAGCAGCGTTGCGGCGCTGCCTTTCGCGGAATTGAGCTGGGGCTGGGTCACGTACAGGGCCTGGGACAGGTCAGCGCCGTCAAGCCGGGCATCCCGGAGATCGGCGCCGAGCAGGTCCACGCCGGATAAGTCACTGCCGCGCAGGTCGGCGGCTATGAGCCAGGCGCCGCGGAGGTCCGCCCCGCACAACCGCCGGGATCTGAAATTGCTGCCCATCAGGTCTGCTCCCGGTGCCAGCTCGGGCTCCAGATGGTCATCACCGGCAGCGCAGCAGGAGGCCCGCACTTCCTCGCTGACCTCCATCAGCAGTGTCCTGACCCGGGAGTGCAGCTCCTGTATGTCCAGGGAGAGCAGCTCCGGAAGCCGGCCGGCTGTGTGTTCGATCGTGGCACGCAGGCGTGCCGCTTGCAGTGACGCGTCGGGATCGAAGGTCCGGGCCTGGGCTTCGACCAGATACCAGAGCATTTCGTGCAGCTGCCGCGAGGCCTTGAACGCGGCGAACATGTCATCCTTGGTGCCGGGATTCTCGAGCCAGCTCTTTCCGCTGAACAGTCCGTGCGAGACGTTCTGGCCGGCGCCAAAACAGTCGAAAACCGTGCAGCCGCGAAACCCCCGGGGCAGCAGGCTGTCGTGGATCGTGCAGGTGAAGTCGGAAGCCAGGTTGCGGCACGGTGCGCCTGCGGGTTTGTCGAGGGCAAAATCCGCTGACCGGGTGAAACCGAAGGCCGTGCAGCACAGCGCAAAACAGTTGGCGCAGTCGGGGCGCAGCGATGACCGGGTGCGGGCAGGCGAGGCAGGTTCGGGGAAACGGGCTGACGTCGAGTGCATGTGATCTTCCAGGTGTGAGTTGTCTTTCGGGCGGGAGCGGGGGCGGGCAACCCCAACCGGAGTTCCCCTCGCAGGCGCACAAAATCAGCGCTCCACCGAGGAGCGTGCCGGAATCGCCGTTAAAGCGCTGAGTCACAGAGAAAAATGAATGATCACTGCCGACAGGCTAGCCGACCGGTGCCGCGCGCGGGAGACCTTTGCGGCAGGAGAACCGTTTTCGGTCCCGCGGCGCCGGTCCCTAGACTGGAGAGGTTCCCCCACCGCCTGCCAGAACCGTGGAGTCAGCATGTCCCGAGGAAAACACCATCCGCCGCGGCCGAAACCGGCCAACAGCGAAGGCATGTTGATCGCCAACGACCTGAAGAAGGAGCGCGGGTGGACGGAAACGCAGATCAAGACCTTCCTGCCCGAACCGGACCAGACGGCGCGCAATCCGTTCTCCCGCAAGGCCGCTCCGATGAAGCTGTACGGGCTGGAACGGGTGGAGGCCATCGAAGCCACTCCCGAGTACCGGAAGGCGAGGGAAGCATCCCGCACCCGCCAGCTGGCCGCACGGGGAAGGGCCCTGGCCAAAAAGAAGGAAGCGGTCGCCGCTGCGGAGGCCCTCGAGCTGCGCATCGAGCCGGAACCGTGGCAGGACATGCAGGACAAGGCGATCGAACACTTCAACAGCAGGCTCCGGCGCAGCCAGTCTCCGGCAAGCCGAAAAACGTCCACCGCCCGGCTGGACCGGCTGACGGTGAACTACCTGCGGCACAAGCAGACCTCCTACGAGGAGGAGCTGAAGGAATTCAAGGGTGTGGTGGGAGTGGGTGAAGCCTACCTGGTGGTGCGCAACCGGATCCTCGACCTCATCGCCGACACCTATCCGCAGCTGCGCGCGGAGTGTGAGCGGCAGAAGTTCGACGCTCCGGAACTGCCCGACGGCGTCACGCTCCAGGCTGTGCCCGCCGCAGCCGGCTAAATCCGGCCGCAGCCCACCCGCTTCGCCGCCAGTGCTTGCACAGTGCTGCCGCCGGCTAATACCGTCTCGACAGCGGTGATAATTCACAGGCGGGAGACATCTCATGCTGACGGAAGTCGATGAAGGCGTTCTGGTTTCCGAAAGCGAGTTCATCTCGAGCAACTCCGTTGCCGTGCAGGGCCGCGACGGAGTGTTGCTCATCGACCCCGGCATCACGGGCGACGAAATGTCGGCCCTCGCCAACGACCTTCGGACGTTGGGCCAGCCCGTTGTGGCGGGCTTCTCGACGCATCCTGACTGGGACCATGTGCTCTGGCACGCGAACTTCGGGGACGTGCCCCGTTACGGTACCGCCCGGTGCGCGGCTTCCATCCACAACCTGCTCTCCAACGAGGATTGGCAGGACCGCGTCGCCGAGGGGCTTCCGCCGGAGTACGCCGGGGACATTCCGATGGAGCTGCTCGGTCTCATTACCGGTCTGCCCGCCGGTGCTGCGCAGCTTCCCTGGGACGGGCCCGACATCCGGATCATCGAGCATCAGGCGCATGCCCCGGGTCATGCGGCGCTGCTGATCGAGGAGCGCGGTGTGCTCGTCGCCGGCGACATGCTCTCTGACATCCTGATGCCGTTCCTGGATTTGGAGGCAGCGGATCCGATGGAGGACTACCTTGCCGCCTTGCGGCTGTTCGAGAGCCTGCCCGACGGCGTAATCGTCATTCCCGGTCACGGCTCCGTCGGGGGCGCCGGGCAGCTGCGGGCACGAATCGACCAGGACCGCGCCTACGTGCAGGATCTGCGGGACACCGGTGCCACCGATGACCCGAGGGTCGGTCCGTCGGCTCCGCTGGACTGGCTGCCCGAGGTGCACAGATGGCAAGTCTCCCGGCTCACCCAAGAAGAACCGAACGATTCGCCCGGCTAAGACCCGTCCACCCACCGCGACCCGTCCATCCACCGCTACCCGTCCATCCACGACGCCGGAGGCGGCCGCCGCCCGGACACGCACATCACGCCCTCGGCGTAAGCATGCTTACCATTTAGGTGCTTCCGGACGATTTCGCTAGGCTTAAAGGGATGAGTATCCCTGAGCTGTCCCCGGAAACCGCCCGCAACGAGAGCACCGATCGAAGCACCAACGGCATGGTCCGCGTGCGCGGAGCGCAGGAGAACAACCTGCGCAACGTCGACGTCGACATCCCGCGCGACGCGATCGTTGCCTTCACCGGTGTCTCCGGCTCGGGGAAGTCCTCGCTGGCCTTCGGCACCATCTACGCCGAGGCCCAGCGCCGCTACTTTGAGTCGGTGGCGCCCTACGCGCGGCGCCTGCTCGCCCAGGGGCACACGCCCAAGGTGGAGGAAATCACCGGGCTGCCTCCCGCCGTCGCGCTCCAGCAGCGCCGCGGCACCCCCAGCTCCCGCTCCACTGTGGGGACGCTGACGACGCTGTCGAACTCCATGCGCATGCTGTTCTCCCGCGGCGGCACCTACCCGGCGGATGCCGAGCCGGGCAGCCTGGATTCGGACGCCTTCTCGCCCAACACCGCCGCCGGCGCATGCCGGGAATGCTCCGGCCTGGGCATCGCGCACACGGTCACCGAGGACTCCCTGGTGCCGGATCCGAGCCTGTCCATCCGCGACGGCGCCATCGCCGCCTGGCCCGGCGCCTGGCAGGGCAAGAACCTGCGAGACATCCTCATCCAGCTCGGTTACGACGTCGACGTCCCGTGGAAGAAGATGCCCAAGAAGGACCGCGACTGGATCCTGTTCACCGAGGAACAGCCGGTGGTGATGATCACCCCGCAGCGTGACCGCGTGGCCAAGCCGTACAAGGGCAAGTTCTGGAGCGCGAAGTCCTACGTGCTGCACACCTTGGCCGATTCCGGCAGCGAGCAGATGCGCAAGCGCGTGCTCGAGTACATGGTCTCCGGACCCTGCCCGGTCTGCGGCGGTGCCGGCCTGCGCCCCGAGGCGCTCGCCGTCACCTTCGCCGGTCGGAACATTGCCGAACTCAACGGCGCCACGCTGGGTGAGCTGGCCGAGATCATCCGGCCGACGGCGGAGCTCAAGTCCGCGGGCACCGCCTCCCGGGCCGCGGCCTCCAACGAAGACACCGAAGTGGCCGTCACCGTCACCCGCGACCTGCTGTCCCGGCTGCAGGTGCTCATCGACCTGGGGCTGGGCTACCTGAGCCTGTCCCGGTCCACGCCCACGCTCTCACCGGGGGAGATGCAGCGGCTGCGGATCGCCACCCAGCTGCGCTCCGGCCTGTTCGGCGTCATCTACGTGCTGGACGAGCCCTCAGCGGGCCTGCATCCGGCCGACGCCGAACCGCTGCTGGCCGTGCTGCAGGAGCTGAAGGACGCCGGAAACTCGGTGTTCGTCGTCGAGCACAACATGGACGTGGTCCGCAGCGCGGAATGGATCGTTGACGTCGGTCCGCAGGCCGGCGACGGCGGCGGCACCGTGCTCTACAGCGGACCGGTCGCCGGGCTGGCGGAGGTCGCCGAGAGCGCCACCCGCCCGTTCCTGTTCGGCGAAGCGAAGGACATCACCCCCACCCGGCGGACGCCGGAGCGGTGGCTGAACCTGAAGGGCATCACCCGGCACAACCTGAAGGAGCTCGACGCCGAGATTCCGCTGGGCGTGCTCACCGCCGTCACCGGCGTCTCCGGCTCCGGCAAGTCCACGCTGGTGAGCCAGGTGCTGGCCGAAACCGTCGGGGAGCACGTCAACGGCGCCGCGCCCGCCGTCGAGGAGCCGGACACGGAGGCAGCGGACGACGTCGACCCCGGCGCCTCGGTGCGCGACATCGCCGGCCTGGAACACCTGGACCGTCTGGTCAAGGTGGATCAGCGTCCCATCGGCCGCACGCCGCGCTCGAACCTGGCCACCTACACCGGCCTGTTCGACGCCGTGCGCAAGCTTTACGCCGGCACCGACGAGTCCCGGGCCCGCGGCTACACCGCAGGCCGCTTCTCCTTCAACATGGCCGGCGGCCGCTGCGAAACCTGCCAGGGCGAGGGCTTCCTCGCCGTCGAGCTGCTCTTCCTGCCCGGCACCTACGGGCCCTGCCCGCAGTGCCACGGCGCCCGCTACAACGAGGAAACCCTCGAGGTCACCTACCGCGGCAAGACCATCGCCGATGTCCTCGCCATGCGCGTGGAAACCGCCGCGGAGTTCCTCGCCGATGTGCCGGGACCGGCGCGCAGCCTGCGCACCCTGCTCGACGTCGGCCTCGGCTACCTGCGCCTGGGCCAGCCCGCCACCGAACTCTCCGGCGGCGAGGCGCAGCGGATCAAGCTGGCCACCGAACTGCAGCGCGCCCGGCGCGGCCACACCCTGTACCTGCTCGACGAACCCACCACCGGGCTGCATCCCCAGGACGTGCGCCTGCTGCTGGCTCAGCTGAACCGGCTCGTGGACGCCGGCAACACAGTGGTGGTGGTCGAGCACTCGATGAACGTGGTGGCCGCGGCGGACTGGGTGATCGACATGGGCCCGTCCGGCGGCGACGCCGGGGGCCGGATCATCTGCGCCGGCACGCCCGCCGAGGTGGCGGACTGTTCAGCCAGCCGCACGTCGTCGTATTTGGCGGCGGCGCTGGGGAAATAGCGGGTAAATTGCTGGGCAAATAGCGGAGCCGGACCGGTAGGTTGGTTCCTGGCGCCGCATGCCGGCGTCCACGAAGCCGCCGCACCGGAAAGAGCCCGCCATGACTGCTGACGACCTGACCACCGACCTGTCCGTTGATGACCGTCCCGAACCGCCGGACACCGGAACCGAACGGGAAATCCTCTGCGGGTTCCTCGATTACCTGCGTGCCTCCGCGGTGTTCAAGGCGCGGGGGCTGAGCGACGCCGACGCCGCCTGCTGCCCTCGCTGACCACGGTCTCGGGGCTGCTGCGGCACCTGGCCGACGTCGAGCGAACCTGGTTCCGCGGGCAGATTGACGGCCAAGCCGGCGTTTCCACGCGGTGGTCCGACGAAGAGCCGGACGGCGAATTCCTGGTCAGTCCCGAGGACAGCTTGGCTGACATCATCAAGGACTACGAAGAGGCGTGCGCCGAATCCCGCGAGGTGCTGTTGCGCTACAACCTGGATGATCCCTGCACCGCTTGTTCTTCCGGGCACAACGTGCGCTGGGTGGTGACCCACATGATTGAGGAAACCGGACGGCACTGCGGGCACCTGGACATCGTGCGGGAACTGCTGGACGGAACGACGGGGGAGTAGACGGGGCAGTAGCGGAAGCCACCTGCCGATCTGCCGGGCCGGTGCCGTCAGCTGCGCGGCAGCGCGGATCCGCCGCCAGGCTCCCCGCCGGCAGTGTCCGGTGCGCCGTCCGGCGACCTGCCCGGCGTACTGTCCGCTCCGGCGTCGTTTCCCGCACGGTGCGCCGCTGCCTCCCATGCGCGGAAGTGGCGCAGGGCGGACAGGGCCAGCAGGCCGCCAGCGGCAAAGAACGCTGCGGCGACGCCGAAGGGGATGCGCAGGCCGAGACTTGCCGCCAGGAGGCCACCCAGTGCAGCACCCAGGGCCAGGCCGGTCAAGCCCACCAGCCGGCCGACGGAACCGACGCGGCCCATCATGCGTGCCGGTATGACTCTCTGTCGGATTGTCGTGGCTGTGATGTTCCAAACCACGGCGTGGCCCATGTACACCGCCAGGGCAACAGCGACCACCCACACATTGGTGGTGCCGGCAATGACGGCAAGCGCCGTCATCCCGGTGAACAGCGCCGCCGTTATCGTCCAACCGTACCCAATGGCGCGGCGGAGCCGGCCGGCTGCCAGGCTGCCGAGCAGCCCGCCCAGTGCGGAGCCGGAAAGCAGCAGCCCGTAGCCGGTCGCATCGAGATGCAGCACATCCCGCGCGTAGATCACCAGATACGAAAACGGGATCATGTAGCCAACACTGGCCAGCCCGCCGATAACGACCAGCGTCCGCACCATCGGATGGTGCATCGCCCAGGCTGCGCCCTCCCGGATCTGCCCGCCCACCCCTGCTGCCTGCTGATCCGCCGGACCGCTGCCGTCGGGAGTGCCGGCACCGCTTGCGCCGCCGGACGCGGGCGAGTAGTTCCGCCGCAGCAGCCAATAGGCAAGTCCCGCCGCAAGGAAGGCGCCGACGGTCAGCAGGGACGGAGCGAAAGCAGCCGCGCCGAACAGGAAGCCGCCCAACGGAGGACCGATGAACTCGTCAACGATCGTCTGGGTTCCGGCGATCCGGGCGTTGGCGCGGTCCAAATCTTCAGGTGGCACGGCCTGGGGAAGGACGGCAACTGCTGAGCTGTCGGAGATGGTTTCCACGATGCCCATGAAGGCGTACACCGCGTACAGGGCGGCCATGGGTGTTGCGTCGGCGAGAACCAGGGCCGTCAGAGCGGCGAAGATGGCCGCTCGGGAAAAGTTGGCCAGATAGAGCAGCCGGCGCCGGTCGAAGCGGTCCACCAGGACTCCGATGCCCAGGACCGACAACAGCCGTGGTGCGGTATAGAAAATCGACAGCGCGGCAATCACCAGCGGGTTATTGGTGATCTCCACGGCCAGCAGCGGAAGCGCGACGAAAGTTACCCCGTCAGCCAGGTTTGAGGAGGCGTTGCCGATCCAGATCCGGCGATACTCCGACCCAAGGTTCATCCGCGCTCCCGCACACTGGCCGCCAAGGTCCTGCCGAGGCCCGGACTAGGAGGCTTGAGTGAGTTTCTCGTCTTCAATGATTTCGTGCGCCTCGATGACCATCGGGTTGAGGACCCGGTGCAGGGAAGGACTTGGTGCGGAAAGGCGGGTTCCGGGTCGTTTCCGTGGCGGCGCTGCCCCATAACGCTCAGATGCCGTCGACTTCTTCCAGCCAAACCTTGAACCGGGAGTAGATTTCCGGAATATCCCGCTCAGCAGCGTTCGCCGAGGAGCCCGTGAGGCCTGACAACCGGACGCTGAACTCGGATTCGGATTCGCTGGTGGGGGTGATCAGATACTCCAGCTCGCCTGCGGGTTCCTCTGCCACCCGTTGATCCCACCGGGCATCGAAGCTCATCACCAACCGGTACGGTGCCTCGGCATCCTGCACGGTTCCCACGATCACGTTCTCTCCGTCGGCTGACAGGGCGTAGTCGCCGTCGGGCTCTATCATTCCCCGCAGGGTTGAGTTCCACATCCAGCTCCGCGGCAGATTGGTGGCGGTCAGCGCCCGCCACACATCGTCGGGCGGACAGGTCAGGGCGGCGGAATAGATGATGTCGGTGGAGGCAGAGCTGGGCATGATGGAAACCTTTCCGTACAGCGCGGCGATAATATGCGCGGGCCGGAGGGATGGACATGAGACCGGACCGGAGGCCGAGAATAATCTAGCTGGCTGCAGTGCACCAGTGCATATTGCGTGGATCGTTACCGGGGCCCGGAAATACCCGACATCGTCACCCGTCGAAGCGGACAAATGCGCGCAGCGGCAGGCCGGCGTCGTCGTCCGCCGGGAGGTCTCCGCCCGCTTGCCGGTAACCCAGCGACTCGTAGAAAGCCTTCTGGCCCGGCTCGGTGTCCGTCAGCAGCACCTTCTGCCGCACGTGGGCAAACGGGGCGAGGATGAGTTCGACCAGGTTCCGGCCCAGCCCCGTGCGCTGATGGCGCGGATCCACCAGGACATCCTGCAGGTAACAGATCGTGTGTCCGTCGGAGATCACGCGGGCAAGGCCCACTAGCTCCCCGCGGTCCCAGGCCACGGCGATCCGCGTGGATCCGGCAAGTGCGGCGGCCAGCGTGTCCGGGGTTTCGGTGTACACGCTCCAGCCCACGGTGTCGTAGAGCCGGACGACGTCGGCAACGGGCAGATCGGTTCCGGCGGCATACGCGAGGGTGGGCATGGCGACAGCCTACCTGCCGGCGCGGGGGCATCTCACCTGCGGCCGCTTCTTCACCGGCTACCGGGATATTCTCCGGCGGATTCCCGGCCACGACCCCGCCGAGGGAGCACATATGGTGACTCCGCGGCGATTACGCCCGCTGAGAGCGCATATGCGGCGGGTTTGAGACGGGGAAAGCACCATATCTGCGACTTCGATGCAGTAACCGCATGCCAAGTCACCGGAGCTGCACACTCAGCCAAGGCTGCCCGCCAAGTCGGCTAGCGGGTGGCTGCGGCGTCCTTGTCCTTTTCCTTCTCCACCAGCGGGTCCGGATCCAGGAACGCCACGGTGAGCACGGCGGCGGTCTGCTCGATCTGCCATTCCCGCGCGCCGAGGTCCCGCAGTGCGGCACTGATGCTGTCCAGGTTGATGTCGGCCGGCGGCCGCCAGGCAACCCGGCGCAGGTGATCCGGCGTCAGCAGGTTCTCGATCGGCAGGTTCAGCTTCTCGGCGACGGCGGCCACCCGCGGTTTTGCCGTCTGCAGCCGGGCGGCGGCTGCCGGGTCATTCTTGGCCCACACGCGCGGGGCCGGCGGTGCATGCGTGGGGATGTGCAGCGGCGGCAGCTCACTGTTGGACAGCGAGCGTGCCGCGGAGACACAGCGCATCCAGCGCGGAGCTTCCTTCTGGGCGGCACGGCCGTGGAAGCCCGGGGTGGAGAGCAGTTGGGGCACGGTGGTGGGCATGGCGCGGGCGGCAGCCACGATGGCCGAGTCCGGAATCAGCCGCCCCGGTGCCGTGTCGCGGTTTTCCGCCAGGTGTTCGCGTTCGGTCCACAGCTCACGGACGACGGCGAGCTGGCGCCGGTCGCGCAGCTGGTGCATGCCGTTGGTGCGGCGCCAGGGGTCAACCCGAGGGGGCGACGGCGGTGCCGTGCGGATGGCTTCGAACTCCTGCTCGGCGAAGGCGAGCTTGCCGGCGTCGTCGAGCACCTTGATCAGTTCGATCCGCAGTTCGGCCAGAACCTCAACGTCCAGTGCTGCGTAGCGCAGCCAGGGTTCGGGCAGGGGGCGGGTGGACCAGTCGGCCGCCGAGTGTTCCTTGGCCAGCGTGAAACCGAGGAGGTTCTCGATGACGGCGGCCAGGCCGACGCGGGGGAGTCCGGCCAACCGGGCGGCCAGTTCCGTGTCAAAGAGTTTGTCCGGCCACATGCCCAGTTCGGACAGGCAGGGGAGGTCCTGGCTGGCCGCGTGCAGGATCCATTCCACGCCCTGCAGCGCGTCGTTGATGATGTCCAGATTGTCGAACGGTTCCGGGTCGATCAGCCAGGTTCCGGAACCCTCACGGCGGATCTGGACCAGGAAGGCCCGCTGTCCGTAGCGGAAGCCGGAGGCGCGTTCGGCGTCGACGCCGGCCGGACCCGTGCCGGCAGCTAGAGCCTTTGCCGCGCGTTCCAGGCCCCGTTGGGTGTCGATGATCAGCGGCACCCCGTCTTTCGGTGCCTCCAGCAACGGGAGCTGCGGGGGCTCGGCGTTCGGGTCAGCGGATGTGGTCTGCGTGGCGGTGCCGGGTATTTGCGCGGTCATAAGAACTTCAGTCTATCGAGTCTGCCGGTGCTGCAGTGACACGGCGGGCGTCCCCGCGGCGGAAGCGTCCGGATGCCGCTGCGGAGCTGTCAGCTGCGGCGCACCCGCGGCAGGGGAGTGACGCCGTCGGGCAGGGGCGGCAGCCCGGCGAAGGTGCAGACCATGTCCGACCAGGCTTCCAGATGGGCCTGGACGTCTGCGGAGTCCGGAGTCCAGGAGGCGCGCAGTTCAATGTCAATGGCGCCGCCGCGGTCGGCGAGGGTGCCGTAGCTTTCGGAGAGGATCCGGGTGGCCGTGCCGCCGGCCGAGGTGTATCCGGCGTTGTGTTCCTGCAGGGCTTCCACCAGCCAGGTCCAGGCCACGGAACCCACCAGTTCGTCATTGCCCATGTCCGGTTCCAGTTCGGCGCGGATATAGGTGACGATCCGGAAGGTTCCGTTCCACACGGCTGAACCCTCGGGGTCGTGCAGAAGGATGAAGCGGCCGGTGGCCAGTTCGGTTTGTTCCGGGATGACGAGTCCGGACGGTCCGTGGCCGAGCCCCTCGTCGCGGGCCAGCGGTCCGGAGGCCAGGACTTCTGCGCCCAGTGACACGGCGAAGGGTGCCAGCCGGGTGGGGGCCGGAATTTCGTTCAGGTGCAGCTCAGGTCGGCACCGTGCCCTGCGCAGCGAACCAAGGGCATTCAGGAAATCCGGGGGTACTTGTGATAAGTCACCAATTGCACTCACCTTCGCAGACTACGGGGCCGGCTCCGGGCGGACGTTGAGGCTCGCCGACGTGTCCCATTCGTTACCTGTCCAGCGTAGGCTCGGCTTTCACCGGCCGGAAGAATGCGCCGGTCCGAAGTGGTCGTGCAACACCTGAGCAGAGGAGCAGTCTGGTGCGAACCGCCGCCACAATTCTCGGAGCTGCCGTGAGTGGGCTGCTCAGCGGTCTCGCACTTGCGGTCATTCTGTGTCTGGTGACCGGTGCAGCAGCCGTTGTTGCCGGGTCCACTGCCGTCCTGCCGGGAACTTTCACGGCCACAGCCGGGAAGGAAAACGGTGCCCTTGCCTTGTCCTTCGAACCGCATTTCACCGGCATGCTGGTGGTTGCCGGTGTGTGGGCGGGACTGATGGTGGCAGTTGCTGCCTGGGGCACGTTTCCTACCCGGCGCTAACGCCTAGCTGATCGGTAGGGCTTCCGGGTCCGGGGGACCCTGTGGCGCCTGAGGGCCCGCGGCCACCTCACGCGCAATGGCCTCGGCAAACGCATCGACATCGGCCTCAGACGTGTCGAACGTGCACATCCAGCGCACCTCGCCGGTGGCCTGGTCCCAGTCGTAGAACCGGAACGCGGACCGCAGCCGGTCGGCCACACCGGCGGGCAGCTTGGCGAACACGGCATTGGACTCGGTCGCCTGGGTCAGCTCGACGCCGTCGATCTTCTCCACCGCGGCACGCAGCCGCTGCGCCATGGCGTTGGCGTGCGAGGCCGAGCGCAGCCACAGGTCGCCCTCGTACAGGGTGATGAACTGGGCGGAAATAAACCGCATCTTCGAGGCCAGCTGCATGTTCATCTTGCGCAGGAAGTCCAGGCCGGGGGAGGCCGCCGGGTTCAGCGAGACGATGCATTCGCCGTACATCATGCCGTTCTTGGTGCCGCCCAGGGAGAGGATGTCGACGCCGGCCTCGGACGTCATCGCGCCCAGGGTCACGCCCAGCGCCGCGGCGGCATTGCCCAGCCGGGCGCCGTCCATGTGCAGCGTCATCCCGTGCTTGTGGCAGTGCTCGGCAATGGCGGTGATTTCCTCCACCGTGTAGAGGGTGCCCAGCTCGGTGGACTGCGTGATGGACACGGCCAGCGGCTGCGCACGGTGCTCGTCGCCCCAGCCCCATGCCTCCTGGTCGATCAGCTTGGGCGTCAGTTTGCCGTCCGGGGTGGGGATCTGCAGCAGCTTCATGCCGCCGATCCGCTCCGGTGCACCGTTTTCGTCCACATTGATGTGCGCGGTGGAGGCGCAGATGACCGCACCCCAGCGCGGCAGCAGCGACTGCAGCGCGGTCACATTGGCGCCGGTGCCGTTGAACACCGGGAAGGCGCGCATCTGCGACCCGAAGTGCGCGGTCAGGACCTCGCGCAGCTTGGCGGTGTACACGTCCTCGCCGTAGGCCACCTGGTGGCCCTGGTTGGCGGCGGTCAGGGCGTCCAGGATTTCGGGATGCACGCCGGAATAGTTGTCCGAGGCAAACGCGCGGATGGATATGTCATGCAGGGGGGAAATGTTGGTCACAGTGTCCAGTATCTCTTACGGTTCGATCGGTTTTCACCGGCCCGGCCGGAGGGGGCGCAGGCGGCGGGCGGGGGCGCCCAACGGCACGCGCAGGGCGCGCGGCTCAGGCGTTGGGCACCAAGGAAATGCGCTGTCCGTTCAGCTGCGCGGCGTCCTGGCTGAACAGCCCGACGACGGCGTCCGCCAGCACCTGCACGTCGGTGTAGGTGCTGAAATTCCGGTCCGGTTCGGCGGCGCGCATGGAATCGTCCACCAGCGCCTTGACCACGAGGACGACGGCGGCCGAGCGCTGGGGCTGCGGGTCCGCCTTGGCGCCGGACTGCGCGCGGCGGAAGCCCTGCGCGATGGCCTGCACCCAGGCCTCCGCCCCGGCCTTGGCCGCGGCATAGCCTGCACCGCCGGCGGTGGGGGAGTCCACTGAGGTGGAGGAGACGATGGCCAGCCGGCCGTCGTCGGACGCTGCCAGCTGGTCATAAAAGCTGCGGCTGGCGTTGCGCAGGGTGCGCAGAATGTTGGTTTCCAGGAAATCCCAGTCGTCGTCATTCTGCCCGGTGATGCCGCCGCCGCCGCGCCAGCCCCCCACCAGATGGATCAGCCCGTCGATTCCGCCGTAGGTCTCCCGCATGTCCTGCGAGAGCGCATCGACGTCGCCGGGGTTTGAGAGGTCGCAGGTGCGCAGATCGGCGTCGAGCAGGTTCGCGAGAGTGGTTTCCAGCCGGGCCGCGTCGCGTCCCACCGCCACGACCTTCGCCCCGGCCGCCTCCAGCGCCCTGCAGACGGCGACGCCGGACGCGGAGCCGGCCCCGGCCACCAGGACGGTGCGTCCGCGGACGGACAGGGGTGCTTCCGAGGACCGCGCGGCCGGCTCAGTGCTCATTTACTTCGAACTCCCTGTGATTCCCGACGTGGACTCGATGACCGGGCCCATCTTCTTGGACAGTGCCTCATAGAACATGGACAGCGGAAATTCGTCGTCCAGCACCTGGTCCGTCAGCCCGCGCGGCGGTCCGTCCAGCGGCAGCGCCTCCGGCCCCTTGGCCCAGACGGACGCCGGGTTCGGGGTCAGCGTGGCGGCCACCAGCTCATAGGCGGCAAACCAGTGGGCAGTCTTCGGCCGGTCAATGGAACGCCAGTACAGGTCCTCGATGTTGGCGCCCAGGCGAACGACGACGTCGGCCGCGTCTTCCCAGTCGATGCTCAGCTTGCCGTCAGTCCAGTGCAGGACGTGGTTCTGGTGCATCCAGGCGAACAGGAGCTGTCCGCCGAGGCCGTCGTAGTTGCGCACCCGGCTGCCGGTAATGGCGAACCGGAAGATCCGGTCAAAGATCACCGCGTACTGCACCAGCGTGGCATGTTTGCGGGCTTCGGGGGAAGCATCCTCGTCTTTTTCGATCTTCACGGCTTCCCGGAAGGCGGTGAGGTCGCAGCGCAGTTCCTCCAGGGAGTAGAGGAAGTACGGCATGCGCTGCTTGATCATGAACGGATCGAAGGGAAGGTCTCCGCGCATGTGGGTGCGGTCGTGGATCAGGTCCCACATGACAAAGGTGTCCTGGGTCAGCTTCTGGTCGTCAAGCAGTGCCGCGGCGTCGTCGGGCAGCTGCAGCGAGGTGATCTCGGCGGCGGCGCGCAGGACCCGGCGGAAACGGGCGGCCTCGCGGTCGGCGAAGATGGCGCCCCAGGTGAAGGTGGGCGTTTCGCGGACGGCAACCGATTCGGGGAAGAGCACCGCCGAGTTGGTGTCATAGCCGGGGGTGAAGTCCAGGAACCGGATCGGCACGAAGAGCTTGTTGGAGTACTCGCCGGCTTCCAGCTCGCCGATGAATTCCGGCCAGACAACTTCGATCAGCACGGCTTCCACATAGCGGTTCGTGGAGCCGTTCTGCGTGTACATGGGGAAGAGCACCAGATGCCGCAGCCCGTCTGTGCGGTCCAGCTGCGGGGAAAACGCCAGCAGGGAGTCCAGGAAATCGGGTTCGCCCAGGCCGTCGGCTGCCCAGCGGTCAAAGTCCCGGACCACGAGGCGGAGGTATTCGGCGTCGTGCTCGAAGGAGGGGGCCAGGGCATCGACGGCGGCGGTCACGGTGCCGATCAGCTCCTCAGCGGCGCTGCGGTTTTCAGCGTCGACTGAACCGTTCTGGTTCTGCAGCGCCTGCAGGTCGGTGGCGGCCTGTTTCAGTGCCTGCCAGGCTTCAGAATCCACAGGGTTGGTGCCCGCGGCAACCGGCGCAAAGCCGGTGCGGGACATCGAGGGGAGCGTGTGGGGAGACATGACTGCGACCTTCCAGGGAGGCCGCTCCGCGAAGGTCAGGGAGCGGCTGTGTTGTGATGCGATCGAGCCTACTAACGAAAAACTAACGCTTACTGTGAATCACACAAGTCATTAGCAAGTCTTATGCTCAATGAACCGGTCGCGGTGCCGACCGTAACGCCTGCTAGGTCCGATCAGCAGATCGCTGACCTGCACAAACGGATCGTCGCCTGGATTCTGGGCGACTACCCCTGACGGTCTGCGTTTTGAACGACAACCAGTTCAGCGGCACGGCTCGCGCGGACCGCGGCCGCGATCACCGTGCCCAGAACGCCCAGCGATGCGCCGATGGTGATCCACGCACCCATTGCGTCGGAGACATCCATGACCAGAAGCAGGATGCCGCATGCGGCGAAGATTCCCGCCGCCGTATGAGTGGGCCACCTGGCGGCCCGGTGCCCGGCAAGCCAAGCTTCGGGTGAATGCGTCACGTACCCCACCCGGATTCCCACAAAGGAGTTCATGCCGAGCTTGCCCCGGGCTGTCGCTTCGGCCGCCCACGAAACTGCCATCCCCGACGCTATTAGTAAGACACCCATAATTCCCATGCGTCTCAGCGTAGCGGTGCCCGTGGCCGCGGCTTAGAACCAGAGGGTGCGCAGATGTGTCACGGCGAAGCCATGACGCTCAAGATTGCCGCTGCTGGCTGATCCCACAGTGGCAGTGGCGACGGTGAGGTCGCTGGTCTCCGACGCATCGGCCAAACGGCGGTGGATGAGCGCGGACTGGCAGCCGCGGCGTCGAAAGGCCGGCAGCGTGGCGGCGCCGACGAACAGGCTGAGGTTGCCGTGACTGAACAATGCGGCGGCAGCTGCGGGTTCGCCGTCGACGGTGGCAAGGTAGCGCCGCAGCCCCGGGGTGCTGTGCTCGATTCCGAAGACCCGGCGGGCCTCGGCGCTGGCCGATTCCATCGAATATCCACGGCTGAGGACGTCGAGGTAATTTTGGTCGTCCCGGTCGACCTCGGCGACCCGTACTCCTGGCGGCAGGCCGGGCGCCGTCCTGCACGGGCGGGCATGCAGGGTGACGGCGACGGCGGCGGGTGCCAGCCCGTTTCCGCTGAGGCAGGCCTGCAGCTCAGCACAATCATCCCCGGCCCACACTTCCAGGCGGGGGCGCTGGCCGGTCTCCGCGTAGAAGGCGGTGATGTCATCAAGCCGGCACCGATCATCAAGGCTCAGGCCGCGTGCTTTGTTGTACGGCGCGGCGTCCGGCAGGACCGGAAGCCGAGTGGCGGACACCTGCCCGAACCGGCGGAACGCGGCATCCGGAAACTCCCGTGCGGCGGTGCGAAAGTCGAGTTCGGCTTTGATGCTGAGAATAGACTCGGCCGCCGTTGCCAGTGGACTCGACACTCGATGGACCTTGGGTCCGGGTCAGTCCGGACGGACGGCGGTTAGGCAGAACGGGTGCCCCGCGGGGTCGAGCATGACGCGCCATCGTTCGGGCGCCGGCTGGTGTCCGGCAGGTTTCGCGCCGAGGGCGATTGCGGCATCAGCTGCTAAGTCCAGTTCCTCCACAGCAATATCCAGGTGAAGCTGCTGCTGCTGAGGGCCCTCCGGCCACGCTGGTGCAACGTACTGATTGACGCGCATCAGAGTGAGCATCGGACCGGCTCCGGCCAGGGCGACGACGCCGCGGTCCGGGGTTGCGAAGGCCTCTTTGAGTCCCAGAAGGCCGGAGTAGAAAACCGCCAGGAGGTCGGTGTCCGGGCAATCGAGGGAAATGGACGCGAGTTGTCCAACGGGCTTAGTCATGGTGCCAAATCTACAGCCGTACTGGAATTTCCCTGGCTGCGGGGTGGACAGGGAGCCTAGTACCCGCGGCTGTTGGGGGACTCGGTGCCAATCACGGTCAGCGACACCTCGGGGTGGTTTTTCTGCACCCGCTTGAGCGCCCAGACGTCGTTGAACAGTGCCAGATACGCGCCGTCGGTTCGCTGCAGAACCTCGGCGCCGTGCACGTTGGCCAGGATCTCAGCCGCGTCCGGCGTCGTCAGCCGGGCCAGGGAGTAGGAGAGCTGCTCGTAGCGCATGGGGGCGTTGAAGTCCTGTGTCATGCGGTCCTCAACCACCTCGAACTGCATGGGGCCGACGGCGGCGAGCACCGGTGCCTGGTCTCCGCGCCGGTCCGAGCGCAGCACCTGGATGATGCCCTCGTGCTCGAGCTGGTCGATGCCGCGGCGGAACTGCTTGTAACGGCTCGGATCCTTGGACCGGGCGACGCGGAAGTGCTCCGGGCTGAAGAACGGAATCGGCGGAAACTCCACCGGCTGCTCCACAAAGAGGCTGTCGCCCACGCGCAGGGCTGAGGCGTTCACCAGCCCGACGACGTCGCCGGGCCAGGCCTGGTCGATGACCTCGCGTTCGCGGCCAAACAGGTGCTGGGCGTATTTGGTGGCAAAGGTCTTGCCGGTGTTCGAGTGGGTAACGACCATGCCGCGCTCGAAGATGCCGGAGCAGACGCGGATGAAGGCCACGTGGTCGCGGTGCGCCTTGTTCATGCCGGCCTGGACCTTGAACACGAATCCGGAGAAAGGTGCGTCCACGGGACGCAGCTCGCCGTCCTTGTCTTCGCGCGGACCGGCCGCCGGGGCCAGATCCACCAGGGCGTCCAGGATCTGCTTCACGCCGAAGTTCAGGGCCGCGGAGGAGAACAGGATCGGGGTGGCCTTGGCGTTCAGGAAGGCGTCGCGGTCAAACTCGCGGCCGTCGATGACCAGCTCGGCCTCGCCGAGGGAGTCTTCCCAGACTTCACCTTCGGCGGCGAGGGCCTCCTCGGGCGTGAAGTGGTCTTCCTTGGCCAGCGAGGCGCCGGAGTTCTGGCGTTCGAAGCGGACGTACTCGTCCTTCTTCAGGTCCCAGACGCCGCGGAAGTCTCCGGCGATGCCCACGGCCCAGGTCAGCGGCATGGGGGTCAGGCCGGTGCGTTCGGTGATCTCATCCATCAGGGCCAGCGGGTCCAGGCCCGGGCGGTCCCACTTGTTGATCACGGTGATGATGGGCAGGTTCCGGGCGCGGCAGACCTCGAAGAGCTTCATGGTCTGGGTTTCCAGGCCCTTGGCGGCGTCCACGAGCATCACGGCGCAGTCGACGGCGGCGAGAACCCGGTAGGTGTCCTCGGAGAAGTCGGCGTGGCCCGGAGTGTCCAGCAGGTTGATGACAGTGTCCCGGTAGGCGAACTGCAGGGCCGTGGAGCTGATCGAGATGCCGCGGTCCTTTTCCATCTGCATCCAGTCGGAGACCGTCTCGCGGCGGTTTTCCTTGCCGTTCGTGGCACCGGCCGTGCCGATGACGCGGGCATGCAGGGCCAGGGCTTCGGTGAGCGTGGACTTACCGGCGTCGGGGTGTGAAATCACCGCAAAGGTGCGGCGGCGCGAGGACTCGCGGGCAATTGCCGCAGTCGCCTTGCCGGCCGGACTGTTGGTGGCGCTGACGGTGGGGGAAACCTGTAAGGACACTCCGCTGCTTTCACATGTGGTGGGATGCGGCCGCCGGGCTGGGCACTCGCGGCTGTGCTGCCAGCAATGACAGCCTTTCCATTCTAGCCGGTCGACGCATGCTCTTCGGACGGTGCAATCATGTTCCCGGGCCTCGCAGACCAGCGGCTGCACCGGCACCTCTGCGGCTTTCAGTCAGGGAAGGCCTGCCCCGCCATTTGTCCTGCATGAGGGTGACCCGCGAAGGCGAAATGCGTTGAGTTATTAGCGCTCCTGTGTGCGATTAGCTCAACAGGCGCTTTACCTCGGCGATGAAGGTCACATCATCCAGCACTCCGCGATCATGAAGCCCTGCTACCTGGCGCAACTCCGCTAAAGGGCCTCCGGCCGTCGCGGCAGGGACAGATGTCAGCGGCATCTGTCCCGCATAATTTACGTGCTGAGTCCGCTGCTCTTGAGAGAACCGCAGCCGCGCCTGCTCGGCAACACGGTTGATGGTTTCCACACCGTCCCGAAAGTTCGGAATATCAACGATTTGGACTGTCTCCCGCGTCCCATCCTGACGCACCACATGTACTAGCAGCGACCCCACGCCACGTGCCTTCTGAGTCAGCGACTGACGCAAATCAACATCGACAATTTCTCGCGTAGAAACCTGCTGGGCTTCGGTTTTCAAGCCACCAGACTCGCAGTGCAAGTAATCCTCCGTCAGCCGATATCGGCCCCCACCAAAGCCTGTCACGGGCTTCCCCGTAGCGGCCCACAAATCTCCCGGCTTCATGGGCAAGGAATCACCGAAGTTCGTTGTCATGAGCACAGCCTAGGACGGAAGGATCCACCACGGCAGACCCGCGGCCCGGAAACCGGATCCCTGACGCCGACTCCAGGCGTCCAGCGACGCATACCGGCGGTCTGGTGCCGGCGTCGTCGTCATCGTTTAGTGTGGTTTTCGACACAATCAGAGCAGGTGTGCCCAGCGGCACGGTGGCCCCGGGCGCCCTGCTACGCCTTCCATCGACGAAAGGCCTGTTCCCATGGCTGAAGCATTCATCATTGACGCAGTGCGCACGCCCGTCGGGCGGCGCAACGGCGGACTGAGCAAGATCCACCCGGCCGACATGGCCGCGCACGTGATTGCGGAGACGGTCCGGCGCACCGGGATCGATTCCGCGGAATTCGACGAGGTCATTCTCGGTGCCATCGACCAGGTGGGACCGCAGGCCATGGACATTGCCCGCACCGCCTGGCTGGCCGCCGGACTCTCCGAGCGCGTGCCCGGAACCACCGTGGAACGCCAGTGCGGATCCGGCCAGCAGGCCGTGTCCTATGCGGCGCAGGCTGTCATGAGCGGCACCAGCGACCTGGTCTTGGCCGGCGGGGTGCAGAGCATGTCCTCCATTCCGATCAGTTTTGCGAACTCCGCTGCCCGGGAACTGGGCTTTCCCGATCCCTTCACCGGATCCACAGGGTGGGCGGAACGCTACGGAGACCAGAAAGTCTCCCAGTTCATCGGCGCCGAAATGATGGTGGACAAGTGGGGGCTGACCCGCAGCGAAATGGAGGACTTCGCCGTCGAATCCCACGTCCGGGCGCTCGCCGCCCAGGCCGAGGGCCGCTTTGACCGCGAAATTCTTCCGCTGAACGGCATTAGCGCCGACGAAGGCCCCCGGGAACCGAACCGCGCCAAGATCGAGTCCCTGGCGCCGCTCTCCGAAGGCGGACGGCTCACTGCTGCCACGTCCTCGCAGATTTCGGACGCTGCCGCCGTGCTGCTGCTCGCCTCCGAGGGCGCTGTGCGCCGCTACGGGCTCAAGCCCCGGGCGCGGATCCATTCCATCTCCGCCCGCGGCGACGATCCGATCATGATGCTCAGCGCTCCCATCGAAGCGACACGGCACGCCCTGGGCCGCACCGGCATGAGCCTGGACCAGATCGACCTGCTGGAAATCAACGAAGCCTTCGCCTCCGTGGTGCTGGCCTGGCAGCGGGAGCTCGACGTCGACATGGACAAGGTGAACGTCAACGGCGGCGGCATTTCGCTCGGGCATCCCATTGGCGCCACCGGCGCCAGGATCATGACCACGCTGCTGCACGAGCTCGAGCGCACGGGCGGCCGCTACGGCCTGCAGACCATGTGCGAGGGCGGCGGCCAGGCCAACGTCACCATCATCGAGCGGCTCGACGAGGGGTTCCGGCTGTAGCGGTCGGGGGATCTGGCGGCCGGCGGTCCGGCCGCAGTCCGTCTGGCGGTGCGTGTGGCGGCGTGTGTGTGGCGGCGGCCGCCCGGCGTGACGCGGCGCGGCCGGCCGCAACGCCCTGCGGACCTGTCCCGGTTGACAAGTGACGGCAGTCACTCAACACTGGTGTCTGCCGTTACTTGTTTTCCAATAAGCATCATTTGTTTCTTCGAGGTGTGCCGAAAGGCTGTCGCGCGTTGAGAACAGAGATGTTGAGAACAGAGATACAGAGAGACTCCCATGAACCCCCAGCACCAGGCCGCCCCGCTGGCCGAGCACGAGGTAACCGCTGCCGTGCAGAACCTCGTCGGCGCCTTCGCCCGCACGGACACCGACGCCTACTTCGCAGCCTTCGCGCCGGAGGCGTCCTTCGTCTTCCACACCGAAGACCGGCGCCTGGAATCCCGGGCCGAGTACGAGGCTCTCTGGAAGAGCTGGCTGGCGGGGGACTGGTCCGTGACCGGCTGCGAAAGCACCTACGCGCGCGTCCAGCTGTTCGGCAGCAGCGCGGTCTTCAGCCACACCGTGCGCACCACCACGAGCACCGGAGGCGTCGAGGAGGTCACCAACGAGCGGGAGACCATCGTCTTCGCCCGCATTGACGGCCGGATCTTGGCCGTTCATGAGCACCTTTCGTCCAGCCCGGCTGCCGCCGGCACCGCCTAGAGTCCGGGGAAACACCATGACCTCAACTGCACCCGGCACCGGCCGGACCACCACGGCTGCCACCGGTACGGGCTCATCTGCGTGGTCCCGGCTGTCCCGCCGGCTCGATGGAAACGCTGAGGGCTACGGCCCCATCCGCGGAACCCTGGGCACGGGCCGGATCGGCATGATCTGGCTGGCCGCCAACCTGGTGGTCACCACCCTGCTGACCGGCACCCTGTTCGTTCCGGGCGTCACCTGGACCACCGCAGTGGGCATGATCGTGCTGGGAACCGTGATCGGCGGTGCCGTCCTGGTCCTGATCGGCAACATGGGCACCCGGACCGGCCTGCCCACCATGTCCCTGACCAAGGGTGCGTTCGGGCTGCGCGGGTCCTTTGTGGCCGTGGCCGCAAACGTTGTGATCCTGATGGGCTGGAGCTGGGTGCAGGCGATGCTTGCCGGCGTCACCGTGAACTTCCTGGTGGAGCGCGCCACCGGATTCTCCAACCCCGTGCTGTTTTCCGTTCTCTGCCAGCTGCTGGTCGTGGCCCTGGCCATCTTCGGCCACAAGGGCATTGCCCGGGTGGAGCCCTGGCTGGCACTGGTGATCCTGGCGATCATGGGGTACATCTTCACCGTTTCCTTCACGACCTTCCCGGTGGCGGACTTCGCCGCCATTCCGGTGGATTCCGCCGCCGGCTGGTCGGCCATCACGGTGCTCGACGTCGTCATTTCCACCGCCATTTCCTGGACGGTGCTCTCGGCCGAATTCAACCGGCTGGCCAGGACGCAGACCGCCGGCGTGGTGGGCTCGGCGACCGGGTACGTGCTTTCCACCGTCCTGGCAATGGTCCTGGGTGCCACCGCCATCGGCTACGTGGTGCTCGACGGCGGGGAGGCCGTGGGCTTCGAGCCGACCCTGATTGTCGGCATCTTTGGTGTTCCGCTGGCCATCGTCATTTTCCTCTCCGTCATGGCCACCAACACGATGGTCGTCTACGGCATGGTCTCGTCCGTGGTGAACATGGTTCCGTCGCGGACAATCCGGTTCCTGCCCACGGCCCTGGTGCTGGGCGCCGTCTCGGTCCTCGGATCCACCTGGCTGGGGCTGCTGGACAGCTTTACCTCGTTCCTGACCGTGATCGGCTCCCTGTTCATCCCCGTCTTCGCCGTGATGATCGCCGACTACTACCTGGTCAACAAGCGCTCCTACGGCACCGATATCCTCCGGGCCCGGGGCGGCCGCTACTGGTTCCGCAGCGGCTTCAACCTTCCGGCCCTGGCGACCTGGCTGCTGGGCGCAGCCGTCTCGCTGCTGCTGACCTATGCCGTTCCCAGTCCGGTCGGGGCCACCATTCCGACCTTCGTGATCAGTTTCGCCGTCTACTGGGGCTGGTCCGCGGCGGCGGGGCGGGTGGTTGCCGGTTCGCCGGTGTCCCGGCATCTGAGCGAGGCAGAGGACGCTTTCGGGACGGCCGCACATGCAGGCAGTTGACCTCAGCCATCCGGTTGTCTCCGGGATGCAGGTGTTCCCCGGGGATCCTGCCGTGCATATCCGGAACGCGGCATCGGTTGAGGCGGACGGCTTCCAAGTAGCTGAACTGCACCTGGGCAGCCACACCGGAACCCATCTGGATGCCCCGCTGCACACGGTTCCGGGCGGAGCAGCCGTGGACGAGCTTCCCCTGGAGAATCTGCTGGGCTCGGCCCGGATTGTCTCCGTCCCCGGCGCCGCCGATCTGGACAGGATCCAGTGGCAGGACGTGGCGGCCGGACTCGAAGGGCTGCTGCCCGGGACCATCGTGCTGTTTTCCACCGGCTGGTCCGAGCACTTCAACACGCCTCGCTACCTGCGGCATCCCTCCTTCGACGCCGAGATCGCCGAACGCCTGGTCGACGCCGGCGTCCGGTTGGTCGGGGTGGACACGCTCAACCCGGATCCGACGCCGGCACCCGGGTCCGGCGGCGTTCCCAGCCTTCCGTTCCATGACGTATTTCTGGGCGCCGGCGGCGGGATCATCGAGAACCTGACCAACCTGGCGGCTGTGACCTGGTCCGATCCGCTGTTCTCGGCCTTGCCGCTGCGCCTGGCCGGCGTGGATGGTTCCCCGATCCGCGCTGCCGCGTTTCAGCTCTGACGGCTCGGCTATCCCGGGTCCGGCTTACCGCGAGGTGGGGCTAGATCAGCCCGGCTGCCCAGCGCAGCCGCAGACTCTCTTCCAGTTCCTGTTCGGCGACCCTGCGTTCAATCTCCGCCAGCTGTTCCTGCAGCAGGGGAATCCACCGGTTCTCCACGGCGCGCTGCCGGGTACGGGTGGCAGCCAGCTCATCGGAAACCAGCAGCAGAGCCCGTTCAGCGCTCGCCGCAGCGACAGCCGCCTCCAGCGCGGCACGGTGCGAAACCGCCGTGTAGGCCAGCGCGGAGCTTCCGCCCACCGACGACGGATCGGGAAGCACGCACTCCGCCGCCTCGGGATAGGAGATGCCCATGGCACCGCCCCACCGCACCCGCACAGTGGCCGGACCGGCCGGCACGGCCTGCCCGATCCGGTCTTCCCCATCCAGGCCGGCGGACCGCCGCAGCCACAGCGCGGCCTCCGCTGCCTGCTCATCCCAGGCCCGCCGGGCGGCGTCTGCCTTCTCCCGCAGCCCCTCGATCGCACGCTGCAGGATGCGCTGCTTGCGGTCCAGCAGTTCCGCTCCGCGCGTGGCAGTAGCCAGCCGGCGCTCCACGTCGGCTTTGTCCGCACGGCTTCCGCCGCTCCGGAACGCGCTCATGCCCGGAACCTGCTCATCTCGGGAACCTGCTCATGACCGGAACCCGCTCACAGCCGCGCTCCACCGACGGGCCCGGGCAAATACTTGTCCAGGAACTCGCCGGAGAGCATGGTCAGTTCCCGGCGGGGCAGGAGCGACAGGGCTTGCCAGGCCAGATCCATGGTGTCGTCGAAGGTCCGCGGCTCATCTCGTCCCTGGTTGAGCAGGTTCCGTTCCACGACGCTGCGGAACTCGATGTAGGCATTGTCGGTCTCGCTCAGTGCTGCCGCGCCGACCAGTTCGGCCAGTTCCGCGGCGGTGCGGGCGCGGGCCATCGCCGAGAGGATCTGCGCCGCGACATCCAGGTGGTCCTCGCGGGTGCGTCCCTTGCCGGCGCCGCTGCGCATCAGGCGTGACAGTGAGGAGAGCACGTCCACGGGCGGATAGATGTTCCGCGCGTCGACGTCCGGATCCAGGACCACCTGGCCTTCGGTGATGTAACCGGTCAGATCAGGAACCGGATGGGTGATGTCTCCGGCCGGCATGGTCAGCACCGGCACGATGGTCACCGATCCCTCCCGATCGCGAACCCGGCCGCACCGTTCATAGAGGCCGGCGAGGTCGCTGTAGAGGTAGCCGGGGTATCCGCGGCGGGCGGGAATCTCCCGGCGGGCCGCAGAAACGTCCCGCACGGCCTCGGCGTAGCTGGTCATGTCCGACATCACCACCAGAACATCGGAGCCCTCGTCGTAGGCCAGTGACTCGGCCACGGTCAGGGCTATGCGCGGGGTGAGGATGCGTTCGATCACCGGATCATCGGCGGCGTTGAGCAGCAGCACCAGTTCTCCGGCGGCTGAGCGTTCCTCCAACCGGTCGCGGATGTAGGCGATGTCCGCATGGGTCATGCCCATCGCCGCAAACACCACCCGGAACGCCCTGCCCGCGGACGTGGTGGCCTGCGCGGCGATCTGCGTGGCCAGGGTGAGGTGCGGCAGGCCGGCAACCGAGAAGATCGGCAGTTTCTGCCCCCGCACCAGAGTGGTCAGCGCATCGATGGCCGAGATGCCGGTGATGACCGGATCCTGCGGCGGTTCCCGGTAGACGGGGTTCAGCGGCCAGCCGCCCACCGGCGCCGTCGTTCCGGCGGTGATGGGAGGGCCGCCGTCAAGCGGTTCGCCGCGCCCGTTGCAAACCCGCCCGAGCCAGTCCGGGCCGGTGGGAACAGCCAGCGGCCGGCCCTGGAACCGGACCTCGATGCCGCCGAGCGACATTCCGTCGGTGCCCTCGAGGACCTGCAGCGTGACTTCATCGCCGTCGACCTCCAGCACCAGTCCGTGCCGGTCCGGCTGGCCGGCCACGCCCACGGTGGCGAACTCGTCCCAGCCCACGCCGTCGGCGTCGCCGAGGACGAGCAGGGGTCCGCGCAGCTCGCGGACCGCACTGTGGCCCACCTTCGGCACGCCGACCGCCGGCACGCGCCCCGCCGGCACGCCACCGGGCGGGGAGTCCTGGGGGTTCGTACCGGGGGTGCTGTCGCTACTGGTCACCGTCGTTGCCTTCCGTAAGCCCGCCGCCGGCCACCTGCTGCAGCTGACGCAGGAATTCGCGTCCCCGCTCCAGGACGCCGTCGGCGTCGGTGGGACCGGTGTCCTCGCGCAGCCGCAGGACCGGCGTGAAATCGAAGCGTTCGACGTCGGCCGGCGGCACTCCGCGCGCCACCAGTGACTGGCAGACGTCCACCACGTCCAGGACGGTCTGCAGCAGCGCTGATCCCTTCTCCGCGGAGCTGTAGCCGTCATTGGGGCTGAGCGCGTTCTGCAGCAGGACGCCGTCACGCACCAGCCGTCCGCCCAGCAGCACCATCCGTTCATGGCCGGGCAGGGAAGCGGCTCCGATGATCTCCGCCAGGGCAGTGAGCCGGTCCGCCTCGGACAGCAGCAGGGACGCCGACGCCCGGCGCTGCGCCCACAACGGATCGCCGTGCGCCGAGAACCAGCGGCCCAGCGATTCTGCATCGCGGGAAAAGGAGCCGCGCCAGCTGACGGCCGGATAATGCCGGGAATAGGCCAGATCCCGGTCCAGCACCCAGAGCGAGCGCACAAAGCGCTGGGTGTCGGTGGTGACCGGTTCGCTCATGTCGCCGCCGGGAGGGGAGACCGCGCCGATCACGGTGACCGACGCCGTCGCCCCGCCCAGGGTGCGCACCCGCGCCGCGCGTTCGTAGAAGGCGGCCAGCTCACTGGCCAGGGAAGCGGGGTAGCCCTCCTCGGCGGGCAGGTCGCCGTTGCGGTTCGCGAATTCACGCAGGGCTTCGGCCCACCGGGAGGTCGAGTCGGCGATGACGACGGCGTCATACCCCATGTCGCGGAAGAACTCGGCCACTGTCACCCCGGTGGCAATGGATGCCTCGCGGGCCATCATCGGCATGTTGGAGGTGTTGGCGATGATCACGGTGCGGTCAATCAGCTTGCCTCCGGTGCGCGGATCATCCAGTCCGGACAGCCCGTCCAGGACATCGGCCATCTCGTTGCCGCGCTCGCCGCAGCCCACATAGACAATGACGTCGGCGTCGGACCACTTGGCGATCTGCTGCAGCGTCAGGGTCTTGCCGGTGCCAAACCCGCCGGGCACTGCCGCTGCCGAGCCGCGGGGGAGGGGGAAGATCAGATCCAGGACCCGCTGGCCGGTCTGCAGCGGAACGGTGTCGGTCAGGCGCTCGCCGAAGGGGCGTGGCCGGTGCACCGGCCACTGCTGTGCCAGCGGAATCTCGAGGCCGCCCACCCGCGCCACCGGATCCAGGGGATGGACCGGGCCGTTCGCCAGCCACTGGACCTCACCGCCGATGTGCGGCGGCGCCAGGACCCGGAATTCCACCGTGCCGGCTTCCGGAACTGTGCCGAGGACCTGTCCCGGACGTACCGTGTCACCGACCGACACCGAGGGCGTGAACCCCCAGGACGCGCTCAGCACCGAAGGATCCTCGGCGGAGGACATCCGGTCCTGGGTCAGCCAGAGGGAAGCCGAGGACAGCGGCCGGAGCAGCCCGTCGAACACCGTGCCCAGCAGCCCTGGTCCCAGCAGTCCGGAGAGCTGGCGCCCGGTGCGCTCCACGGCGTCGCCGGTCTTCAGCCCGCCGGTGTACTCGTAGGCCTGCAATGTGGCGTCGGTGCCGTTGATGGAGACGGCCTGCGCGGAGATCCGCTCCGGTCCCACGGCGACGACCTCCAGCATGGAGAGTCCGGACAGGCCGGTGACCTCCACCAGCGGGCCGCTCACCCGGGTAATGGTGCCGCTGTCCCGAGCGGAGCTTCCCCCGGCTGTGTCGGACCGCTTTCCAGCACCAGGGCGGCCTCCCGGATCTACTCTGCGTCCCATAACCGGTGCACCTCCCCGGAATGGCGTTCCAGGGCCTGTTCGGCCAGGGCGGGCAGGGAGAGGTCCAGATGCCGGGATCCGGCCGACCCTGTGACGCCGCCCTTGTAGCTTTCGGTCACGGAGGCCATCGGACCCAGCAGTGCATCCGCCCGCTCGGTCAGCCGGCGGAGCATCTGGGGATAGCGCGGATCGCTGCGCAGTTCCCGGGCCTGGTGCTGCACCTGCTGCACCAGGTCGGAGCGCAGGGCCTCCTGCTGCGCCAGCACGGTGCGGCGGGCCTCCCTGCGGATCCGGGCCGACCGGCCGACAGCTTCCGCATGGGCTGCTTCGCTGCCTTGCCGGGCTGCGGTGGCGCGGATCTGCTCCGCCTCGGACCGGGCCGCGGACAGGATTTCGTCGGCCTGCCGTCGGGCGTCGCCAGCCCGGCGGGCGGCCTCAGCCTCGGCTTGCCGGCGCAGCGCATAACGCACCGGTTCGAGGGCGGCATCAAAGCCGGAAGGCAGACGACTCATCAGGGCCACCTCATCAGGGCAGCACCGCGGTCAAGGGAGGAGCGGAATCAGGCAGCACTGCGGTCAAGGGAGAGGCCGAATCGGCCAGTTCCGCGGCAAGGATAGCCGCGGCAGCCGGCGTCAGGACGACAGCCAGCACCGAATCCGGCAGGCTCGCCCACGCGGAGTGCACCTGCTCCGGTCCGGCGGCCGGATACAGGACCGCGCCGGCGAGCCGGAACCCCTGCAGCAGGGCCGGTTCGCCCAATGCCGCCACCGTGCCGGCGCCCGCTCGGCCCGCCACCGAGCCGGCAGCCTCCGGGCTGCTCATGCCTGTCCGATCAGGATGATCGAAATAATCAGCCCGTAAATGGCGATGCCCTCGGCCAGCCCCACCACCACCATGGCGCGGCCGAAAATTTCGGGTCTTTCGCTCATCGCCGCCAGCGCCGCGGACCCGGTGTAGGCCACGGCGATGGCTGCGCCAATGGAGGACCCCGCCACCGCAATCGCGGCTCCGATCAGGGCCGCGCCGCTGCTGTCGCTTCCCTCGGTTGCCGCGGCGACGGCGGTGGCTGCGGCTCCGCCGTCGCCCGCCCCCGCACTGGCGGGCGCGGCATTCAATGCTGCGGCAAAGAGGGCGAGCGCCCCGGCCATCAGCACGGCGTTGAGGCCGAGCAGCGCCTTGACGCCGGTGCGTCTGTTGCGCCGCAGCAGCACAACGGCGCCGAGCGTGAGCAGGACAGCGAGAAGGAGGACCAGCGGAAGGCCGGCAAGCCAGGGATTCATGGGAGGTGCCTTTCAGCTGGGGGAACGGATACTTGCCCGGAGCTCTGGTCGGCGTCCGGATCCGGATTCCAGGGCCGGAACCGTCTGCCTTCGTCTTGGAAAACGCGGGAGAACAGCTCGTAGTACTCGAGCCGCAGGGCCTGGATTCCGGCGACCAGGCCCTCCAAGGCAAAGGTCAGGGCGTTGCCGATGATGAAGACGACGACGGCGGCCGCCGCCCGCCAGTCCGGCGCCCACAACGCGGTGGTGGCCTGCCAGACGACCATCATCAGCGCGGCGTGCGTGAGGCCGAAGGCGGCGAGCCGGGTGAAGGACACCAGGTTCGAGCCCAGCTGCACCACGCTGTCCACCAGCTCCACGGAGGCCTGCAGGCCTCCGGTCGGCCCGCCGCCGGACTCGGCAAACAGCCCGATGAACATCAGCACCAGCGCCAGCAGGGCCACCACGCCGGCGACCACCAGGATCACCGGAGCCGAGGCCAGCAGCCCCCAGGCAACCAGTCCGATGGCCGTAAACAGCAGGGCGCCGGCCAACCCGGATCTGGCGTACAGGGCGTAGCCCCATCCTCCCTCGCGGACCCGGTTGATGGTGCCCAGAACGTAGGAGCCGGCCAGCAGCACAGCACCCAGCACCAGCGCCGCGACCAGCAGCGGGATGGGTTCCTCCAACGGTTCCAGCCACAGCACCGGCAGCACGCCCGTGGGACCGAAGAATTCACCGTAGAGGATCCCGAAAAACACTGCGGCAAGTCCGGCGCCGGTGATGAACAGCCAGGTGCGGCGGAAGCGCTGCAGCCGGGGCAGGAACCGCAGCAGCAGGCCGGCAATTACAAGCAGTGCGCCCTGCCCGGCGTCGCCGAACATCATGCCGAACATCACCACATACGCCACACCTGCAATCCGCGCGGGGTCGAGATCGGCGTACGGAACCGTGGTGTAGGTGTCCACGAGCAGGCGGGAGAGGACCGGCACCTGCTTCCGGCGCGGTTCGTCACCGGTCAGAAGCGTGGGCGGCTGCACTCCGCGCGGACGCCGGAGCGGGACGGCGGAGGCCCCGTGCGGTTCCAGCGCCGCCTGCAGCTCGGTCAAGCGCTGCGTCGGTGACCATCCCACCAGCGCTGCCACCGAACCGTGCACGACGGCGGCGTCTGCCGCCCGGTCGATCTCTTCGGGTCCGGTGCCGGGCTCGTACGGCAGGTCGAGTTCGACGGCGGAGCTGCGGGCCACCTCGGCCAGCATCTCGTGCCGGGCCGCCAGTGGGGCGACCAGTGCTATGCGCTCCATCCGCACCGGGCTCAGCGCTTCACGCCACGGCATCCAGCACCTCGCTGGCTCCGGCGTTCACCGCTGCAGCGGCCAACGCCGCCCGGACCCGCCAGGCATCGGCCGCAAGTACTGTCATGGCACCGAGGACCACGTCCGGCCCGGGCAACCCGGCCCGAAGCAGGGAAAATCCGTCGGTTTCAATGCGCACAGCCAGCGCGGCCTCGGCCCGCCACAGATCGGCGCTTCGGTCGATGCCCGCCAGAGCCTGCGCTGCAGACGGGGGAAGCGTGCTGCGCAGGGTTTCCGGAGTCAGGGTTTCAGAATTGCGCGTTTCAGAGTTGCCAGGTTCAGACGTGTGGGGTTGGGAGGGACGCGTTTCCCGGACGCCGGTGCTGCTCCAAGCGGTGCCCAGGAGTGGGCGAAGCAGAGCGACCAGCCGGTCAGCCGGCGCGGTCCCGTCCACCAGGAGCAGCCGGGCGCAGATCAGTGCAGCCGCAGCTGCCGCCCAGGGCCGCACTGCTGCGGCTTCCGCGGTGAGCCGACGCAGCCAGACGGCGGTCAGCACATCGGGCAGCGCGGAGTCCGGTCCCGGATCGCCCCAGGGCGACGAGGCCAGCGCCGCCTGCAGCTCTTCGGATGTTGACGCGGTCCGAAGGCGCGGCCAGGCTGTTGCGAGCCCTCCGAGGTCAAAGTCCGCTGCGGCGTCGCCGTCGTTGGCTCCGGCCTCCTGGCGGCGGAGGACAAGGTCCAGGGCGAGGATGTTGTCGGCTTCAAAGGCTGCTGCCGCGGCGCGGATCAGGCGGGTTCCTCCGGCGGGAAGCCATCCGGCCAGTACCCGCAGTTGCCAGAGGACAGTTCTGCGGGTGGCGCGGTGTGCCTCGGTGAGCGTGCGGGCCCCGTTCAGCTCTTCTCCGTACACCGTGTCGGCCAGCCGGCCGAGGCCGGCCTGCAGTCCGGGAGCCGCGGCGATGCTGCGGCAGGTTCCGGCCCCGACCCGGCGCTGTGCCATGGAGCGCGCCCGCACCGATGCAGCTACCCAATCGGATCTCATGGGAAGGTGTTCCCGGAGCCGAGGAGATCCTGCACCAGATCCGCTACTATCACCGAAGCGAGTTCGGGCATCCGGGCTTCACCGCGCTCCTTCAGTTCTGCCGCTTCCTCAGTTGCCTGCCGGAGCATCTCCGTGTCGGCGGCTTCGGCCTCGCTGGACACCTTTTCCGCTGCGGCGGCACGTACGGCACCGCTGTCAATCCGCGCTTGTTCCACCAGGGCGGCTGCCTGAGCCCGTGCCCGTGCCACGGTGTCTGCTGCCCGCACTGAGGCGTCGTTGGTCAGCTCTTGCGCCTCGCGGATGGTCGGATCCAGGGCTTCGAACACCGGGACGAGTTCCGCTTCCGGCCCCTCGTCGTCGGTGGCGGGAACTCCGGCAGGGCCTGCCGGTCCCGGTGATCCAACGGGCCGGAACCTGTCCAGCAAACTGTTGCGTGCCATCGAAACACCTCCTGGTCAAGCAGTAGGGCTGAGTGCAGGGGAGCCGGCCTAGCCGCCGGACGTGCGTGCCGGGAACCCGGCCTAGCTGCCGGAGGCATCGGGCTCGCCTTCGGTGGCTTCGGCCTCGGACGCCTCACCGTGCTGCACAATGTCGCCGTCGGTGAAGAGGATGCCGTGGGCGATCTCCCGCCACAGCGGAGTCCGGCGGAGCAAAAACTCCAGTTCCATGCTGAAGTGCTTGAACTCTTCGCCCAGGGAATCGTGCATGATCGCGCGGGACTGGGCATCGGGTTCCACAGCGATCCGCTGGACATACCAGCCAATGGCTTCTGCTTCTTCGCTCAGGCTGGCGCACATCCTGGCGAAGGTTCGGGTCTCTGCGGGAAGTTCGGATGGCGGCTCGTGATACTGCTCAGTGCCCATGGTGTCTCCTGGTGCGGCCGGTGGTTCAGGCCGATGTCCGGGCTGTCGAGGAGCCAGTGGAATTCTGCGGCTCCTGCGTTACGTCCCCTGTCATTCGAGGTTACGGTTGGCCCCGGACGGAAACAATGGTCGAGGCCCAGGCCCCGGCGGGGACCGGCAAAAACGCCGGTCCCGCCGGGCAGGGACAGAACGCTACCCGCTTACCCCAGCCGGGCATAGGCGGAGGCGAAGTGCACCAGCGGGTCCGCCTCGTCGTCGGGCGTGGCCCGCCGGCCCATCGCCACCACTTCGCCGACAACCAGTTGGTGGGTGGCCGCCGTCGTAACCTGAGTGGTGCGCACCTCGAACCAGGCGATGCACCCGTCGATGATGGCAGCATCGGTGACTGGCCCGCGGCCGTAGTCCACCTGGCTGAGCAGGCCTTCCAGCGGCGAACCGGGGCTTGCCAGCCAGTTTGCCGTGCCGCGCTGGCGGGCGGAGAGCAGGCTCAGCGCCCAGGTGCCGCTCTCCACCACGGCCTCGGCGATCCGTGCTTCGGCGAAGAGGCTCACCAGCAGCGTTGGCGGATCGTAGGACACGGAGAGGAAGCCGCTGACCGTGGCCGCGTAGTCCCGGCCGCGCAGCCGTGTGGACACCACGGCCACACCGGAGGCAATGTCGGCGCTCAGCAGGCGGTAGCTGTTGATCGCCTCGTCGGTCACCTCCGGCGAGGGAACCAGCTCGCCGGGGAAAACGCCGTGTTCCATGAACTCCTACTTGGCGGCGTCGTGCTGCGTGCCGTCGGCGGAACCCGTGTCGGAGCCTGCGGCTGCGGGAACCAGCTTCACGGAGACGGAGTTGATGCAGAATCGCTGGTCAGTGGGGGTGTCAAAACCCTCGCCCTCGAACAGATGGCCCATGTGCGAGTCGCAGTTGGCGCAACGGACCTCGACGCGGTCCATGCCCATGCTGCGGTCGTGGATGTAGCGGACCTTGCCCTCGGCCAGCGGTGCGAAGAAGGAGGGCCAGCCGCAGTGCGAATCAAACTTCTCACTCGAGGTGAACAGCTCGCTGCCGCAGGCCCGGCACTGGTACACGCCTGCGGTCTTGGTATCCCAGTATTCACCGGTGTAGGGGCGTTCGGTTCCGGCCTTGCGCAGAACCTGGAATTCCTCCGGGCTCAGTTCCTCGCGCCACTGGTCATCTGTCTTTTGTACCGGTACGGTTCCGGCGGTGTCTTCAGTCATAGTCGCGTCAACGCTTAAGAGTCGCCAATAAATCCCGAACCGGAATACAGGTGCAGCACCGGGACTCCCAGCCGGTCCTGCGCCTCATTCGCCCAGTCAGTGCGGAACGTGTCCTCCACGGCATGCGGAGTGGTGATGACCACAACCTGCTGCGCATCCGAGGCCTTCGCCGCGGCCACCACCGCCTGCACGGGATCCTCACCGGTAACCGAACCGGTGGCCTCCAAGCCCGACGCCTTCAGCAGCTGCAGCGATTCGGCGAGCTCCACCTCGGCTTCCTTCGTTTCCTGCTCCTTGGTCTGCTTGCCTCCGGTCAGCTCGCGGAAGGCAGCGGCGAATTCCAGCAGGCTCAGGTTGTCCAACACATCCACCAGCAGATTTCGGCCGGTATCCGACGGGACCAGCACATCAAACCGGGCGGGATTGTCCTGCACCAGATACTGCAGGTTGGAAATGTCGACGTCGTTCAGGGACTCTTCGGTCAGCACCACGATTGTTGCAGTCATGCGGCCAGCTTACGTTACGGCGCGAATGACCGGATGAGTGCCGGAATTGAAGAGGAGCGTAAAGAAGCCAGTCCGGAAAAGCCTTGTTGTGGCAAATGGACGAAACGTATACTCAGTTTTTTGACGCCGTCGGAATGGCCCTCCCGAAGTGAAAGAGAGCAGGCATCTTGTCGATCAATGCAGCAGAAAAAGGCACGGTGGCCATGAGCGGGCCATCTGCACGCCAAGGTGAACTGAGCCCGGCTACGGTGCAGGCTTTCGACGAGGGGTTTGCCTCCGATCCCCGGCGTCTGCGTGCACAGAATGCAGTGACATCGGTCGCGATCAACGACATTGCCCTGAACCGTTCCCGTTTGCTCTCCGTGCCCGGAAGCATTTCACACAGACTCGATGACTGGGAAGCTGTTGATCAGAAAAAAAGCGGCCGGTGCTGGCTCTTTGCTGCGCTGAACCTGCTTCGGGCAGACGCCCGGAAGAAACTGTCGCTCAAAAACTTCGAATTCAGCCAGAACCACGCCATGTACTGGGACAAGCTGGAACGGGCCAACGCCTTCCTGGAAGATATGATCACGCTTTCCGGCCGAAGCGTCGATGACCGGCTTCTTTCCTTTCTGCTGGGCAACGTCATGAATGACGGCGGTCAGTGGAATATGGCCGTTAGCATCTTCACCAAGCACGGTGCGGTGCCGAAGGAGGTCATGCCCGAAACGGAGTCATCCTCGAATACCTCCGCAATGAACAAGTCCCTGAGCAGCCACCTGCGCAAGGAAGCCGGGGTCCTGCGGGAGGCAATCACTGCCGGTGCGCTGCCGGAGCAGGTGGCAGCACATAAGGAACGGATACTCAGGGATTTCCACGCGATCCTGACCATCCATCTGGGAACACCGCCGAAGGATTTCGAATGGGCCTGGAATGATGACAACAAGAAATACTGCAACGCCGGCACCTTCACCCCGCAGGAGTTTCTGCGGAAATTCACCGACATGAATTTGGATGACTACGTATGCCTCGTTGACGATCCGCGTCCGGAGCACCCTAAAAACACACCGCTGACGGTGGATTATCTGGGAAATGTCGTTGGCGGAAATCCGGTGCTTTACCTCAATGCCGATATTGAAGTCATGCGGGAGCTTGCGGCAGCAGCAATTGTGGATGGTGAACCGGTGTGGTTTGGATGCGATGTTTCCCCGCAGATGTCTGAGAAGGACGGAGTATGGGCCGGTGACCTGTTCGACTATTCGGGCGTCTACGGGGTCGACTTGGTGTCCACGAAGGAAGACCGGGTGCGTTACCGGGATTCTGAAATGACCCATGCCATGCTCTTCACTGGTGTCGACCTCGTTAATGGGCGGCCTCGGCGCTGGCGCGTCGAAAACAGCTGGGGCAGCGAAAAGTTCGACAAGGGATTCTGCACCATGGACGACTCATGGTTCGACGAGTACGTTTTTGAAGTCGTGGTGAATAAGTCACGTCTTACCGGGCCTTTAAAAGATGCCCTGTCCAGGGAGCCGCTGGTCCTTCCGGCATGGGATCCGATGGGTGCACTTGCCTGAGCCCGGCCCGTTGAAAGTCCTCAGCCCACTCGATGAGCCTGGTTTTCCCAGACATGGACGGCAAACGCGGAGGCCATGGCGGCGCAGCGGCCGGCGCTGTCGGTGTCGTGGGTAAGAGCTGCCTCGACGAGTTGACCGAGGCTCAGCCCCTGCTCGGCCAGAGCAGCGTCGTCCCAGTTCCTGAGTTCTTCCGCCTGTACCTCCGGGTGAAACTGCAACCCCCAAACGCGTTCGCCCAACCGGAATGCCTGATTGGTGCAGTCCGAGCTGGACGCGAGGAGGACGGCGCCTGCCGGCAGAGCAGTGATCCGGTCCTGGTGGTTTTCAATGAGGAAAGCCTCCGGGGCAAAGGCGGATATGACCGTATCCAAGGCTCCCTCGTCCGTCACCCGAATACGTACGGCGCCCCGTTCCGGCGTTCCGTCATTCCGTTTCACCTCTCCTCGGGCAACGTCGGCCAGTAACTGCCCGCCCAAGCAGATCCCCAGCGTCGGAATGTCCCCGGCAATGGCCTGCTGCGCCAACCTGCGTTCCCGAGGGAGCCAGGGAGCTTGTTCGTAGTCATCGGGCATCAGCCCGCCGCCGAGCATTACCAGGCCGTCGAAAGCCGCCAGGGTTTCGGGCAGCCCGTCGCCGCCGAACCTGATGTCCAGGTCAAGGCCGGCATCGCGGAACCAAGGTTCCAGGCGGCGCAACCCGCTCTGGCGGGAGTTAACCACCACGAGCACTTTCGGCGGGTCGGACGGATTGTCATTTTCCATGATTGCTCCCACTCAGTTGGTTCCGGCCCGCACGAAAGAGCGGTAGTCGTCATCTGCACCCGCGAGCACTCGTAGGACGTTTCCGGAAGCAAGTTTGCGAAGGTCATCGTTGTCCCACCCGCGGTGCGACAGTTCAGCGAAGAGGTTCGGATAGCCGGCAACCGTGTCCAGCCCCTCCGGCATCGCGTCAGTACCGTCGAAGTCACCGCCCAGGCCAACTCCGTTGATGCCGGCGACGGACCGCACATGGTCAATATGGTCTGCTACGGTGCGGACATCCACCGGCGGCATCGGGCCCTTTTGACCGGCTACCACCCATGCGCGGCGCTCCGGACACATGAATGAGGGTACGAAAGTCACCATGTGGACACCTCCGGCCGCGGCCACACGTCGGATCACGTCATCGGGGACATTGCGCGGATGGGGGTTGACCGCATAGGCGCCGGAATGGCTGTTGATCACGGGCATGGTGGATGCATCCAAGGCATCGTGCATGGTTTTGACGGAGGCGTGGGCCAAATCCACCAGCATTCCGATGCGGTTCATTTCGGCGATGACTTCCCGGCCGAATGCGGTGAGGCCGTTATTGACCGCGGCGTCGGTGGCGGAATCGGCCCAGCTGCTGCTGGAGGTCCACGTCAGGGTCAGGTAGCGGGCACCCAAACGTGCATAACTGCGCAGCACGGCCAGCGAACCGTTGATCTGGCTGCCCCCTTCGACTCCGATCAGCGAGGCAACGCGGCCATCCTGCATGCTCCGGCGGACATCGTCTGCGGTGGACGCTAGCCGGAACGTATCGGGGTACCGGGCAGCCATCCGGTGCACGAAGTCGATCTGTTCCAGCGTTGCTTGGACCGCGTCTGCGCCGCCGATGTCGCTGTGGACCCACACCGACCAGAACTGTCCTGCAACACCGCCTTTCCGGAGCGCCGGAATATCGGTGTGCAGACTGAGCTTGTCGTCCTCCATTCCCTCGACGGAGTATCCGCGCGTGGTGCGTGCCGTCCAGGGGAAATCATTGTGCCCGTCAATGACGGGGATTTGTGGCAAGTGGCTAGTTCTCATGTGCGGTTCCCTATTGCCGTCCGGACTGGTCTGCAGGCACTTCGGAATCGAAATACCGCAGTTGGTTGTGCGCTATCCAGGCATGGTCGATTGCGAACCCGATGCCCGGACCGGTGGGAACATCGACAGCGCCGTCGCGGGCAGTAATAGCCGGGGTGATGACATCCCGGGCGTAGTACTTGTCCGAACCTGAAACATCCGAGGGCAAGGTGAAATTGGGGAGGGAGGAAAGCGCCACGTTACCCGCCCGGCCTATTCCAAATTCATGCATGCCGCCGCACCAAACAGGGATCCCCTCGTTCCACGCCAGGTCATGGGCGGCTTTGGCCACGGTCAGCCCGGCCATGCGGGACACCTTAATGTTCAGGACCCGGCCGGCCTTCATCGCGATCATGGTCCGCAGATCGTCGAGTTGAACCACGGCCTCGTCGAGGCACACTGCGGTGGCGATGCGTTCCTGCAGCCGGGCGTGGGCGGGAAAGTCGCGGGGGGCAAACGGCTGTTCGATCATGGTCAGGCCGTACGCATCCAGTTGGGCGAGCCGGTCCATGGAGGAGGTGTCTGAGCCGTAAGCACCGTTGGCGTCCACATGCAGGTCGAGTGCGGGGTAAGCCTGGCGCACGGCCTGAACCGGCAGGACGTCCCAGCCCGGTGCAATCTTCAGCTTGACCCGTCCGTAACCGGCTGAAACCTGCTTGTCGACTTGGTCCAGAAGGATATCGATGGTCGGCTCTATGCCCAGCGAGACTCCTGACCGGACCACCGAGCGGGTGCCGCCCAGCCCTGCGGCCAGCGACTGGCTGTTCGCCTTGGCCCACAGGTCCCAGGCGGCACCGGCGAACCCCGCCTTGGCGAATTCGTGGCCGCGGATTTTGGCCCAGCAGCCGTCAACGTCGCCGGGGTGCTCCCACTCGACTCCGAGCACGGACTGAACCAGGTATCCGGTAGCCATCAGCCAAGCGGTGTCAGTGGTTTCAGAAGTGAAATATGGATGGGTGGGGGAAGCGACTTCGCCCCAGCCGGTGGAATCATGCTCGTCGGTCAGCTCCACCAGGATGTGCGTGAGGCTGGACTTCTTATGCGAGCTGGTTTGGAAGCTGTGGACGAGCGGCAACTCCACCTCGAACAGGCGGACACGGGTGATCTTCATGAAAAACCCTTTTCATTTTCATCGGTCGGATCGAAGTAGAGGCCCATGGATTTTCCTATGGCGCCGCGGGTGCCGAGCCGGCGACGGGCACCTTTTGCGCTGGCCGCCGTCAGCGTGCTCAACAAATGACACACCGCCGCTATGGAGGTGGGCGAATCGGCGTAGGAGGCAGAACCGGCATTGAGCGCGATCAGCGCGGCGGCGTTCCGGGCCAGGGGCGAGTCCTCGCTGTCGGTGATCACCACCAGGCGTCCGCCGGCCTGTTGGAAGAGCCTGCCCAGCATCACTGTTTCCTTCCGGTACCGGCGCAACGAAAACAAGATCAGGACATCCGAGCTGCGCACATCGCTGAGGACGTCCAGCGGGTTCAGGGAGTGTCCGTCGATCAGGAACACGTTGGACAGCGTTGAGGCCAAATCGGCATTCAAGAGGGCGGCGTAGGCAGAGGACTTGCCCTCTCCGGCAATGTATTTCCGCCGGGCGCCAAGAATGATGGCCGCGGATTGCGGCACGGCCCCGCTGTAGCGCAAATGGGTGAAGGAATTGGCCAGGGATGCAGTCTCGGTTTCCATGAGCCTTTCCTGGAGTCCCTCCGCTGAAAAATTCTTCCTCAGCCGCACGCCGAAACGGTCCTCCGGCGACTCAAGCGAACGATTCAGCTCATAATCCTGGTCAAGAGGTTTCCCGGGATCCGCGGTGCCTGGTTGCTCCTGCATCATTTTCCTTCCGGACGGTCCCTGCTGGCCAGGTAAGCGGAAGTCAGCTGCCCTGCAGGCATGCAACTGACGAGAGTAAAGCCGGCGTCGAAGATGTCCTTCAGGCTCGATGCCAACCGTCCGCGGGTCCGGGCCTGGCTGCCGTAGGGGTCGCCGTCTGCCGGGAGCCCGGCCGGCACCGGTATCCAGTAGGCCTCCCCGTCGGGGATCAGCGCACCGAATTCCTCGTTCTGCAGGCCTTCGGGAGGAACGGGCATCTGTTTGGGTTCGGAATGTTCGGAACCGGGCCCAAACTTCCATTCGACGAGGATCCGGTCTGTGTTCTCCCGCCCGTAATAGTTCTCGATGAAGTCGATTCCACGGGCGCCCAGCGAGTTCAGGTTGAAGTGCGCGTTTCGAGCGAGCATCGGATCGAAGGTCCACCGCATGGCCCGGACTCCCTGGCGCAGCGTGAGATCGCGCTGGCAGTTTTTCAGGATCCGGCCGCACCCCTGGCCCTGGTAACGCGGGTCAATTACGGTGGCCTGCGAGTAGTGGTAGGGCATACCGCCGTCCAAGCCGGTGAACCCGTAGGCGAAACCGATCAAACTCGACTCCTCGTTGCAGATGCCGACCGCTGAGCCGCCGTTGCGCACCAGGGCGCTCAACAAGTTCATGTTTAGGCCATACCCCTTTGCTTCGTAGCCAAAGACTCTGCTGTAGAGGTCGTTGGCTTCTTGGAACGCGTCGTGGCTCGTGAGCAGTCCGCTGAAGCACTTCTGGCCCGTTGGTAAGGACCAGCTCCGCAGTTCATTCATTCTGGTCATGATGTGATCCGTAAACTCCGAGGGCGGGCTAGCTGCATGCTATGTTTCAGCATGTTTGTCAGTTACTTTCTGCAATATACGTTTCTTATCCTGAGGGGTCATTTTGACGCCAGATGAAATGCGATCTGCTGTTGCCCGTCGTGAAAACCTGATTCTGGAGCGGGTCAGGCACTTGGTGGAGATCGAGTCGCCCTCGGGGGACCGGGAGGCGAGCACCCGGATCACGGACGTGCTGATCGAATGGTTCGGCGCCCTCGACGTGCAGATCGAAACCGTCCGCGCCGAGGCAGGAACCCACTTGCTGATCGAAGCCCCGGGAACCACGGACGAAGCCCCGCTGCTGCTCATCGGACATTCCGACACCGTATGGCCCAGCGGAACCCTGGACACGAGCCTGCCCTGGTCGGTGCAGGACGGGGTGGTCCGAGGGCCGGGAGCGTTCGACATGAAAAGCGGGCTGGTCATGATCCTCTCGGCACTGGAACTCCTGAAAGGCCGTCCCCGCCGCAGTGTGCGCATCCTGATTAACGCGGACGAGGAAATCGGTTCCCCGACCTCCCAGGACCTTGTGCGCCGGGCCGTGGCAGGAGCGGCCGGGGCCATCGGCTTCGAATCCCCGCACCCGGATGGTGCCTTCAAAGTCGGCCGCCGCGGATCCACCCGGATCCACGTGGAAGTCACTGGCCATGAAGCGCATGCCGCGCTTGACCCCGACAAGGGTGTCTCGGCGATCGACGAACTCGTCGACCAGCTCCTCGTTCTCCGCGGAATTGTCGAGGAAGCCTCGCTCTCGGCTCCGGTCCTGTTCAATGTCGGGACTGTTTCCGGAGGGACCCGGGCCAATGTGGTGCCCGGCCAGGCCAGTGCTGAAATTGGGCTCCGATTCCTGGATGCCGTCACGGAGCATGCGGTCCTGGAGCGGTTTGCGGATTTGGCGCCCGTACGGAGGGGTGCCGTGGTGACTACCAAGGTGCTCAGCAGCCGCCCCGCTTGGAAAGCCACCAGCGCCGACGCGGCGCTGCTCCGGGAAGTGTCGCTCCTGGCCGAAGGCTTTGGCTGGGACGCCACCGGACGACCGGCAGCCGGAGCCGGGGACACCAACCTCGTGGGAGCCCTGGGGGTTCCCACGATCGACGGCTTCGGGCCGGCCGGTGCAGGGTCTCACGCAGCGGATGAACACTTTTTGCTCCCGGACCTTTACCGCCGCACCGCGCTGCTGGCCGCGCTTCTGCAGCGTTAGGCGCCGGAGCGCTACCGGGGGCAGTACGGGGGTTACCAATTGGGCTCCCCGGGTGACGGGGGCAACGGCACGCCGGGAGGGTGAAAGACATAGGTGATGCCTGCGCTTCCCTTCAACCAGGCGCTCTCGAAGGGTGCCCGGTCCAGCTCGCGCCGCACCTCGCCGCTCGAGGCGGCGCCGGGATCATTGACGATGACGTTTCCCTCCCCGGTGAACCCCGAGATCACCAACAGGTGCCCGTCCGTGTCATAACCGGCCTGCGGGAGTTCCTCCCTGGTGAATGAAACCGAAACGACCAACGGAATTCCGAGGGCAATGAAAGCTTCGGCTTCGGCGAGGGAACGCAAACGCGTGACAAAGGCCCGAAGCCCGAACCCGGCGGCATAAGCAGCATTGAACGCCCAGTTCCCGGTCCCCTCGTAGCCATGGTCATAGACGCCCTGCGCCGCCCAAATGATGTGCGGGTCGCCCTGGGGCGCCTCGATGGACTCGAGCACCTCGGCCCCGACCTTCCGGCCCCAGTAATACAGCACCATGCTGGTGGCGGTGGGGGAGCACCAGGCAGCACCCCCGCCGGCGAACGCCGGGTAGCAGCCGGCATGGATCATCTGCGGGAAGCGCGGGACATCTAGTGCGAGTCCCTTGTCCAGTGTGAAGGCACTGGTCGGTTTCAGATCGTCCGACGGCGGTGCGCTGACCATGGCATACAGGGCCGCCAGCTGCACCGGGGCAGTCGAGCCGGCGGGCCGCACCAGCGTTGCCCGGACCTGGAAAGCATGGAAGGGGCGGTCCTGCGCAGCACGGAACGTGTCGTTCAGCACCCGGCCGGCAGGGTCAGACTGTCCGTCGATGGTGGTTCGCCGGATATCGCCCGATGCGAAGTCGTCGCCGCCCGCCCAGTGGCCCAGAACGAACCATCTGCTCCAGCACCCGTCCGCCCCCCGGACCCGTAAGGCGGCTTCCAGCCAGGTTGCGGTGGGTGTAACGGCATGCCACGAGAGAACAGCCTCGCCGGCCGGGAAGCCGGTTTCAATAACAGGAGAGGTCGACACACCGCGCTGGTCGCCGCTCTCCGGGGGGATGGGCCGGGGACTCGCCGGGCCGGTCGCGCCCGCCGTTGTGTCGTCGATGCGCAGCGCTCCGTTGTCCCCGGACACGAGACCCGCAAGAGTTCCGGCAGCGAAACCGGGGTCCCTGCCCAGATCATGAAAGCGTATCCGGGGAGCCGGGCCGGTCATGCGCTGCCCTGAACATGCCCGCGAAGCAGCACACCGACGTCGCGCATTGCGTCCATGGCCGCATCACGGTGGTCGCTGCCCCGTTCCCAGTTCGCTAGCACCGCATAGGCCACCCGGCTTTCGGACGTCGACAGCACGCCAATGTCGGCGCGCACGCTGCTGGTCGTTCCCGTCTTGTTCCACAGCCACAGTCCGCGGTCATAGTAGTCATGGGCCAGCGGATCGAAGTTGAAGGTGGAAGCCACCATGGAGCAATCCACGCCGGCACCCAGCCACCGCCGCAGTGTGTCGCATCCGGCTGCGTCGAGCAGTTCGTTGCGGGCCAGACGGGAGACGAAACCGCTGAGCTCCGTGGCGCAGCCGGTGGAAAGGCTAGTCGGAAACCCGGCCGGGACCGGCCACCGCACGATGTCATTCAGGGAAGAGGAACGTATTCCCAGCTCCCTGGTGTGTGCGTGGATGACGTCCAGGCCGACCCTCCGGCACATGGTGTTGGTGGCTGCATTGTCGCTGACCGCACCAATCAGTGTGCAGATGTCATAGATACTCAGGGTCCCGGCCTGCAGCTGGTGCCACAGCCCGGAGTTGTCCATCCACTCGTTCGGTCGGCGGGTGACCTGCTCATCGAGGTTGAGGCGGCCCTCTGCTTCGAGCCTGAGGACCGAATGCAGCAGGAAGACCTTGCCGACGCTGGCGGTATCCAGCGCCCGGTCCGGCTCATATGAGAGGACCTCGGCACCGGAATCAATGTCGAAGGCGCTCACGGACCACGCGATGCCGGGGCTATCCAAGCGGTCGAGAATCTGTTGGCGCTCCATGCTCTTATGCCTCCATCGGCAGGTGTCGCCGGGTCATGGCAGACCGGTGACGAGCACCCGGATGGAATCACCGATCCGGTGCATGGCCCCGAGCACCAGTGCCCGCAAGTCTCCGGATTCATCGCTCCAATTCGCAGCAACCGCATAGGCCACACTGCGCGCCGGACCGTTGAGAATTCCGATGTCAGCGCGCGCGAAGCTCGTACTGCCGGTCTTATGCCGCAGCTCCATGCCCTGGTACTCGGGCTCATCATGGGCTAGCGGATCGAGAAGGAACCCGGCAGCGACCATCGAGGTGTCAGTGTCCGCGGCCAACCATCGGCTCACCAGCCCGCAGACTGATTTGTTCAGGATTTCATCCCGATTGAGCCGAATCATCAGGTCGCTGAGCTCAGCCGCTGTCCCGTAGGACGGGGTCCAGGGCAGGCCGGGACCACGTTCGTTGCGGATGTAGTCCAGGAGCGCGGTGTCCTTGTATCCGAGTTCCGCAGCCACGGCGTGGACGGAGTCGAGCCCGCAGAGGTGGATGAGGGCGTTGGTAGCCAGATTGTCGCTGACAGCGCCGACCAGCAGAGCAGCGTCGTAGGCCGTGATGCGCTGTTCGAACATGCGGTAGAGCAAGCCGGAATCCTCGACGACGTGCTCTTCGGGGATCTCGATCAACCGGTGCGGGTCCAGCCGCCCGTCGACTATGCGGCGGGCGACGTCGATGAGCAGGAACACCTTCCCAATGCTGGCGGTCCGGCACACGGTGTCGGAGTGGTGGGTCGCCGCCACCTGTCGGGTATCGGCGTCCAGAATATGTATGGACCAGGTGACCCGGTCATCGAGTTCGGGCAGCGTAAAGGTCATGAGGTGCTGCCGCCTTCCGCGGTTCGGACGGGGGCACCGGATTCGAGGTCCCGGTGGATCATCGGGGCGGCGGCGAGCAGCCGCTTCGTGTACTCGTGTTTCGGATCCAGGAGCACCTGTTCGGCAGGTCCTCTCTCGACAATTTCGCCGTCCACCATGACGGCCACGGTATCGGCAATATTCCAGGCCAGGCCCAGGTCGTGGGTGATGACCAGAGCCGAGAGGCCCAGGCTGCGCTTGAGGTTCAGCAGCAGGGCCAGGACCTCGCCGCGTGCTGAGGCATCGAGGGAAGCGACGGGCTCATCCGCGATGAGCATCTGCGGGTCCATGGCCAAGGCACCGGCAATCACTACGCGCTGGCGCTGTCCGCCGGAGAGCTCCTGCGGAATGGCACCGAAGTAGTCCTCGCCGGGGATCAGCTCCGCGTTCTCCAGGCTGCGGATCACCTGTTCGCGTTCATCGCCCGGGTACTTCTGGATCCGCAGGCCCTCGGCCACTGATTCGTAGACTGAAAGCTTTGGGTTCAGCGACGCGCTGGGGTCCTGGAGGATCAGCTGGACCTCCTTGCGGAATGCGCGCAGCTGCCGGGTGGTGCGGCCCAGCTGTTTGCCGCCGTACAGGATTTCACCTCCTGAATCCGGCAGCTCCAGACCGAGCAGGGTGCGGGCAAGGGTCGACTTGCCGGAACCGGACTGGCCCACCAGGGCCAGGATCTCACCGCGGTGGATTTGCAGGTCCACGTTCCGTACTGCCCGAACCGTTCTTCCACCGGTGTGGAAGGTGACGTTCAGGTTCTTGGCTTCGAGGAGAACCTCGCCGCTTACTGCCGACGGTGTTGCTGCGGGTTTGGCGTAGTCCCGGCGGGTCACTGGGTTGAGCCGGGATTCGGGGTCGCCTATCTCAGGGAACGCATCGGCCAGCTGTTTGGTGTATGCGGCCTGGGGGTTCGTGCAGATCTGCCGGGAGTCGCCGACCTCAATCACTTCCCCTCCCCGCATTACGGCTATCCGCTCGCAGGCGGCCGCCAGGACGGAAAGGTCGTGGCTGATCATCAGCAGCGAGATGCCGCGGCCGGTGACCAGTTCCTTCAGTACCTGCAGTACCTGGGCCTGAACGATGACGTCCAGGGCAGTGGTCGGTTCATCGGCGATGATAATGTCCGGCTCGCATGCCAGTGCCATGGCGATCATGACGCGCTGCTTCTGTCCGCCCGAGAGCTGGTGCGGGTAGGACTTGGCTTTCGCCGGGTCGACGTCGACCTGCCGCAGCAAATCGCCCAGGCGCTGCCGGCGGGAAGCCTCGGTATTCCAGCTGCCTTTCACATGCAGTTCCAGGGCCTCAATGATCTGTACTCCGACCATCTGCACCGGGTTTAGCGAGTGCATAGCGCCCTGGAACACGATGGAGGCCTCGGACCATCGGACGGCGCGCAGTTGCCCGAAGGTCAGGTCGGCGATGTTCTTGTCGCCGACCAGCACGTTGCCGTCGACGCGGGCATTGGAGGGAAGCAGCCGGAGGACGCTCATGGCGAGCGTCGACTTCCCGGATCCCGATTCGCCGGCTACGCCCAGTGTTTCGCCTGCCGGAAGGGCCAGGCTTACGTTCTTGACGGCTTGGATCACCCCGCGGCCGCTGCCGGTGGTGGAGTAGCTGATGGAGACGTTGTCGAAGACGAGATCTGGCATGTCTACCGGCTCCTCATGGTGGGGTTGGTGATTGATTCAAAGGCACGGCCCACCAGGGTGAATGCCAGCACCACCAGCAGGATGGCCAGGCCCGGGATGATGACATACCACCAGTAGCCGCTGGTTGCCGCCGAGACGTCCATGGCGTTCTTTAGGATGGTTCCCCAGGATTGCTGGGTCGTGTCGCCCAGCCCGAGGAACGCCAGAGTCGATTCGGCGATGATTGCCGAGCCCACAGTCAGCGTCGTGTTGGCCATGACCAGGGGAAGCACCGCCGGGAAAAGGTGTTTCATAATGATGTGCAGGTGCCCGGCTCCGAGCGCCCTCGACCGTTCAATGTAGGGCCGGGACTCGACAGAGAGTGTTTGTGCGCGGACCACACGTGCTGTGCCCGCCCATGACGTCACCCCGATGGCGATGACGATTGTCAGGACGCCGCGGGAGAGCACCGAGGACAGGACAATCGCCAGGATGAGGGAAGGCAGCACCAGGAAGAAGTCAACGAAACGCATGATGACCCCTGCGGTCAGCCCGGTGAAGTGCCCGGCTGCCATGCCAACCAGTGTGCCGATGAACATCGACATGGCGGTGGCGGCGATGCCGACGATCAGCGACACGCGGGCTCCCCACAGCATCCGGACCCAAAGTTCCCGGCCCTGGTGGTCGGTCCCCAGCGGGTGCTCCCAGGAGGGGGGAGCGAAGCGCGGCTGGTCCATCAACAGGGTGACGTCCAGCATGGATCGGGGGGCGAGCACAGGGGCGAAAATGGCAGCCAGGATTACCACTGACAGGAATACTGCCCCCAGCAGGCCGGTCTTGCTCCGGCAGAACTGCTTCCAGACGTTGGCGGCCGCTGCCAGGCGGCGCCGGCGGACAATTTGGCGGCGTGAAAGTTGGGCCTGCGGCTTGCGGTTCCGTGCGGTTTCGGTGCTCATGACCGCCTCACTCTCGGGTCAAGCTGGCGGTAGACCAGGTCGGCAACCAGGTTCATGATGATGATGATGGTCGAAAAGACCACGAAGGTACCTTGCAGCAGCGGCATGTCCGGTCCGCTGATGGCCTCGTAGGTCAGCTTGCCGAGACCCGGCCAGGAGAAAACTGTTTCGACGGTGACAGCACCCGCAATGAGTCCACCGATGTGCATGAAAACGAGGGTGACGGTTGGGAGCATTGCATTTGGCACGGCATGCCGTCGGCGGACCAGATCGTCCCGGAGGCCCTTTGCCCGGGCCGTGGTCAGGTAGTCGGAGGACATTTCTTCAATGAGCGATGCCCGCATCACCAGCAGGTATTGCGCATATACGACCGCCACCATGCTCGCCACCGGCAGGGCCATGTGCCGGGCAACGTCGATCACGTATTCGATGCCGCTGGCCTCCAGCCCGGGCGTCACCATCCCCCCGGTTGGAAACCAGCGAAGGGTTCCGCCGAAGATCATCAACAGGATGAGTCCCAGCCAGAAGGTGGGTACGGACCAGAACACCAGGGAAATCCCCGTGGCCGCCCGGTCAAACCAGGAGCCGCGTTTCCAAGCGGCGTGCTGGCCCAGCCACAGCCCGAGGACGATGGCCACTAGGGCAGCGGTGGCCGTCAGCACCAGAGTGGGGCCGATGTACTCAGCGATGAGCGAACTGACCGCCTTGCGGTAAACATAACTCTCACCCAGGTTGCCGCTGAAGATATTGACTATGTAATCCCAGAACTGGGCAGGGAGCGGTTTATCCAGCCCATACTGGCTGCGCAACTCGGCAATTTGTTCAGGACTCATCGGTCGTTCCTGGGCGATTCGGCGGACCGGGTCGCCGGGCAGGATACGGAAGGCGAAGAACCCGAGCAGAATGACCATGGCGAAGCTAATCAGTGCACCGCCCGCCTTGGACGCCGCGTAGCGGATAAAGGAGGAATCGACCTGGTCAGGTGATTCCTGTTCTGCCTTCACCGCCCCAATGGGTGCTGTTGCAGCGGACATATCAGCGCTCTCTTCTTCTTTCAGGAGTCAGACCGGTCCGAACTGACGGCAGGGCCGGCGCACTTTGTTGCACTACGCCGACCCTGCCATCGAACGGGAGAGCTACTCGCGGTCACCCGCGGATTTGCGGCGGTTCAGGGCGAAGGCGACGCCGCCGATAACGACGACAGCCAGGGCTCCGAGCCCGACCCAGAGGCCGGTGTTTCCGTCGGAGCTTTCAACCTGGGCGGACTGGACACTGTCGACGGTCAGGAAGCCCCAGTAACCGGCCTGGTTGGCGATGATGCCGTTCTGTTCCGGCTGAAGCGTGAAGCCGGTGAAACGGTCGGAACGGTAAGCCTCGAGGGAGCGCGGATACCAAAGGGTGATCTGAGCCGCGTCCGTGTAATGCATCCGGAGCATGTCATGAACAATGGAGGCACGTTTTTCGGCATCGAGTTCTGAGTGCTGTTCCGCGAACATCCGGTCAAATTCCGGGTTGCAGTAGCCATCCTGGCTGGTTGCCCCGTTGCCTTCGGCGTCCGGACGCGAAGCGCAGGTGTTTATACCCAACTGGTAGTCGGGATCCGGATTCACACTCCACCCCGTGAAGTACAGATCGTAGTCACCCTTGGCGGTCTTGTCCGAGATGGTATCGGAGTCGGTCGACTCCACAACAAGCGCGATGCCGATGTCTTTCATCCAGGGAACGAGGTATTCGGACATTGACTGCTCGTTGGAGCTGGCCGCGTCCACGAGCAGCCGCAGTTCGAGCGTTTCGCCGTTCTTGGAACGTATTCCGTTGCTGTCCGCAACCCAACCGGCATCGTCGAGAGTTTTCTTGGCAACCTCTGGATCGAACCCCACAATGGCGCTGTCATCGTTCGGCAGGTGCCACTGGGCGAAGGCGGAGGGGATGAAGCTGGTTGCAGGGGTGCCGTAGTCGCCGAGCACCTGTGTCAGCAGGGATTCGGTGTCGATGCCCAAACGCATGGCCTCGCGCACCGCCTTGTCCTGCAGGCCGGTGTGGCCGGTTCCGTAGGCGACACCTTCCGGGGTTTCGGAGCCGGAATTGATCCCGATGCCGGTGAAGCGGCGGCCTTCCCCGGCCTGGGTGGTGATGTTTGCTTCATTTTCCAAGGCCTTGAACTGCGTGGGCGTTAGGCCTGTGACGAAATCGACCTCTCCTGCGCGCAGGGCCTGCAGCTGGGCGTCCGAGTTCGTGTAGTAGACGTACTGGATTGCACCAATATTCGGCGCCCCCCGCCAGAAATTGGGGTTCGCCTTCAGATCGATCGACTGGTTCGCCTGGTAGCTTTCCAGCAAGTAGGGTCCGGAGCCGACTACGTCCTTGTCGTTCGGATAGGTGGTGGGATCGGAGATTTCCGACCAGACATGTTCCGGGACCACGGGGATCTCGGTTCCCGGGTTCGGGGCCTGGGGGGTCTTGAGGTTGATCACGACGGTCTTGTCATCGGGCGTGTCAATGGATTCAAAGTTCGAAACCAGGTTGCCGTTAGCAGTGCCCATGGCAGGAATGGTCATCATCTGCTCGTATGTCCATTTAACGTCCTCGGAGGTGATTGGCTCCCCGTCGGACCACTTCAGCCCGTCATTCAGCGTGAAGGTCCATTGCATTCCGTCCGGGGTGGATTCCCAGTCCTGTGCGAGGCCAGCCGTTGGAGAGCCGTCCTTGGCATCATTCTGGACGAGGCTTTCGTACATGTAACGGATGGAATTAGTCGGCAATAAGTAGATCGACGTAAATGGGTTGAACGAGTCCACGAACCCCGCGGTGGCAATCCGGAAGGTTTCGTTACCCTCGGCAGCGGGTGCCGTTTCAGCTGCCAGCGCCGGTGTGGCAGCGCCGCCCATGCTTCCCGCCACCAGAGCCAGTGACGCCGTGGCCATTTGGAATGAACGAACCCATTTGGGTCGGCTTTTTGCGGAAGATCCCATATGTATCGTATTCCTTCGTTTTTGTCTGGCGCCCTACGCCGTGCGCTGGTCCCGTCTCTGGAGAATATAGGAGGGGGTGGTGAAGTCAATAGAACGCGTCCAGTTAAGCAGAACCGCCAATTTGCGGTAGAAAAGCCAGCATTCTGACAAATGATGTAGATGTCGAGAAAACATTTTGATAACTCACAAGCTCACCCTCAGCTGGTTTCGGCGCCTTCGGCAGTGCCTACGGCGTCGGATTTCATTCCTCAATGAAGCATTGATGCGGAATTGTTACTGGGAACTTACGGAACCTATCCAGACTCCAAGGCATGAAAACGCCCGCTGGGCGCCTGATTCTTCCAGGCAGCTGAGCCCGTACCTGCAAGCCGCCCGGGGCACTTGCGGGCCCGGTTAGACAGCAGTGGAAACGGTTTCCTCGCACTGCCGGCGGGGAAGGGCGGGTGTATTGCCAGTGACACTTGGCCCACCGGCGGCATGGGCGCGCTGCGGCACGATGAACCATCAGTCAGAATGGACTCATGGCTATCTCCATTCCCGCGCTTCCGTTCCAGGCCCTTCCCGCCGAACCCGCACCGCCAACCGGCCTCTCGGCCCCGTGGATCAAATGGACGGCATTCGGGGCCGGAATGGGGGCGGCGGCAACCGCTGCGCTGTTCGCTGCAACGTCCGGTCTGGGAGTGTATTTCGCCCGCCAAGTAGTCACCCCGCGCCGGACCCGGGATGCGAACCTGCAAATCCTGGCCGTCATCGATTCCGAACACGGCAAGCAGGTCATTCTGCCCGCCAACGAAGACACCACCGTTGACGGCACCTACAGCCTGTTTTTCGACGGCGGTGCCGGCCACGCCCGGATCGGCGCCATCCGCTCCTACGAGCCGCGGGAAGGCACGGTGCAGCGGGATGTCGAAGAAATCTACAGCGGCGACCTGCTCAAAGCCGTGCGCGGCTGGTGGAGCGGCGCCATCTACGAATCGCCCACCTCCGTCGGGCTGGCCGAAGAGGAAGTGAACATTGCCGTGGACGGCGGGCTGGCGCCGGCCTGGCTGGTGCGGGCCGACGCCGACGCCGCCACCTGGGCGATCATGGTCCACGGCCGGGGGGCCCAGCGCACGGAGGGCCTGCGTGCTGTCCGCACCGCGCGTGAGGCGGGAATGACGAGCCTGCTCATTTCCTACCGGAACGACGGCGAAGCCCCCTATGCCTCCGACGGCCGATACGGGCTGGGCCTCACGGAGTGGCACGACGTCGAATGCGCCATCCGCTACGCGCTGGCGCACGGGGCCAAGGACGTTGTGCTTTTCGGCTGGTCCATGGGCGGTGCCGTCAGCCTGCAGGCGGCCGACCGGTCACCGCTGCGCCGTCACATCCGCGCGCTGGTGCTCGACGGACCGGTGATCAACTGGCTCGATGTGCTCAGCCACCACGCCCGGCTGAACCGGATTCCGGTGCAGTCCGGCCGTCTGGGACAGTGGCTGATCTCCAATCCGGCAGGCCGCGCGCTGACCGGTCTGGCTGCGCCGCTGGACCTCAAGAGCATGGACTGGGTGGCTCGAGCCGAGGAAATCCGGATCCCCACCCTGATTCTGCACAGCGAGGACGACGAATTCGTGCCGTTTGGCCCCTCGGCTGAGCTGGCGGAGAAAAACCCGGGCGTGGTGACGTTCGAGCGGTTCTCCAAGGCCGGTCACACCAAGGAATACAACGTTGACCCGGAGCGGTGGGAGACCACGGTCCTGGTCTGGCTGAACAACGTTCTGGGCCGCACCCGGCATCCCGCAGAGCGCCGGGCGGACACGCCGAAGGGCTAAGAGCTGCTCAGCTCTTGGGTCCCGCGATAGGGGCCGAGAGTGCGGAGGTCAGCCGGATCAGGTCAAACGGTGACAGTCCGATTTGGAAGCCCCGCCGGCCGCCGGAGACGTAGATGGTGTCCAGCAGCTCGGCGGAGGAATCGATTCCGGCGGCGCTGGGATGGCGCTGCCCCAGCGGTGAAATGCCGCCCACAACGTAGCCGGTGCGCCGTTCGGCCTCTGCCCGGTGCGCCATGCTGGCCTTCCGGGCGCCCATCAGTGCGGCGAACTTCTTCAGGTCCAGGTTGTACGCCACCGGAACCATGGCCACCGCCAGCCGTCCGCCGAGGTCCACCATGAGTGTCTTGTACACGGATTCCGGCGGCAGTCCAAGTTTGTCCGCGGCCTCCAGGCCGTACGACGGCGCATCGTGGTCGTGCGTGTAGCTCAGTGTCTCGTACGGAACTTTTGCGGCGTCGAGGACCCGGGTTGCCGGCGTCGCACTTCCTGATGTCTTTCCTCGACCCGCCATGGTTATGCCTGCTTTCCGCTGTCCGCAGCGTCCCTGGATGCTGCATCCTGCTCGAGCCGGCGCTTGATGCGTCCGAGCATTGCTGACATTCCGCGCATCCGCAGGGGAGTGATGGCCCGGGTGAGCCCGAGCCGGTCCGGAACATCCGCCGGCACCGCGAGGATCTCAGCGGCCGGCAGTCCGTTCAGCCCCTCGTGGAGGACGCTGGCGAAACCGCGGGTGGTGGGAGCCTCCCGCGGTGCCGAAAAGAACAGCTGGACCCGGCGCTCGGGGGAGTCATCCACCTCGATGGTCAGGAACAGCGGCGACTGGCACTCAACGACCTGTTCGAGCAGTTCCGGGTGCTCGGCCAGCCGATCCGGCAGGGGAGGAAGGGTCCGCGAAAACTCCAGGAGCAGTTCCAGCCGCTCCACTTCTTCGAGGGCCTGGAAGTCCTCGATGATTTCGGCAAGCTGTGCCGGTACGGTCGGTAGTGCTGACGTGGTCATATGCTTCGTCTCTCCGCTGTGGTGCTGGTGCTTGGTGTGTTGTGCCGGTGCTGAGGTGCTGTGCTGCCGCGGCCTAGCGTGCTGCCGGAGCTTCTCCGGGTGCCTCGCCCTTAGCGATCGGAACCCGCACGGCGTTGCCCCATTCGGTCCAGGACCCGTCGTAGTTGCGGACCGAGTCGAAACCCAGCAGGTGCTTCAGTACAAACCAAGTATGGCTGGAACGTTCGCCGATCCGACAGTAGGCGACGACGTCGTCGCCCTCCCGGAGTCCGGCCTGGTCCTTGTACAGCGCCTCCAGCTCGGGCCGTGTGCGGAAGGTTCCGTCGTCAGCGGCAGCCTTGCTCCACGGCACCGATGCGGCGGTCGGGATGTGGCCGCCCTTCATGGCGCCCTCATCCATGTAGTCCGGCATGTGGGTGCGGTCGCCGGTGTATTCGGCGGGAGAGCGGACATCGATCAGCGGGCCCTTGCCCAGGTGTGCAAGGACGTCGGGCAGGTAGGCGCGGATCGGCGCATCGTTGCGTTCGACGACGGGATAATCAGTGGCCGCGACCTGCGGCTTGTCCGTGGTCATCTCCCGGCCTTCCGCAATCCACTTGTCCCGTCCGCCGTCGAGCAGGCGAACGTCCTCGTGGCCGAAGAGGGTGAAGACCCACAGTGCGTAGGCTGCCCACCAGTTGCTCTTGTCGCCATAAATGACGACTGTCGAATCGCGGGTAATGCCCTTGCGGGACATAAGCGACGCGAAAGACTCTCCGTCCACGAAATCTCGGGTATCGGTGTCATTGAGATCCGTATGCCAGTCGATTTTCCGTGCACCCGGAATGTGGCCCGTCTCGTAGAGCAGGATGTCTTCGTTTGATTCCAGGACCACCAGCCCGTCAGTTTCCAAGTTGTCGGCGAGCCACTGTGTGGAGACGAGCCGCTCGGGATGGGCATAGTCGGCAAACTTGGATGCGGTGTCCGGGGCAATCGACATGTATGTGGCCTCTTTCGGTTTCGGATCGGCCGCCGCGAAGGCGGCTGGCACGGGCTTACCTCTAGCCTAACGACGCGTGCGGACGAAAACTTCCGATGGTCTGCTGATGTCTCCGAACTTTGTGCCCGAACTTTTGTGCCCTGACTTTGTGCCGGGCTATTTGTGCCGGGCCATTTGCGCCGATGGCCGGACGGGCCCGCGCTCGCAGCTGAGCGCTTGTCCGGAATTCAATCTCAACGGGGACGTCCCGGAAATCCGGTGGCTGGGCCCTCTTGGCGTATCGTTGCAACGGCGGCAATTTTGCCGGCGGCAGATCTGGTACCACTGGCCGCACTACCGTGGGAACCTTTGACACCTATCAACATCGGATGGACGGATTGCGCACAGTGGCACAAGTGGAGCACCTTGCAGAGCGGACTCCCCAGGTCTCGACAGATGACCTGTTGAAGGGGTTCTTCCCTTCTCCGCGGTTCGGCTCAGTTTCCTTCGACAGCTACCGTCCGGATCCATCGCAGCCCTCCCAGGCGCATGCGGTGAGCTCGATGCGGAACTTTGCTGCCGCCGTCGACATTCCCGAGCCGACCGGTTTGCGCAGGCTCTTCGGTGCCAAAAAGCCCGATTCCAAGGCCGGGTTCTATTTGGACGGTGGGTTCGGCGTCGGCAAGACGCACCTGCTTGCCTCGCTGTGGCACTCGGTTGAGGGCCCCAAGGCCTTCGGAACGTTTGTCGAGTACACGAACCTGGTTGGTGCATTGTCCTTCCGCAAGACCGTGGATGCCCTGAGCACCTACAAATTGGTGTGCATCGATGAATTCGAGCTCGATGATCCGGGCGACACCGTTCTGATGTCCCGTTTGATGCGGGAGCTTGCTGATGCCGGCGTCAAGCTTGCTGCCACGTCCAATACCCTGCCCGGTTCCCTGGGCGAGGGGCGTTTTGCCGCCGTCGACTTCCAGCGGGAAATCCAGGTTCTGGCCGACCAGTTCGACGTCGTGCGCATTGACGGTGAGGACTACCGGCACCGCGGTCTGCCGCAGTCTCCCGATCCCGTTGCCGAAGACGAGCTCGAAAGCCGGGTTACCGCGGAGTTCAGCGGAAAGGTGGTGGCCGAGGACGATTTCACTGCCCTGATCAACCATCTCTCCACCGTGCACCCCAGCCGCTACCGTCAGCTCATTAGCGGTATCGACGCCGTCGCGTGGCACAACGTCGGCACCATCACCGAGCAGTCGGTTGCCCTGCGCTTTGTGGTCCTCGCGGACCGGCTGTACGACAAGGATGTTCCGATTCTCGCCAGTGGTGTTCCGTTCGATCAGCTCTTCACTGAGGAAATGATGAACGGTGGGTACATGAAGAAGTACTTCCGTGCTGTGTCCAGGCTTACCGCCCTGGCTCGCCAGGGTCAGACCGGGGAAGCGGCCTAGTCTCGGTTGGCGGTGCCGGGGCTGCTTTGAATAACTGATGGCAAAGATGGGGGTCTTGTGCGCAGAGCAGTTATCTTGGGTGGCAGCGGACTGATTGGCCGTGCCGTTGCCCGGCGGCTTTTGTCGTCCGGCTGGAATGTCGATATCACGGGCAGGAACCCATCCAACGTTCCTGCCGATCTCACCGCCTCGGGTGCGGCATTTCATGCGGCCGACCGCAGCGATACCGGGGCTCTGCGGCATCTTGTGGGCTCTGGTGCGGATTTGCTGGTGGATTGCCTGTGCTTCACTGCAGCTGATGCCCTGCATCTTCTTCCGTTTTTGGGTGATGTGGGTTCGTCTGTGATGCTCTCCAGCAAAGCCGTTTATGTCGATTCGTTTGGGCGGCCCGTGAATTCGCCCGACCGTCCTGTCTTTTCCGGCCCAGTTTCTGAAGACCAGCCCACTGTCGCTCCGGGCAACGGCTATTTTGACTCGCCCGAAGGGTATGGACGCAACAAGGTAGCTGCTGAACACGTGCTGCTGGACAGTGGGCATCCGGTCACTGTCCTCCGTGCGTCAAAGGTACATGGGGAGGGTGCCTCTCCTGCCCGTGAATGGGTCTTTGTCCGTCGTGTCCTGGATGCCCGAAAAGCCGTGTTGCTGACTTCCTCCGGTTCCGGTGTAGACCATACGACTGCAGCTGTGAACGTCGCTGCGCTGGTGGAGCGTATTGCGGCGAACCCCGGTAGCCGGATCCTCAACAGCGCAGATCCTGATGCTCCGAGTGCTCTCGAGATTTCACGTGTTGTCGCGGCCTATTTCGGACACCGGTGGGAGGAGATACTGCTTGCCGGTGGAAGTGGGTCTGGCGGCCGTGCTGGCAGCGCTGGCAGTGGTGCCAGTGCGGGGAGTGGTGGCGGTCGTGGTTCAGGGGGAGCAGCGCCGGGTGAGCGTGGCAGTGCCCAGCTGGGTGCGCATCCCTGGGAGAGTGCTGCGCCCATTATTCTGGACACCCGTGCCTCTCTGGAGCTCGGTTACGTTCCTGTGGGTGATTACGCAGCCACGGTCCAAACTGAGCTGGACTGGCTTTCCAGGAGTGCCGACGATCCTGCCTCTGCAGCCGGTCGTCTGGAATTCTTCAACCGATACGTTGACTACGCTGCGGAAGATCGATTTATGTCGGAACGTCGGTAGCACTCTGTCGAATACTGACGCTGGTTTTGCCGGCCATCCTGCGGCCTACCAGCCAGAAGCACCGCTAGCAACCGAAACCCATTGGATTCTTGGAGGCGATTATCCGCGACACTGCGAGATTCCGCCTTCCAAACGCTAATCGTTTGTGGTGCGCTGAGGTGGTCCTGCTAACCGGGGTCTTCGCAGGGATAGACGACTTAAATGACGAAGGTCCTGGTGCCGCCACTCGGCGGAACCAGGACCCTTGTCGTGCTCTGAAGCTTATACGGCCGGAGGAGTCGGTCCGGATTCAGTTCCGGAGTCGGGACCCTGCTTGCGGTCGACCTTGTCTACCGCCTCTGAGGCCTTGCTCTGGAAGCCATCGATCTTGTCGGAGTACTTTCCGCCAGTCTTCTGATCGACGAAGTTTCCTGCGTGATCGATGCCGCCCTTGATCTTGTCAGCGTTTCCGCCCACAAACTCGGTTGCCTTGTCCTTCAGCTCTCCGGCCTTGCCCTTGAGCCCGTCAAATACAGACACGGACACCTCCTTTCGCAGGGGAAACCAAACGTTTCCCGTTCATTTCAATCGTAAGGCAACTGAGTTGATGGACCAACAGCTGCAACTGGGCCTTTGGGCAGGGTGCTGGCGCGATGACGGGCTGAACGCGCGGGAAGGACCTCTGCCAAGCTTGAAGAAGTGGCGCCTCTCCTGTCCGGCCACCCTAACTGCCGGAGCGCGGGGCCCGATCTGCCCGCAGTCCTCGGATGAGCTTGTGGGCAGTCCCGAACCGGGATATGGCGCCCGGACCTCACACCGTTTGTCGGTCTCGGCGCAGTGGATGGAAATACGTGTTGCGCAGCGGTGCTTGGAAGGGATCCACGTAGGTGGGCGGGATGAACCACGGGACACCGTTCCTGACGCGGATGCGCCATTTCTCCCGGTGTATCAAATGATGGTGGAACCCGCAGAGCAGGACACCGTTGTCGGTACTGGTAGCGCCGCCACGGGAGTAATACTCAATGTGGTGGGCCTCGCACCACGGCGCCGGTGAGGTGCAACCGGGGAAAGCACATCCGCCGTCTCTGGCGGTTAGTGCTTTTCTAAGATGCGGCGGGAAGTAGCGGGAAGCACTTCCCACATCCAATATGCGGCCCTCACCGCTTAGGACAACCGGAATGATGTCCGCCTCGCAGGCGATGCGGCGGATTTGGTGAGGTGGGACGGGGCCAGCAAAGGCCAGCATGTCGCTTTCTGTTTTTCTCCCTACTCGTTCCTGGAGCTGCTCATAAGGAACGATGGCCAGGACCTGCGGCTTGGACCCTCCGTTGGCGGGGAGTTGCCCAGACGACAGAGCGATCCTGCAGGATGACACGAGGCCGTCCAGGCACTTTTGCGGATAGCTCCGCCGGTCGGCGGGGACTGCACGTTCGTTTCCTTCCAGATCCATGCAGGCTCCATCCGCGGGATGCCCGGCGTCGTTCCGGGGGCTGGTTTCCGGAGACAACGCCGTCATGAGCGTTTCGAATTGATCCTCCGTCGCGAAAATATCCAGGCGGTGCATCCCGCGGTACTTCCGGCGGATAAACAGGCCCTGCAGTTCGGCCTTTTGCTGCTCAGACGGTTCAGTTCCATCAGGGTCCAACTGGTTCACCCAGGCGCTGGCCACCACAGTGAGGGCATCCAGGTCCTGGCTGACAGCCACTTCCGTCAGTGCCTCCTCCATGGAGGCCCTGTCCTCCGGGCTGCCGCAGCCTTGCACGTGTTTCATGGCCACACTGACCGTCTGGGCGGCTTGCCCGGACACCAGCCCCTGAGCCACCCGAGCGGACAGTGCTGCGAGCTCAGGTTCGATTCTCTGACCAGTCAGGCTAGTTGCCGGCGTAAGAGCCGATCCAAGGCGGATTCGCCTCCACGCCTCGCGACGGCTAATCCGAAGCCGCTGCCGCATGTAGTCCGCTGTGCTCTTAAACTCCTGCTGGGCTTTCCCGGCCGCGGTAGTCCACGATCCTGACATCTCAGCACAAACCCGTCCTCGGTCCATCGCGGCTGCGGTGCCGACCTGCAGATAGTCCACAAACCGGGAAAGTTCCTCGACAGTGGATGCAAGAGATACAAGTTCGGCACAGTCGAGGCGGGGGAGCCATTCGTGAAGATCAGAGGCGGCGTTGCGGACGGAGTAAAGGGCATGGAGTAGCCCTGTAGGACTTATGTGCTCAGTCTCACCAGTCAGAGTTTCGGGCTGTCCGGTCTGTATGGTCCGCGGCGGGTTACCGGTGGGGCCGGCAGTTCCGGTCATCCACGTTGTCCTCGGGGCAGCAATCTCTTCGTCCATGGCATCCAGCCTCTCAAGATGAAGGCCCGGCGTCGAACACATGTTCGAAGTTGGGGAAAAGGCTGCGTCAGTCCGCAAAATTCCGCATTTGTGGAGGAGAAGTCGGGAGGCCAGCACTTCCACGGAGAAACGCCGGAAGGTTAGCGCACGAGACGAATCCCTGAAGCCACGTTAGACAAAGCCGCGTTAAACACAGAAGGAGCAGGCCGTTTGGCCTGCTCCTTCTGATTGTCGCCCCGAAACATCCCCGGAAAGCAACTATGTGAGCGGACGACGGGATTCGAACCCGCGACATCCACCTTGGCAAGGTGGTGCTCTAGCCAGCTGAGCTACGTCCGCAAAACAAGACAACCTGGGTTGTCCGTGCGCGATACTGGGATCGAACCAGTGACCTCTTCCGTGTCAGGGAAGCGCGCTACCGCTGCGCCAATCGCGCTTGATGCATCAAGTCTCCCAAAGGAGGCCCCGATGCAGTCAAGAGAGCGGACGACGGGATTCGAACCCGCGACATCCACCTTGGCAAGGTGGTGCTCTAGCCAGCTGAGCTACGTCCGCAAAAACACAGTTGTGCGTCAAAACGCCTAACTGTAGTGCGCGATACTGGGATCGAACCAGTGACCTCTTCCGTGTCAGGGAAGCGCGCTACCGCTGCGCCAATCGCGCCCATAAGGGCTTGCAAGTCCACCGTGGAGGTGGGGACGGGATTCGAACCCGCGTATACGGCTTTGCAGGCCGCTGCCTCGCCTCTCGGCCACCCCACCGTGACCACTGCATAAGCATAGGCCGACCGGTCAACATCAACCGGTTTTACAGTGACTTGCGAGCGGACGACGGGATTCGAACCCGCGACATCCACCTTGGCAAGGTGGTGCTCTAGCCAGCTGAGCTACGTCCGCATGCTGAAGAAGTTAGTGTAATCGACCTCGAATCGCTTTCGCGTTTCGCGGCGAACTCCCGCTTTCCAACGAAGAAAAACTCTACTGGACGATTCGGAGTTCGTCCAATCGGGGCAAATTTGCGCCACGCCGGAAGCAGTCGTCCTCACCTGCATGTCTTCGCAGGTGGGGGCGGTGAAGCGGCTTGAGGCGGGCTCCTGGGGGGTAGCAAACAGAGCAAGCAGACAAGGAGTGACCGGCCGTGCGGGAGTAGCGGTGCGGGAGTATTGCGGGAGTAACGGTGCGGAAATGGGCAACGGAAGGGGGTAGCCGCCTGTGCGCGATGACGCCGGGCTGAGCCGCGCACGACGCGGAGATCAGCAGGCGCTCCGGCCCCGCCCGCTGTGTTCTGCTGCGACTGGTGTCTTCTCCGACGGCTTGCCCCGACGCGGATCGTGCATCGGTTTGGAGCCAGCTCCAATCTGGGCTAGCATCTTTAGACGTTGCGGTTGTGAAAACAATTTGCAGCAAGGGGGCGATTGGCGCAGTGGTAGCGCGCTTCGTTCACACCGAAGAGGTCACTGGTTCGAACCCAGTATCGCCCACCAAAAGCTGTTGAAGAATTGTCGCTAAGAGGTCCCCCAGGGGGCCTCTTTTCGTATCTCAGGGCAGAAACCCCTGCGCTAGTTTTGCGCGTTGTTCCGATGCGAATACCAACGCTGCCAGGCCTGCAGCCAGCGGGCCTCGGCTGCTGGGTCGGCGATCCCGCAGCACCATAGATCCTGGGCAGCCCGACTGGGTACGTCACTCGCGAAGACGGCATGGCGGATGCTCTCGGCCACCGCCTCGGTGCCAGCCTCTTGCCACCACGGCACGGCAGACGACAGAGCTTTCATTTGATCCAGCAGAGCCATCAACGCCTGGGCAGCTGCCGGAGCATCCTGCCCGGTGAAGTGCATCTGGCTCCGGTGGGCTTCCGTCCACCGGGTGCGCAGCTCCATCATCCACCGGCGCACCTCGGCATACCCGGCAGGATCGGGATTCTCCAGGCTCGTGAGGATAAGTCGCTCGATGGCACCGAATCGGATGCTTGCGCAAGCCTGCGCAAATCCGGGCGGAGCGTCCTCTTGTTCCGCGTGCTCGAGCGTCAATGCGGCGAATGAGCTCAGGTCGGAAACGACGGTAAGGCGAATCTCGGACAACTCGACTCCGCGGGCAACGATCGTGGCAAAAGTGCCGGGGAACCCCGGTCCGGGCGGCAGGACTTCGGCGGATAGATATACGTGGGCGGCGAAAGCATCACCCTGACGGCGGACCACACAGGCCGCACGGGTCTCCTCTACGAGGATCGTTGCATGTTCCAGAGGTGAAAGGCCGGTTTCGTGGGGATCGGCGCCAGGGGTTGACGACTCACTGAGACGGGCGGCAAAAGACAGCAGGGCTGCCTCCAGCAGGACTCCCCGGACAGGTGTCCGACGGCGGTCAGCCGGGCGCGACGTCACCGAAAGGAACGGACCGGCAGGGTTGCGCGGGTCGCCAAAATCGAGCACAACATAGTGGGAATGGACGTTCCCGAGCACCTGACGAACGCGCCCGGGGAGCTTCGGGACGGCCAGCCCCAGCACCGGAGGAACGGCCAGCGGGTCCTCCCAGAGGGGCTCCCGGGGCATGGCGGACGGACTGCCGGAGCTGGCATCGGGAGGTTTTCGGTCCGCTCGGTCAGGCCATGCGTCCATGCAGGCGATGGTCGCATGGGGTGGTTGACCGGGTCTAGGGGGCGCGGCAGAATGCAGACTCACGTGTAACCAATGACACATGGAAACAAACAATCGACACAGGTAAGCAAGCGATGAGGAGTGCATGATGCGGAAGCTCTGGACCAAAAACGGTCGCCCCCTGCTCAATGACGGCAATACGGTGCTGGTGCCTTCGGGTGCGGTGGTGGGAAAGATCAGCGGTGACCGGGTATTTGCAGGAGAGGAACTCGCCTACGTTGGCACGCTGGTGGGGGATCGGCTGGTGTTCCGCAGCTACGACATCGATGGCCCGGAGCGCCACTACACGCGTCCCGTAAGCGTTGCGGACGTTGATGAGGTACCGCCGGCACGCATGTGGGGCGATGAGCCCGTGATCCCTGACTGACCGGGTGGTGCCGGTCTTTATTTGGCCGGCAAGCTTTTTATTTGACCGGGAAACGGAACAAATATTTGGCCCACACCTATTCCCTGTGATGCAAATCACAAGTATGGTTCGGGGGAACGGCTCCGATTCGAGCCGATCAGCCCCTTCGAGGCCACGCGCCAAGGCTGGGAGCGGCGAAGTCAGCAGCAGACCAGGACAAGAACCGGCACAGGGTTGTGCCGGGATGGAAGCAGGGAGATGCAGCTATGACCAGTGTTCAAAACGACCCGACTGTCGTTGAAGCGATCGACACGTCGAAGGTGCCGTACCGGGTGGAAAATGAGCTCTTGGTTCCGACGGCCCGGTACCACGACAAGGAGTTCTTCGAGGTGGAGAAGAACCTTTGGAAGCACGCGTGGCAGCTGGCCTGCCACGGCACGGAAATCCCCAAGCCCGGAGACTTCACGGAATACACCATCCTTGACCAGTCCATCATGCTCATCCGCCAGAAGGACGGCAGCGTCAAGGCGTTCCACAATGCCTGCCGGCACCGCGGCACGGCGATTGCCTGCGGCTCCGGCACTTTCCGGGCCGACCAGGTCGTTTGCCCCTTCCACGGTTGGCGCTGGAATCTTGAGGGCAAGAACACCTACATCTACGCCAAGGATGCCTTCCGCGAGGAAACCGTTCAGCAGGCGGATGTCGACCTCGCCGAAGTGCAGGTGTCGGAGCGCTGGGGATTCGTTTGGATCAACATGGATCCCAAAGCCGTCTCGTTCGAGGAATGGCTTGGAGGGATCAAGGGTCCGCTCGACGGCAACGGATTCGAAAAGGCACACATTACGTGGTGGCACCAGATCGAATTCGAGGCGAACTGGAAGATCGCTCAGGAGGCCTTCTTTGAGGCCTATCACGTGATGCAGGCACACCCCGAGATGGCCGGATTCCTGCGCGATGAAGACTTTAACGCCCTCGCCTTCGCGCACTACAGCACGGATCCGCAGGGGCACGGGTGGACCGATTCCAGAGCGCCGAGAATCCTGCAGCTGCCGGGTCAGGAAGACCGGCTTTTTGCAGACCCGGAGAAGATGACACCTGCGGTGAAGTTCTATATGAGTGCGAAGGTCATGTGGGAAGGATCGCAGTCGCAGACGAATGCTCACTACATCGCGATTCTGGAAGATTTGTTGGAGATAACCGATGCCAATGAATTCTTCGGTGAGTTCTTCAAGCGGGCCTACATCGATGCCGCGATGCGCGGAGTCGAGCTGACACCCATGCATCCGGACACCACCGGGCACTGGACAATGTTTCCGAACTTCACCGGTGTGGCGATGCTGGGCTGCGGCCTGGTCTACCGTGCGCGTCCCCACCCCACGGACCCCAACAAATGCATCTACGACTTCTTCGCCCTGGAAATCCCTCCCACGGGCACCCCGGTCAAGAAGCCCAAGATCGGAGCAGACGACGCGCCCACATGGGATGAACTGTGGTTCGTCCAGCAGGACGCGAGCAACATTGAGCGAATGCAAACGGGTATCCGCTCGTCGGACCTGGAGCACGTCCGTCTCGGTGTCGACGTCGAGCGCCTGATCGTCAACTGGCATCAGGCACTGGACCGAGAACTCGCCAAGTACCTGTAGCCCGAAATGTCTGCGGAGCCGGTATCCATCCCGTTCCCGAAGGTGCGCGTTGAGCCTGCCGGGGTGGTGATCGAGGTAATGGACGGGGAAACCCTCTTCGACGCGGCCTATCGGGAAGGGTATGACTGGCCGACTGTCTGCGCCGGACAGGGCACCTGCTCCCGGTGTCACGTGAGGATCCTGCAGGGTGCTGACCAGGTGGCGCCAGTCGCCCCCTCAGACCCCGAACAGCGCGTGATCAAAAGGGTGGCGCAGCGCAACTACGAGAACAAAACCGAAGGAATCCGCCTGGCCTGCCAGATCGAGTTCGCGGCCGACGTGACCGTTGAGCAGCTGGTTTTCCGCGGGGAACGGCTGCCCGGCACTTAGCCGGGCGGCCCTGCCGGCGCCTCAGCCGACGATCGAGGAAGCAGACGGCGACGGCGGAAGCCGACGACGGCGGCATCCGAAGCGTGGGTTGGGCAGGTCGGGTGGCAGGACAAAACGGGTCGGGCGGCAGAGGGCCGGCGGCCAAGAAGAAGGAGGGATGCGGACATGGCAGTGGTGACAGTGACAACCGATGAGGACAGCGAGGGCTTCCAGCTGGAGGTCGAGCCGATCTTAACCGGAGGGTGGCTTTCCGCCGAACCCGGTTTCAACGGCTTCGGTCCAGGTCAGGTCAAGAAGGTCTACGTTGACGGTGCCGCCCATTGGGCACAGCGTCGGTGGACGCACCTGGCATTGATTCCGGACAGCTGATCCCGGACACGCAAGGACCTGGGCGGGACCGCCAAAGGTCAACATAACGGGACGGTCGGCAGGGATACCAGCCGGCCGTCCTGCTGTCCTTCAGGCGAAAAGGACCCTTGCCGTTCCGGGCGCCAGGTCAGCGCCGGCGGCATCGCGAAGCCAGAGTTCGAGCAGGACCTCAGTGCCGGCGTCGGTCCCGGTGACCTCGATGATGGTGCCGCCGGCGGTGATGCTCCCCTTGGTGTTCGGTTTGCGGAACTGGGCGGAGACTTCCAGGATCCGGCCGCTTTCTCCCATCCAGTTCCGCACTGCGGCATGAAGATAGGAAACGAGGAGATTGCCCTGGCCGAAGGCGCCGGGCATGCCCGCAGCCCGACCGGCGTCGGCATCCATGTGAATCGGGACGAACTCGTCGTTGACGGCAGCAAAGCGGTTCCAGGTGTCCAAGCCTGTCTCGCGGGTCCAGTCGCCAATGGAGGCGCCGGGGACAAGCTCGGGCGTATTGGCGGGTGTTCGAAGGGGTGCGGTGGTCATGATTCCTCGCTCGGGTCTGGGTCGGATCTGGGGTGGGCCTGTGGTCTGGCCGGCGGTAACAGAGGAGGTCAGTAACGGATCAGGGTGAGTTCGGTGCGCTTGACCGTTTGGTTTTCCTGGTTGGTCCAGGTGTCGGTCATGGTCGTGAAGAGCATCCGGCCCAGTCGGCCCTCTCGCTCCGTGTAGCCGGCGAGGATGCGCTCGGACGAAATGGTGTCGCCAACCCTCATGGGGACGCCGTATTCGATCTTCAGGCCGCCGTTGAGCTGCTTGGCGAGCCCTGGACCCTCGATGCCGATGCTCTTCTCCGTGCGGTCCGGATCGTGGCCTGGAACGTCACCGGCATGAGGGGGAGTGTCGGAGGACAGCACGGCCCAGGCGAAGGGGTTCATGTCCTCCGGTGCCGTGAGCCAGGCTTCCTCTGCGCTGAGGTATTTTTCGGGCGGCGGTTCGGGCCAGTAGATCGCCGTCGCCCATCGCCGAATGTCCGAGGCAGAGACGGGGTACGAGACCTGATGACCCAACCGGGCCCCGAGCGCCGCCTGCATCTGGGCGGTAATGAGTGAGCTCATAAGTTTGATTCCTTGACTGGTGGGGCGAAGTGCTGAAGCGGTGGGAGGTGCTTGACAACTGTCTCCGATCAAGGCAGGTTTCATCAATAGCGGAACGAATATTTGTTTCGCGGGCTTTCCCGGTTTAGTTGGTTTTCCGGCCGGCCGGCATTCATATCGACAGCTCAGCACCGTTACTTCGTGTCCGTCAGAGAGGGGATGGCTCCATGGCCATCGGCCAGATCTTCCACATCATTCACATGACCGACGACCTCCCCGCACTGGAGGCCTGGTACGACGACGTCTTCAGCGTGCGCAGGGGGTTCCTGGACCACAACTACATGCCCGGGGAGAAGCGTGACGCCTCCCTGGTGCTGCTGGGGGACACCGTGATCGAGCCGCTGGCACCGGCCTTTCGGGTTGAGGGCTGGGACGCGATGCCCCTGGGCCGCTTTTTCAACCGCTTCGGGCGGCACTGGCATTCGATTGCCTGGTACACCGATGACGCCGGAGAAATGTGGCAGCGCTGCACCGACGCAGGAATCCGAGTCTTCGTCGAAGGCGGCCGGATGACCACTGAGCGCCCCGGACCCAACTCGGCCATCATGACCCACCCCAAGGACACGATCACGCAGCTCGAGTTCTTCAATCCCGAGGGCAGCCAGGTCGGGACGATGGATCCCCGGTCCAACGACAGCGGTTTCGACCCGGAGTGGTGGATTTCCAACCACCCGGTGAAGACCCCGGGGCTGGCCTACACGACCATCCTCACCAAGGACCTGAACCGGGCCACGGGCGTTTTCGCCGGTGTCCTGGGCGGGGAGCTCCTGCACAAGGGATCCTCCGCGCTGACCGGCACCGACGACGCCTACGTGCAGATCGGCGACACCGTCGTCCAGCTTTCGACGCCGAACACCGGGAACACCCTGGCGGCAGCCGACCTGGACGCCAACGGCGAAATTCACCACGCCGCAGCCTTCCGGGTGCAGGACCTCGACGCGGTGCAGGCCTACTTCGAGACCAAAGGCATCACCACCCTGGGCCGGGACGAGCACACCCTGATCACCGATCCGGCCACCACTCACGGCGCCCTGTTCCGCTGGACCACCTGGGACGTCCCCGGCGGACCGCGCGACGCAGCCGGCGGAGGAACGGCGTGAGCGGCGGTCAGTCAGAGGCGCTGCGGCGGCTGCTCAACCCGCGCACCGTGGCCGTGGTGGGGCTGCGGGACGGCGCACCGTTCGTGAAGTCCTTCTCGCCCACGCTGAAAAGCGACGCCACCATCTACTACGTCAACCCGAAGCATCCCGTCGTCATGGGCCAGACGACGGTCCCGACCCTCTCGGACATTCAGGGACCGATCGACGCCGTTTATTGCGTCACCAGCGCCGCGACGGCAGTCACCGTCGTTGAGGAGGCTGCCGCGCTGGACGTCGGCGGCGTCGTTCTGGTGTCCAGCGGCTATGCCGAGATGGGGGATGTGGCCGGGACCGCGTTGCAGGAGAGGATCGCGGCGGCAGCACTGGCGTCAGGTATGGCCGTCGTCGGGCCGAACGGGCTGGGTTACTCGAACGTGCCGCGGAACATCGGCCTCACCATTGCGGCAGACCACAAGCGCCGTGCAGGCGGTCTCTCCATCGTGTCCCAGAGCGGCGCCCTGCTCAGCGGGGTAGTGATGGCGGCCTGGGACCGGCCCCAGATCGGCCTCAACGTTGTCATCTCCGCCGGTAACGAAGCCGTCACCGATCTGGCCGATTACCTGGAGTATCTGGCCCACGACCCCGCCACCACTGCGATTGGCCTGGTGATCGAGAAGATTCGCCGGCCCGAGGCCTTTTTCGAGGCGGCCCGGGGTGCGATCCGGGCCGGAAAGCCGATAGTCGCCCTCAAGCTGGCCCGCAACTCGCGGACACAGGAGATGGCGGCCTCCCACACCGGCGCGCTCACCGGCGATGCGTGGGTGTACGACGTTGCGTTCCGCCAGTTGGGGATCGGCGTCGCCCGGGACCCGGAGGAACTCATCGACCGGCTGGCGGTCATCGACCAGCTCGGCGAGGAATACCGCACCAGCGGCAACGGGCTCGCGGTCATCACCTCCACCGGGGGTTACGCCTCGATGGCCATGGATCTCGCGCTCGACGAGCAGATCGCGGTCCCGGCCCTGGAGCACCTGCGCGGCTGGATCGAGGACCTCATCCCGGGCGTCCATGTGCCCAACCCCTTGGACACCACGCCGATGGGCATGCCGCACCTGGAACAGATCCTGGACCGCTACACGGCCGCCCCCGACGTCGACGCCGTGCTGAACGTCCATCCACTCACGGATGAGGACGAGAGTCCGTACTCCGGGGCGTTCCTCCAGGCCTTTGTGGCCGCGGCGGAGAAGACCGGCAAGCCCTTCCTGGTCTCGAACTGCGGAGGAGCGCTGGGGGACTGGGCACGGAAGATCGTGGACGCATCCCCCGCCGCGGCCGGCGGTCACGGAATACGGGCCACATTGCGCGGACTGCAGACACTGGGAGACTTCTCGCGCCGGCGCCCGATGATGGCCGGCCCCCGGGCGGAGGCAGCACCGGTTGCCCGACCGGAACAGCCAACGGTCGCCACCCCGGAAGGATCGATGCTCCCGTTCGCTGCGGCCATGGAGCTGCTGCGGTCGCAGGGAATCCCGGTCGCTCCTTACCACCTGGTGGCGCCGGACGCCGAAGTCAGCCCCCCGGATTTTGCCGGTCCGTACGTCGTCAAGCTCGCCGACGTCGGTCATCGGACCGAACACGGGGCAGTTGAAGTCGGAGTCCCCGCGGATGAACTCCGTGCCGCTGTAACCCGGATGCGGAGCATAGCGCGGCGCGACGCGCTGCCCGCGCTCGTCGTCGTCCAGCCGATGCTGGCGGTGCGCGCAGAGGCGTTCATCGGCATCCAGTCCACCGAGCTCGGCCCCATGGTGGTCTTCGGGCTCGGCGGCGTGATGGTCGAGGTCATCAACCGCATCGGCGGCCGAATGGCGCCCTTCCCCCGCTCCGAGGCCGAGGACTTGATTGCCGAGTTCGAAGATGCCCGGCTGATGCACGGGTTCCGCGGCCAGCCGGCCTGGGAGCTTAATGCGCTCGCAGACCTCCTGGTGCGCGTCGGCGACTTCGCGGCCGGCAGCTCCGAATGGCTCGGGTCCCTCGACATCAACCCCCTGGTGGTCACCGACGACGGGTTCGCCGCCGTCGACGCGCTCTGCCTGCTCCAGGCACCGCCGGCACCGGCACCGGAACCTTCCCCCGTTTCTGAAAGCTCTGTCCCTGAAAGGACCTCCATCTGATGAGCGCGAACACTGCCACCACAATCCTGATCGGCGGCGAGTGGCGCGAAGCGCTCAGCCGCTCCACCTTTCCGGTAACCAACCCAGCCACCGCAGCGGTGATCGGGTGGGCGTCCGACGGCGGAGCCGACGACACCGCGGCCGCCATCGCTGCCGCCGATGGCGCCTTTGACGCCTGGGCCGGGACCACGGCACACCAGCGCTCGGGGATCCTGGCTCAGGCGAACCTGATCATGCGCGGCAGGCAAAAGGAACTGGCCGCCCTGATGACCAGCGAGCAGGGCAAACCGCTCAAGGCTTCCCTGAACGAGGTGGGCTACGCCGCGGACTTCCTGGCCTGGTTCGCCGAGGAGGCCAAGCGGATCGGCGGCGTCACGATTCCCTCAGCCCGCGCCGACCAGCGCTTCATCACGATGCGCCAGCCCGTCGGCGTGGTTGCTGCCATTACGCCGTGGAACTATCCCATTTCGATGCTCACCCGCAAGCTCGCTCCGGCGCTGGCGGCAGGCTGCACCTCGGTGCTCAAGCCCGCGGCACTCACGCCGCTGTGCGCGGTGGCCACCCTGGAGGTCCTCGTGGAAGCCGGAGTGCCGGCAGGTGTGCTGAACATGGTCACCACCAGCCGCGCGGCTGCCGTGGGGGACACCCTGGTTGAATCGCCGGTGGTGCGGAAACTGACGTTCACCGGCTCCACCGCCGTTGGCAAGAAACTTGCCGCCAAGGCAACCGAGAGTCTCAAGCGCGTCTCCGTGGAGCTGGGAGGCCATGCACCGTTCATCGTGTTCCCGGATGCCGACCCAGTGCGGGCCGCCAAGGGGGCTGCGCTGGTGAAGTTCCTCAACACCGGCCAGGCCTGCATCAGTCCCAACCGGATCTACGTGCACCGCTCGCACTACGACACGTTCGTCACCACGCTCACCGAGCGGGTCAAGGCACTCAAGGTGGGCGCGGGTGAAACTCCGGGCGTCTCGATCGGCCCGCTTATCGACGAGCGTGCGGTCACCAAGATGGAGTCGCAGGTCCTGGATGCGCTGGAGAAGGGTGCCCGCGTGACGGTGGGCGGCGAACGGGTCGAGGTCGAGGGGTTGGAGGGGAAGACCTTCTTCGCGCCCACGGTCCTGGCCGATGTGACGCCGGAAATGCAGATCTACTACGAGGAGACGTTCGGACCGATCGCGGCGGTGATGCCGTACGACGACGAAGAGGAGGTGATCGCCAAGGCCAACGACAGCGAATACGGACTGGCGGCCTACGTCTACACCAATGATCTGTCCACGGCCATCCGGGTCACTGAGAAGCTCCGGTACGGGATGGTGGGCGTGAACGACATCAACCCGACCTCGGCCTCGGCACCGTTCGGCGGCGTCAAGGCCAGCGGACTGGGCCGTGAGGGCGGATATGAGGGGATCGACGAGTATCTCGACACCAAGCTCGTCGGGATCGCCGTGTGAGCCCTCCCGGCGCCCTTCCGGCGCCCTCCCGGCGCCCTTCCGGCGCCCTTCCGGCGCCCTTCCGCACGCCCGGCACAGCGCCGGTCACGGCGCCCCTCCCATCGCACGGCCAAGTGTGATGCTTGACACACCCAAGGCTCTCGACTAGGTTCCAATAACCAAATAATTGTTCCGCATGAGGCAGGGAGCGGCCGGCATCGACGCCGGTATCGCGTCCGGCCGTCCGGCAGGCGGATAGCTCTCCAGGTCCACAGGCGCCCCGGCGCCGCAGCTTAATTTCGACAGGAGTACGCACACCATGACCGCAACGCTCGAGGTGGATCCGACCACCGACATCGATCCCCAGATTCTCCTGGGGATCTACACGATCGCCGCCAAGATCAAGATGTACGACGACACTTACATCTCCATGCTCCAGACCGGTAAGGCAACGGGCATGTACTACTCGCCCCGCGGCCAGGAGATCATCCCCTCCGCGATCGCGCAGGTGCTCACCAAGGAGGACTACGTCCTCACCATCTACCGCGGCATCCACGACCAGATCGCCAAGGGTGTTCCCCTGCGGGAACTGACAGCTGAGTTCTTTGGCCGGGTCGGCGGCACCTGCAAGGGCAAGGGCGGTCCGATGCACGTCACCCACCCGGAGTCCGGCCTGATCGTCACCACCGGCGTCGTGGGCTCCGGCCTGCCGATCGCCAACGGCGTCGCCCTCTCGGCCCAGATGCGCGGCACTGACCAGGTGACTGTCGTGAACTTCGGCGACGGCGCCACTAACATCGGTGCCTTCCACGAAGCGATGAACCTGGCTTCGGTGTGGAACCTGCCGGTGGTCTTTGTCTGCCAGAACAACCAGTACGCCGAATACACCGCCTTTGCGCAGGGCACCTCGGCGGCGCAGATCACGGATCGGGCCATCGGCTACTCGATGCGCGCCTTCCATGTGAACGGCAACAACCCCGTGGAAATGTACGAGGCAGCCCGCCAGGCCGTTGATGCGGCCCGTACGGGCGGCGGACCCACCCTGATCGAAGCCGACACCTACCGGTTCCGCGGCCACACCCCGCAGGATCCGATGGAGTACATGCCCAAGGAGGAACGCGCCGCCGCCGAGGCTGCGGACCCGGTGCCGGCCCTGCGCCGGCGCCTCCTCGAGGAGGGCATTGCCACCGAGGAGCAGCTCAAGGACATCGAGGATGCGCACCGCGCCGAAATCGACGACGCCTTCGCCTTCGCCGAAGCGAGCCCACAGCCCGACCTGTCCGAGCTCCACACCGACCTCGTCTGAAAGAGCGGAAATGACTACGCAAGCACAGGCCCCCGAAAGCACCGACGACACGCCGCAGGAACGAATCCTGAGCATGGTCCAGGCGATCAACGAAGCCCTCGATGTGGGAATGACGATCGACGAGACCGTCTTCGAACTCGGTGAGGACATCCAGGACCCCGCCGGCGGCGGATTCAAGATCCACAAGGGTCTGTCCACCAAGTTTGGACTGGAACGGGTCCGTCCCACGCCGATTTCAGAGCAGGCCATCATGGGCGCCGCCGTCGGCGCCGCAATCGCCGGGATGCGCCCGGTGGCCGAGATCATGCTGATGAACTTCCTGGCCGTAGCCTCGGACCAGCTCATCAACCACGCGGCGAAACTTCGCTACATGTCCGGCGGCCAGACCAAGGTTCCGCTGGTGGTGCGGACCACGACCGGCGCAGGCGGCGGGTTCGGGGCCCAGCACTCCGACATGCTGGAGGCGCAGCTGACGCACACCCCCGGGCTGAAGGTGGTTGTGCCCTCGACGCCGGCGGATGCCAAGGGGCTGCTGCTGTCTTCCATCTTCGACGACGACCCGGTCGTTTTCGTGGAAATGTTCATGCTCTACTTCACGCAGAAGGGCCACGTTCCGCCGGGTGACTACCGGGTGCCGCTGGGCAAGCTGCGGACCGCCCGTGAGGGCTCCGACGTGACGCTGGTCAGCTGGGGCCGCCAGGTGCACGACTGCATCGGTGTCGCGGAAAAGCTGGCAGGCGACGGCATCAATGCCGAGGTCATCGACCTGCGCACCCTGGTCCCGCTTGACCGGGAAGGGCTGCTCAACGCAGTGGCCGGAACCAAGCGGGCCGTCATCGTGCACGAAGCAGTGCGCCGCGGCGGTTACGGTGCCGAACTTGCAGCCACCATCTCCGAAGAGCTTTTCGGCGAGCTGGCCGGTCCCGTGCGCCGCGTCGGCGGTGCGGAAACCCCGGTCCCGTACGCCCGGAACCTCGAGGCGGAGTACCTGCCGCACGCCGGTCGGATCGAGCAGGCGGTTCGGTCCCTGTTCTGATCCGTTCCGGGCAACGCTCAGCACCACCGCAGCATGACCGCACCTTCGCTCTAGACCGAAAGGCAGAAAATGACTGTTCAACTTCCAGACCCCGTGCTCGACAAAGCGCCGAGCAACGAGGAAATGCTGCAGGCGTACCTGGACGGGGCTGCCCGGCTGATCGCGTTGGCCCGCGACGCCGGAGACGCTAAGGCCGATACCATCGTCCCCGCCTCCCCGGCCTGGAGCGTGCGCAATGTTGTTGCCCATCTGACCAGCGTCGCCTCCATCTCCGTGAATCAGCTGGGCTGGGGCGATGACGTGCAGGCCACCATCGACCGGGAGGTCGCAGACCGTGCCGACTCCACGGTGGATTCGATCACCAAGGAGTGGGAAGCACTGCTCGGCCCGCTCGCCTCCATGTTCGCCGGGCATCCCTCTGGTCCGCTCGTCGTCGACGTCGTTACGCACGAACACGATGTGCGGGCGGCGCTGGGCCCCGAGTACCAGGACCACAGTGCCGGACTTGAGGAGGCTCTCTCGGCCATGGTCGGCTGGGTGCGCTACCTCGGACTCGTGGGGGAGCCAGGGCTGCTGTTGAAGACCCCGACCTCGCAGGCGCTCTTCGGCGGACCGGAGATCGGCTGTGAGGTGGAGCTGCCGAGTGACTGGGAGCTCTTTCGGCTGCTGGGCGTTCGGCGCTCCGAGGAACAGCTGATGGCTTACCCGGCCACAGGGAACAAGTCGCTGCTCCTGGCGGTCACCAGCCGCTACCCGTTGCCGGTCGCCCCGCTTATTGACTGACGGCTCCCCCCCGGGTGGCGGCTCCGGGAGCCGCCACCCGTCCAACGAAGCAACCCCGCACACATGACGCACGGAGGAGAAAGATGGCAACCGAGGTTAAGATTCCGCAACTGGGGGTCACCATGCAGGAGGGCGAGATCGCCGAGTGGTTTGTGGCGGAAGGTGCCGAGGTGAAGGCCGGGGATCCGATCTACCTGCTGGAAAGCGACAAATCCTCGACCGACGTCGAATCCCCGATCGACGGGATCCTGCGGATCAAGGTGCCTGAAGGGGCAACCTATCCGGTGGGCACGGTCGTAGCGGAGATCGAGTAACCGATGACGGCAGAGACCGACGCTGCCGGCTCCAGGCCCCGGGTGTCGGAAGGGTTGGAAGCCGGGACTACCGCCCGGCTTCCAAGGATGCGCAGGATCATTGCCTCGCGGATGACCGAGTCGTTGCGTATTGCAGCTCAGCTGACGGCCGTCCAGGAGGCTGACGTCACCGCCGTTGCGGAACTGCGGAACCGGGTCAAGGGGAGCTTCCTGGAGGTCGAAGGGGCGCCGCTGTCCTACCTTCCCTTCTTCATCCGCGCCCTGGTCGAGGCCGGCCAGGAATTCCCCCGGTTCAACGCCTCCATCGATGAGACCGGAACCCAGGTCACTTATCACGCCGGTGTCCACGTCGGGATTGCCGTCGACACGCCCCGCGGGCTGGTGGTCCCGGTGCTCCGGGATGCACAGGCAATGTCGATCCCCGAGATCGCCCGCGGAGTAGCGGCGCTCGCGGGCAGGGTCCGGGAAGGCCTGGCCGGCCCGGACGAACTCACCGGAAGCACCATCACGCTGTCGAACATCGCCGGTGCGGGGACGCTGACTGACACGCCGATCATCAACTATCCGGAGGTGGCCATCCTGGGCACCGGTGCGGTGGTCCGCCGGCCGCGGGTCGTCGCAGCCGACGACGGCACCGAGTCCATCCTCATCCGTTCCGTCTGCTCACTGCCGCTGACCTACGACCACCGGCTGATTGACGGCGCTGACGCCGGGCGCTTCCTCGCCGCGATCCGCAGGCGCCTGGAGGCCGCTGACTTCACTGCCGACTTGGCGGCTTACGGCGCCTGAAAGCCTCAGCAAGGGGCATAAAGGCCCACCTGAGAGGCCTGAACATCGCGCCAGAACACCGCCGGAACCGGTCCCGATACGGCCCGGCACCGGGGGTGTCCTTACCGCGGGGTAAGGGCGCCTCTGAGCAGGTGTTCGCGCAGGAATGCCTGAATCCGCCGCTGGCTGGTTCGCTCATGGCGGCCCGAAGCGCTCCACAGCACGCTGCGCACATAGCTGGCCAGGATGTCCGGCGCCGCATACCTCTGGATCCGCCCTTCATCCTGGCCCTGCCCGAGCAGACCGGCGAGCAGCTCCTGCCGTTCTTTCGTGTGCCTGACATAGCGGTTCACCGGGGCCTGGGATTCTTGCTGGCGGTTCCAAATCAGCGACATCATGTGGGCCTCGTCCGTGAACCGGCGCGCCGCGTAAGCTACGCCGAATGCCAGTGCGTCCAGGGATTCGGCCTCCGATTCGGCTTCCGTGGTCAGGGCAACCCGGAGCAGTGCGTCGAGCTGCTCGTCGTAGTTGTCGACAATCTCAGCAAAAAGCGCCTGCTTGGACTCGATCCGCCGGTAGAGCGTGCCCATCCGGACTTCGGCAGCCTCGGCAATGTCGCGGATGGTCGTGGCATCGAAACCCCGGCGGGCAAACTCGCGCCGCGCGGCGGTGACAATCTGCGCGCGGGTCTCGTCTCCGGCGTCGGGCTGGACCTGGTGGGCGATCACATCCTTGACGGCTGCCATCGGGGCGGAAGCATCGAGCGAGGCATTGTCGGGGCCGTCCAGCACGACGCCGTGGAGCAGCAGATCGCACAGCAGGCGGGAGGATTCGTCCACGCCCCGGGGATCGCCGGCGCTTACGCCCGGGCTGACCGCGAGGCCCTGCAGGGCGTAGGTCAGCATGTCCTGGTCCATCACGCCCGGCGGTGCCAGCGGTGCCAGGTCTGCAATCACAGAGCGCCATACCCGCTGCAGGGCGGCCGGGCGGTGGTTGACCGCTGCGGAGAAACGCTTGCTGGCGACCGTCGGCGCTTCGAAGATGCGCAGGCCCAGCGCAGGCGCATGCTGCTTACCGACGACGGAGACGTCGGCGACGAGCCAGCGGAGGCGTTCTTCCGGGGGCAGCGCCGTGTGCTCGGGTGTGCGGAAATCGACCGCAACTTTGTAGAGCGCAGCGTGGAAGGCATCCGAGAGTTCAATCGCGATTGTCTCTTTGGCCGCGAAGTGGTGGTACAGGCTGCCGGGAAGAATACCGACAGCCTGGGCAATGTCGTTCATGGTGGTTGCCGCGTAGCCCTTGGAAGCAAAGAGTGCCCCAGCAGCCGCGCGGATCTCGTCGGTGCGGGCGCCCCCCGACTGCGGCACATCGATGGTTGCAGCTTCGCTTGGCATGGGCGTCCCTCTATAGGCGGTTCGCGATCCGCGGTGGCGGATCGCAGACCTTAATCGGTGTCCGGCGGGAGGAATGCCCCCGGAGCAAATATTAGCGCAGGCACCCCGAGTTTTCGGGGGCTGAGACGGTTCCCGGGGCCGTTTGGCCTCGGAAACATGTGTCAGGCGCCGCCCCGCTTGACGTCCTTGAAGGCGACGCCGCGGTCGGCAGCTGCCTCCCGGGGCATGCCAAGGACGCGTTCGCTGATGATGTTGCGGGCGATTTCAGTGCTGCCGCCGCCGAGGCTTCCGGCCTGGCGGGAGAGGTAGCGCAGGCCTGCATGTCCGTGGCCCGGGTCCTGAAGGCTTGGCCCCGCGACGGCGTTTGCGCCGGCGATCCGGAAGGCGGCGTCGTACTCGGTCCAGGTGCGCTCGGCCTCGAACAGCCGGAGGATCGAGCTTGCCTGGGGAGTGAGTTCGCCCGTGGCGATGGCGCTGCCGATGCGGCGCACCAGCTGTTTGGACACCACCTGCATGATGCGAACATCGGCGAGCTGGTCGCGGACGGAGGTGTCGCCAAGCTGGCCCGTTTCGCGGGCCAGTTCGAGCAGGTTGGGGCCGTGCGCCGCCTTGCTGAACCGGGGACCGCTGACATACGGCGATCCGCCGCCCATCGCGTTGCGCTCGTGGAAGAGCTGCTGCGAGGCGGTTGCCCACCCGTCGTCGACCGCGCCGACGACGTTTCCGGCCGGCAGGCGCACGTCGTCAAAAAAGACCTGGCAGAACTCGTTGGCGCCGTTGACCAGCTTGATGCGGTGGACCGTGACGCCCGGTGCTTTCAGCGGCAGGATGAACATTGTCAGTCCGCTGTGTTTGGGAACGTCCCAGTTGGAGCGGGTCAGGCAGAGCCCGTAGTCCGCGGCGTAGGCAGCCGAGCTCCAGACCTTGGAACCGTTTATCGTCCAATCCTCGCCGTTCCGCTCCGACTTGGTGATGACACCGGCCAGATCGGAGCCGCCGCCCGGCTCCGAAAGCAGCTGGCACCAGACATCCCGTCCGCTGATGATGCCCGGCAGGTACTGCTTTTTTTGCTCCTCAGTGCCCAGGTCCAGGATCGTTGCCGCGCAGATCGCCACGGACGGCACGTTCAGGACGATCGGCAGTTCGTAGCCTGCCGCCTCCTCGTTGAAAGCATGCTGATGGTCGGGGCCGAGTCCCAGGCCGCCGTACTCCTTGGGAAAGCAGATGCCGGCGAATCCGCCGGCATGGATTCGGCCCTGCAGAACCCGCGCCCGCAGCCAGACGTCGTCGTCGATGTTGCCGGCGGGAGTGTCCGCAGCCGGCGGCAGGTTCTCCGCCAGCCAGGCGCGGGCGCGCAGCCGGAACTCTTCCACGGGCTCGGTGCCGGTCGCGTCGGCGGTTCCGGTGCTGGTGGCGGTGCTCATGCTGCGTTCCCTTCGAGAGTGGCGGCGATCCGCCGGCGGTGTTCATCGGGGGTGCCGTACAACGCACGGTCGCAGGCAGTGCGGCGCAGGTACAGGTGAAGGTCATGCTCCCAGGTGACACCGAGCCCGCCGTGCAACTGGACGAAGTCCTGCAGGATGGCCGGCACCTTGTCGCCTACGTAGGTCTTGGCGATGCTCACCATTTCGTGCGCATCCGGAGCACCCGAGTCCAGCGCGCCGGCGGCACCGGCTGTGGTGGCCAGGCACGCCTCCATGGCCGTCTTGTTGTCAGCCATCCGGTGTTTGAGCGCCTGATAGGAGGCCAGGGGCCGTCCGAACGTGTAGCGGTCGAACATCCATTGGATAGTCACATCGAACATGCCCTGGAGGGCGCCGGTCATCTCGGCAGCGGCGAGCAGGGCGGTGTTGTGCAGCTGCGTTTCGACGGCTTCCCGGGCAGCCTCTCCGCGCTGCACCACCGCCCCCGGCGGCACCACTGCACCTGCAAAGGAGAGGGTGGCGAAGCGGCGGGTGGCATCCAGCGACCATGACGGCGTGACCGAGAGCCCCGGGGTGTCGCGGGGGACAAGGACCTGGACCGGGCCCCCGGGGCTGTGGGCGGTCACCAGGAAAAGGTCGGCGGATTCGCCGGCTTCGACCCGGTCCTTGGTTCCCGACAGTGTGAAGCCGCCACCGGGCAGGGGATCGGCCGCCGTTCCGGGGGTCGACGAGTCCCAGCCGCGCGAAGGTTCGTAAAACGCCCAGCTCGCAATGCTGTCGCCGGTCATAATCGCCTCGATCGCCTCAGCGTGGGCTTCACCGGCAGCGGCCAGCCCGGTCAGGACGGCGCTTGTGGTCAGTAACGGTCCGGGAGCGCAGGTGCGGCCAAACTCCCGGGCCACCAGGCACAGGTCCCGCAGCGGTTCTCCGGAAACCGTTCCTCCGCCAAGGTCTTCCGGAACGAGCATGGCCGTCCACCCAAGCTCGGCACCCTGCGACCACCACGTCCGGTCGGTGCCCGCACCGGAGTCGGCCAGAGCGCGGATCTGTGGGCTGCTGCTCGTCTTGTTGAGGAAGTTCCGCGTGGTGTCGCGGAAGGTTTTCTGGTCGGGAGTGAGGTCGGAGTCCATGACTGGTACCTGGCGGCTCTCTGATGAGGGGAACAACGTTTCCCTCATGGAATCACGGAACAAAAATTTGGTCCAGCCCCCTTGTGTCCGGGTCGACTCTCAGCTAGTTTTGGCGACGAGCGGGCATTCCCGAGCCACGTGACAGCACAAGGAGCGAAACGATGGAACTGACCGAAGCGGTTGCCCGGCTCGAAATCCAACAACAACTGGCGAACTACGCCACCGGCGTGGATGAACAGGACTGGGAGCTTTACAAGTCCGTTTTCACGGAGAACGCGGACGTGGATTACTCCAACTCCCTGCCGCTGCGCGGCACTCCCGAAGAGATCGTGGCCTTCTTTGAGCCGATCTTTGGTGCGATGTCCTGGACGCAGCATTACATCACCAATTTCAGCTACCGCTTTGAGGGCAGCGAATGCCAGGTGCGCGCCTTCTTCTACAACCCGTGCGTGCTGCCGGGAGAAAAAACCACCTCGCATCACTACGGTTACTACGACCACCGGTTCGTGCAGACCGACGCAGGATGGAAGAGCGCCCACATGGTCGAGACCATGCTGCACCGCGAGGCCAGCGCGCCGGCTGCGACCCGGGACACCGCGAGCCTCTCCTGACGACCCTCGTCGGACAGCCCTTCGTGACCAGCCGCGGTGCGGAAAGCTGGGCGGGTACCCGTTTTGCATAAACGTCGGTGCCGGGTGACAAACTGAAGACATGACTGATCCAGCTCTGGCACATGCAACAGAATTCGGGCGGATGTACTCCCGCTCCCTCTCGGAACCTCCCACGGTGCCGTCCATCACCACGGTCATTTCCCAGGGGTCCATGACCTCGTTGGACGGATGGCACGGGCACATGGCAGCCACTGCCGTCGTCAAGGATCCGAAGCTTGCTGCCAGCCTGGGCAACCCGGGAGCCCTGCGCAGCGTGGTCAAGGAAGCGTCGCGCGCCTCGGAACGGTATCGGAATTCCGCAGCCGAACGAGGCACCCGGGTGCATTTTTACTGCGAGCAGGTATCGCTGCGTGCCCTGGATCTTCCGCATGAACTGGAAGCAGCACGCACCGCGCTCCTGGAACACGGCGAGCACCAGTTCGCAGACCGCTTCGACGAATGGTGGGACCTCTACCAGGTGGAGCCCCTGGCGCCGGAGATCACCGTGTGGAATGACGAAGTGGGTTACGCCGGAACCCTGGACCTGGTGGCCCGTATCAACGGCCGGCTCTGCCTGATCGACTACAAGACCAAAAACACTGACCGCGACGGGCAGGTCAAGCCGCTGGATGACAAGGTGGTTATGCAGCTGGTCGCCGGAATGAAGGCTAAAGAATCGCTCGTCGACGCTGGTAAGGGCATCTGGGAGCCCTGGGCCTATGGAGAGGATCCGTTGCTGCTCGGCGTTGCGGTCGGACAGACCGAGGTCCGGCCGATGCGCGCCAACCCGGCGGTTCTGCCGCAGCACTGGTTCAAGTTCTGCGCTCTCCGCCGGCTCTGGCAAACCTCGTACGACGTCGCGGGTGCCGGGCCGGCCCTGCTGCCCATTTCGCCGCCTCCGGTCGGAGCCCACGCGGTTTCCGCTGCGCAGCCCTCCGCCACGTAAGCCGTCCCGCAAGCTCCACCCCCGGGCAGGCGAAGTGCCCGAGGCGATGCATCATGTCCGGCCCAACTAGACTGGTACTTGGACAGATCTGTGTCCTAAGATTTCGCACCACCCTGCACCACCCTGCATCACCGTGCACCAGTCAGCAGCAACAGTAAGGAACGAACCCCAGATGGCAATCCTGAACATCCGGATTATCGGCGACCCAGTCCTGCGGACCCCCGCCGAGGAAGTTACGGACTTCGGGCCTGAACTGGCCAAGCTCGTTGCCGACATGGAAGAAACCATGGAGGACGTTGACGGTGCCGGCCTCGCCGCGCCGCAGGTCGGCGTCAGTCTCCGGGTCTTTACCTACCGGATCGACGGCCAGGCCGGACACGTCGTCAACCCCGTGCTGGAACTGAGCGAAGACCGGCAGGAAGACCAGATGGAGGGCTGCCTCTCGATCCCCGGCCTGGGCTACCCGGTGCCGCGGTACCGCTGGACCCGAGTCACCGGCGTGGATAAGAACGGCAACCCCGTCAGCGTCGAGGGTGAAGGGATGCTGGCCCGCGCCTTCCAGCACGAAACCGACCATCTGGACGGTGTGCTGTACATCGACCGGCTGGAAGGTGAAAACCGCAAGAAGGCCCTGCGCGCCATCCGCCAGGCGGACTACGACGCCATTGCCGGACGCACGACGGCGGAGCGCGCCCAGACGGTGGGCTCGGCCTTCGGAGCCGGAGCGTCCTTCGGCGGCGGATCCTTCGGTTCCGGCATCCGCGGACAGGCCTAGCGGCCCGTGGCCATGCGCGTACTTTTCGCCGGCACCCCGTCCGTCGCCGTCCCCTCACTGAACGCCCTGCTGGAAGCCGGCTTCGACGTCGTCGCGGTACTCACCCGCCCCGACGCGCCGCTGGGCCGCAAACGCACGCTCACGCCGTCGCCCGTTGCCGCCCGCGCTGAGGAACTCGGCCTGCCCGTGATCCGCGCCGCCAAGATCGACGACGACGCCGTCGCCGCCATCCGTGCCGCCAACCCCGACGTCGCGGCGATCGTGGCCTACGGCGGACTGATTCCGGAACGGGCCCTGAGCATCCCCGCGCACGGCTGGATCAACCTGCACTTTTCCCTGCTGCCGGCCTGGCGCGGCGCGGCACCGGTGCAGCATGCGGTGATCAACGGCGACGACGTCACCGGAGCCTCCACCTTCCTGCTCGAAAAGGGCCTGGACACCGGACCGGTGTACGGGCAGCTGACGGAAACCGTTTCCCCGGAGGACACCAGCGGCGCGCTCCTGGAACGGCTTTCGCACAGCGGTGCCGTGCTGCTCGCCCAAACCCTGTCGGCGATCGACGCCGGCGCAGCACACGCGGTGCCGCAGTCCGGCGACGTGACGCTGGCACCCAAGCTGACCATTGACGACGCGCGGGTGGATTGGCACCAGCCGGCGCTGGCCATCCGCCGGCGGATCAACGGCGTGACACCCGAACCGGGGGCCTGGACCACCTGGGACGGCGCCCGGTTCAAGATCGGCTCGGCAGCGCTGCGCCCGGACATCACCGATCTGGCTCCCGGCCAGGTCCGCTTCACCGGAGGCACACAGGCATCCGCCGTGGTGGGCACCGGATCCGTCGGCCTGGAACTGGTGCAGGTACAGCCCGCCGGCAAGAAAATGATGCCGGGGGCCGACTGGGCCCGCGGCCTGGCCAACCGTGAGGACGTGGTCTTCGAATGACCCCGCAGAACAGCACTCCCCAGAACCAAAACTCCTCGGCCAAAGCGTCCCAGGGCTCTTCGGGAAGCAACAAGGAACGGAACGAGAAGGGCCGCGAACGCAGCCGTCCCGCCGTCCGCAGCCGCACCGCCCAGGCGCCGGGACAGCGAACCCGCGCCGCTGACCCGGCCCGGCTGGTGGCCTTCGAGGTACTGCGCGCCGTCTCCGAGGACGACGCCTACGCCAACCTGGTGCTGCCCAAGAGCATCCGCAAGCACCAGCTCGACAAGCGCGATGCCGGCTTCGCCACCGAACTTGCCTACGGTGCCCTCCGCGGGCAGGGCACGTACGACGCCGTCCTGGCCAAGTGCGTGGACCGCCCGCTGGACAAGCTCGACCCCGCCGTTCTGGACGCCCTGCGCATCGGCGCTCATCAGCTGCTGGCCATGCGGGTTCCGCCCCATGCGGCCCTGGACCAGACCGTCGGCCTGGCCCGCGCCGTCATCGGCGCCGGGCCCTCAGCGCTGATCAATGCCGTGCTGCGCAAGGTGGCCGCCCGTGACCTGGACACCTGGGTCGCGGAGCTGACCCGGGACGAAACCGACGCCACCCGCCGCGCAGCCATCGAACACAGCCATCCGGAATGGATCGTCCGCGCCCTGCGCCAGTCCCTCGTGGCCCACGGCCGCAGCGTCGACGAAATCACCGAACTGCTCAAGGCCGACAACGACGCCCCGGTCGTGAACCTGGTGGCCCTGCCCGGCCTGGGAAACCTGGACGAGGCCCGCGCCGCCGGAGCCGTTGACGGCGAACTCGTGGTGGACTCGGCACTGTACTCGGCCGGCGACGTCGGCCGCCTGGACTCGGTGCGGGCCGGCACCACCCGCGTGCAGGACGCCGGCTCGCAGCTGGTCGCCCGCGCCCTCGCCGGCCTGGACCTGGGTGACCGCACCGCGGACGGAAGCCGCGACGGCGAACAGTGGCTGGATCTGTGCGCCGGACCCGGCGGCAAGGCGGCGCTGCTTGCCGCCCTGGCCAACGAACAGGGCGCCGTCCTGCTGGCCAACGAACCGGCGGCACACCGCGCCAAACTGGTCCGCCAGGCGTTGGAGGCCGTTCCGGGCGAGGTCTGGGATGTGCGCACCGGCGACGGACGCAGCATCGCCGAGCAGTATCCGGACACCTTCGACCGCATCCTGGTGGACGCCCCGTGCACCGGCCTCGGCGCCCTGCGCCGCCGGCCGGAATCACGTTGGCGCCGCAAGCCCTCCGACGTGGGGGAGCTGGGTGCACTGCAGCGGGACCTGCTCACCGCCGCCGTCGACGCCGTGAAGGCCGGCGGCGTGGTGGCCTACGTGACGTGCTCGCCGCATCCGGCCGAGACCACCGCCGTCGTCACCGACGTGCTGCGCCTGCGCAACGACCTGGAGCTGCTCGATGCCGGCGCCGCACTGGACGCCGTCAGCCTGACCGGAAACCTGGGCGCCGGACATGAGTCGACCGCGCAGCTGTGGCCGCACATCCATGCCACCGATGCCATGTTCCTTGCCCTGATCCGCCGCAAGCCCTGATCCGCCGCAAGCCCTGATTTCAGCAAGTCCACAAGGAGAACCATGAGCAAGTGCTGCATCAACCCGAGCATCCTCTCGGCCGACTTCGTCAACCTGCAGGCCGAGCTGGAACGGATCAGCACCGCCGATGCCGTCCACGTGGACGTAATGGACAACCACTTCGTGCCGAACCTGACCCTGGGTTTGCCCGTGGTGCAGCGGATCCAGGAGGTCAGCACGCTGCCGCTGGACGCGCACCTGATGATTTCCGACGCCGACCGCTGGGCTCCGGCCTACGCGGAGCTGGGACTGGCATCGGTGACCTTCCATGTGGAAGCGGCCGCCGCGCCGATCAAACTGGCCCGGGACATCCGCGACCGCGGAGCCAAGGCCGGCATGGCGCTGCGTCCGGCCACCCCGGTTGAGCCGTACCTGGACATGCTCTCCGAGCTGGACATGCTGCTGATCATGACCGTGGAGCCGGGCTTCGGCGGGCAGAAATTCCTGGACATCACGCTGCCGAAGATCCGCCGGGCCGCCGAGGCCATCCGCGGCTCCGGCCTGCCGCTGGCACTGCAGGTGGACGGCGGCATTTCCGCCGACACGATTGAACGCGCGGCCGAGGCCGGAGCCAACGTGTTTGTGGCCGGATCGGCCGTGTACGGCAGCGGGGATCCCAACGAGGCGATCCGTAAGCTCCGCGCTGCCGCGCAGGCCGTCTCCGCCGGCTGAGGGCAGATTCGACTGTTTCGGGAAATCCCTGCCCTTGCCGGCAGGGATTTCCCGAAACGGCGCCAGAATCCCGGAGAACCCGAGGCGGGCAACCGGGATCCGCCTGAACGCTGTGCCGAATCCGTTAGGACGGCTCGGGCAGCAGCAGTTCAGGCGCCGCTTCCTTCTTAGCCTGATGATTCCTTTCAATGGCAGTGTCCATCGCGTGACGTGCGGCGATGTAGCCGAAGACCATCGAGTATGCGATGCTCGCTCCGGCCCCTGGATAGTGGCGTCCCATCACGGTCGCCGTGGAGTTGCCGGTTGCATACAGCCCGGGAATCGGGCCTTCTGCGGACAGAACGCGCCCGGACTCGTCGGTAAGGAACCCGCCGGATGTACCGACGTCGGCCGGCACGATTTCGAACGCGTAGTAAGGCCCGGTATCCAGCGGCCCGACCGCAGGATTCACCACGAAGGGGTTGGGATCACCCAGACAGTGGTTGTAGGCGGAACTTCCCCGACCGAACTCCGGATCGCGCCCCTGCACAGCGTGCCGATTGAATTTCGCCACCTGGTCGGCGAGACCCTCCGGATCGATCCCGCACTGCACGGCCAGCTCAGCCAGCGTGTCCGCACGCTTCAGGAGCCCGGAATCCAGCCACTCCTTCGGCAGCTGCCCAAACCGAAGGCTGGCCTTGTGCGCATACGTCCGGCGATAGCGGTCATCGAAGATGAGCCAGGAGGGAACGGCGCCGGTGACCTTCTGCCGGGCAAACATCGCCTTGCCAATCTCAACGTACGAGTTGGATTCGTTGACGAACCGCCGCCCGTCCGCGCCCACCATGATGGTGCGGGGGCGGTTTCTCGCCGCCGACAGCGTGCCGGCGGCCAGCTCCCGGCGAGGGCTCGGAAGCCACCAGGCTTCGTCCATCAGATCGGTCAACGCCCCCAGCTCGAGGGTCGCGGCTATGGTGTCACCGGTATCTCCCGGATTGGCCATTGTCCACGACGGATCGGGGCATTGGTCGCCGCCATACTCCTGCCGCAGGTCGGCATTGCGGGCGAAGCCTCCTGCGGCCATGACGACACCGTGCCGGGCACGGACCGCGACCGGCTTGCCGTCCCGTTCAAGACGCACACCCGTCACGACGCCCTCTTCGACGACGTATCCGCGGAACGACGTGTCCAGCCAGAGATCCACGCCACTGTCCACGCACATTTTGACCAGTTCAGCCACGAGCGCCGTCCCGTTCGTCAGGACGGGACGCTTGGTGACGCCGGCGGTCCATGTCCGCAACTGCACCCGCGCCGCCGTGACCAGCGACCGCGGCGACCGGTTGAAGTACTGCACGTCGCGCAGTTCGTTGGTCATGACAGCCATGCCAAGGCCGGAGGCCATGCCCGGCTGGATCTTGGACAGCCACTTGCCGAGCCGCCGCCCGGCGAAGGGCAGAGGCTCGATCGAACGCCCGGTTGCGTGGCCGCCCTCGTGGTTCGAGTAATAGTCGCTGTAGTTCACGCACCGTGTGAAGCGTGCGCCTTTTCGCTCCAGCAGGCGAATCATGGCCTGGCCCTCGTGGATGAACGCCCGACGGCGCGCAACGGTCGATGCCGCCCCGACGTCGCCGACTGTGGAAGCGAAATACTGCATTCCCAGCTCGTCGGAGTCTTCGATCCCGTCCTTCTGCATCAGCGGGTTGTTCGGAAGCCACATAACTCCGCCGGACATCGCAGTGGACCCGCCGAAGAGGTCGCGCTTCTCCACGACGAGCGCACGGCCTCCTGCCTCACGTGCAGCGATGCCGGCGAGCAGGCCGCCTCCACCGCTGCCGATCGCGACGACGTCGAATTCCTCGTCCCACACGACGGCGTTCATGCTGCACGCTCGATCCGGCCGATTTCAGTGCCGACGGCGTACGTCTCGTCCCCGACGGCAGTGCCGTGCCGGAGCACGCCGCTTGTGGCCGCTTCGACCTCCGTTCCCACTTTGTCCGTCTCGACGCTGTAGATAACGTCGCCCTCGCCGATGGGCACACCATCCTCAACCAGCCATTCCACGAAAAGAACCTCCTCTGCCGACATCGAAATTTTCGGAATTTTCACAGCTACATAGTCAGACACGCATGGCTCCCATGGTTGTTCGTGCGGCGTCGACAATGCCATCGACACTGAGCGTTACGGCGGACTCCGAAGCCCGGGCCGGGATCGGAGTGAAGCGTGCGCCAACCCGTTGGACAGGCCCGTCGAGGATGCCGAACAGCTTGGCTGAAATCTGGGCCGCGATCTCCGCGCCCGGACCTGCAACGGTGGTGGCGGTGTGTGCGATGACCGCGCGGCGCGTACGGCCCACGGATTCCAGGACCGTGTCCATGTCGAGCGGCAGCAGGGTGCGCAGGTCGATCACTTCGGCATCCACACCCTCTTCGCCGAGCCGCTCTGCCGCTTGCAGCGCCAGAGCGGTGGCCTGACCGTAGGTGACGATCGTGAGGTCCTTTCCTGGCTTGGCGACGACGGCCTTGCCGATGGGGACCCGGTGGCCGTCCCCGACCGGCACCTCGCCCTTGACCCCGTAGAGGCGCGACGCTTCGATGACCAGGACCGGGTCGGGATCGAAGATCGCCGAGAGCAGCAGACCTTTGGCATCGGCCGGATTGCTCGGGTAGACCACCTTCATGCCGGGCACGTGCATGAACCAGGCTTCGAGCGACTGGGAGTGCGTGCCGCCGGAGCCAGTGCCTGCGAATACCGCTGTGCGGACCGTGATCGGGCTCGTCGTCCTGCCGCCTGACATGTAGCGCACCTTCGCGGCGTGGTTGACGATCTGATCCATGGCGATCCCGATGAAATCCATGATCATGATTTCGGCAACGGGCTTGTATCCCTCGATCGCGGCACCGACGGCGGCACCAATGATCGCTGCCTCAGAGATCGGAGTGTTCATGACCCGGTCTGCGCCGTACTTTGTCGCAAGCCCTCGGGTCACCGCGTTGACGCCGGCGGCCGGATCGGCCAGGTCCTCGCCCAGGAGGAAGACAGTCGGATCCGTCCGCAGCGCCTCGTCGAGCGCCTCGTTGAGCGCTTCTCGAATCGAAATAACACGGGTTTCAGTCATGGGTGACCACCAATCCATCGGCGTAGACATCGGACCGGATCTCTTCCATGTCCGGTAGGGGTGCTGCTAGGACCGTCTTGAGGGCTTCCTCGACCGCCTCGACGGATTCGGCGCTGATCTCATCGAGCTCCACCTGGGTAAATCCATGTGCCAGGAGATAGCGGGGGAACGTGATCATGGGATCAAGTTCACGCTGATGCGCCAGCTGTTGAGCGGGGATGTACGGGGCCGAGTCGCCGGCATAGTGACCTTCGAACCGGAACGTGACCGCCTCAACCAATGTCGGCCCGCCGCCGGAACGCGCCCTGTCGACCGCCTCCGTCAATGCGAGAACCATGGCGACCGGGTCGTTGCCGTCGACCGTGACTCCAGGCATGCCCACGCCCTTGGCCCGGTCGGCAACGTGCTCGATCGCCATGGTGTCCTCGACCGGCGTCATCTCGGCATAGAGGTTGTTCTGGCAGATGAAGACGACGGGGAGCTGCCAGGCGGCAGCCAGGTTGACGCCTTCATGGAATGAACCGGTGTTCGTCGCACCATCACCGAACGTTACGGCCGTGACCCGGTCCGATCCGGACTTCACGGCTGCGAGTGCGACGCCCACTGCAATGGGCACACCCGAGCCGACAATCCCGGTCGTCAGCAGCACCCCGTGGTCCGGATCGGCGATATGCATCGTCCCGCCCTTACCCCGTGAGGCACCGACGGCAGTGCCCATGACCTCGCCGATAATCTCGGTGAGGGGCACCCCCTTCGCCACATGATCGTGCAGCCCGCGGTAAGTGGTGATCAGCCGGTCGTCCGGGCGCAGCACCTGGCCGATCGCCGCCGATACCGCCTCCTGGCCGCGGGAGGGCCAGATGACAGTTGCAAGTTCACCGCGCTTGATGCCCTTGAGGATGCGCGTGTCCAGAGCTTCCTCACGCGTCATCGACCGCCAAAGCTCGCGGAGCACATCTGTGCCCAACTCCGGGGTCTTCCCGGACGTGCTGTCCTCGGATGCGCTCATGTCGCGCTCCTCTCCACTGGTTCCATGTTGTTGTCTTCGGACTCGGCCGGCCGAAAGCCCCTCTTCTCCACCACGAGCGACGAGCCCGTGCAGCGCAGTTGGCAGGCCAGCCGGATGAGACTGTCATTCCGCATTCGACCGGTCATCTTGAGTCGAATGGCATCGCGTTCCACCTCGTCGGCAGGGACGGCATCGCGCTCCCCGTCGACGATTTTGGTGAAGCAGGTCATGCAGTCGGCCTGGCCCCAGCATTGCGTTGGCCAGACGAATCCCTGGCGCCATGCCGCCTCGGCCACGGCCTCCCCGGGGTTGACCTCGAGGGTGACGCCGGCCGGCAGGATTTTTACGTGGGGCATACGCCACCCCCTGTTTTTGGACGCATCATTCGCCTCGCCGGACTTCATCAGGAGTTGGACCAGCCAACTCGGCTTCGAGCTTCGCCCGCCACAGTGCCCGGGCTTCGGGCCCCTCCAGGGCGCTGATCCGCGCCTCGAGATCTCCTACGATTTCCAGCAGTCCGAAGACAGCCTTTCGGAGCACCAGTTCGTCCGACCCGTTGATCCGGTTCCGGTCGATGTCGATGAGCTTGGCGCCCAGGGCGCGCGTAAACGGTGCGTCCTGGGCGAGACTGAGATCCTGTGCGGTGTTCTCCGTGAACATGGCTCCTCAGAGCTCCGCTGCCAGCCGGCGGTCAAGCTCTTGATGCATGTTCGCGATCGTGTTCTCCCAAAGCTCGGACAAGGTCGTCTGGGTCATGGTCTGGTTCTTGATTCCACGCTGCATGCGTTCCAAATTGGCGAAGTCCTGCCGGGGAATCAGCCCCCAGTGATCGGCGTCGTCCTTGTCGTACCTGCCGGCGAGGGTCAGCCGCCCGTCCTCGTGGCCGTCGGGGTAGGTCGTCAGCGACCACACCTCAAACCGGCACCAGTCAGGGTCATCGTTGTACGGACGGATCCGGTACGCGAGGCAGTTCGTGTACATGGGCAGCATCAGGTAATTCGGAAAGAGGTGGATGTCACCGCCCCACATCTTCATGACCTCGGGAGTGAGTTCGGGCGCCTTGATGCCGGCCCCGGCCCAGAACTGGAACAACGCGGTGAGTGCTTTCTGCGTGTATTCCGGCGTGCTGGTGTCCATGCCCCCGGCAACCGATTCGAAGACGGTGAGGTCGCGTTCCAGCGTCATCGCGTCCTGACCCTTTTGCAAGTTGCGCGCCGACTCGAGGAAGTCGGCCTTTCCGCCGTATGACTGGCGCGCATCGCCGCTCTGGAAACGGCCGTGACCGTTGAGGAACGCCGTGTATGCGACGTTCTGCTTGTTGACTTCACTGTCCATATCGCCGGCGTAGGTGTAGAGCTGCGGGTGGGTCTGCTTCACGTGCCAACCCTCGAAGAACGCTTCCTGAGCGAGCTTCCAGTTGCAGTTGATGATGGCTTCCTTCCACCACTTCGCCCGCATGTTCGGCACGCCCATCCGCTCCAGGATGTTTGCGGCCGGAAACAGCCCTTCCAGCAGCGGAGGGGCATTCAGATCCAGATTGACCCAGACATGGCCGCCCCACGTATCGCACTGTGCTTCCCGCAGATTGATGTTGTCCGGGTTCAGGCTTTCCGTATCAAAGCCCTCCCGGCCGAAGACGTGGCTGATCGAACCGTCGGTCTTCCAGCGCCACCCGTGGAACGGACAGACGATCTGGTCTCCTGCGAATCGGCCGCAGCCTTTGCCGAGCTCGGTGGCCCGGTGCCGGCACGCGTTGTGCAGTGCCTTCACACTCATGTCGGGCTGACGCACGATGAGCAGGGATTGACCGACGACCTCGTACTCCACGAAGTCGCCGGGCTGGGGGATCTCCTCCTCGCGAGCAGCCATCTGCCACACATGGGGCCAGAGGTGCTTCTTCTCGAGCTCGAAGAACTCCCGCGAGTAATAGCGTTCCGCCGGAACATGCAACGAGTCGCCCATGTGGTGGGGGACCTTCGCATTGACATCGTCACCGTTCGGGCCCAAAGCGATCGCAGACTCGATGTTGTCGGCGGGGAGATGATTGGTTGTGGTGGTCATCATTAACCTCACTGTTAATAGTTCCAATCTCAACGAAGCAGCCTCCGAAGAGAACCAGATGTTTGCTCAGATTCGTTTGTGGAATGGCGTCGACCGGCAAGTGTTCATCGTTGCTTTAAGCGCTCCTTCAGTGGACATTTCGCGTCCGGGCGCCCGGACCTCGAAACGCCCGGGTCTCCGCCCAGACGCTCCGGGTGCATGTCCGCGAGATCGAGGATCGCGTGTGCCGGACAATCCAGGATCGCCCGGCGCACGCCAGCCTCCTGCTCCGGCGGAATCTCACCGCCCCTCATGAGTGACGGGTAACCCCAGTCGTCGAGGGAAAAGATCTCCGGCGCGTGCAGCGCGCACGCACCGAAGCCGTCACAGACCGTCCTATCGAGTTTGATGCGCAAAATTGCCTCCTCAATATCCATGGACCGCGAACGGTGCGGGTAAATGCTCACCTTTGGTAATGCAGGACGAGCATTCGTCGATCAGGTGGGATTCGACGGCATCCGGGAACTCCCGCAGGAGAGTTGCAGCAGCATTGGTTGCGCCGTCCAAGGTGCCGCACGCCCCACGGCCCCGGAGGCCGGCCGCCCATTGGCGCAGCCGGTCGATATCGGGTTCCCGGGCTCGGCCAAGCCGCAAGCCGGTGACAACGGCGGCCATGGCGGCTGTTCCGTTGAAGCACGAACCGCATTGACCGGCGTTGTTGGCCGCGAAGTACTGGAGAACTCCGCCGGCGACGGTCACTGGACAGGTGTGCTCGTCAAGGACGCCGACCGCTCCGCACCCCAGGCCGCTGCCCGCGGCAGCAACCGCGACGTACTCAAGAGGAAGATCCAATACGCGGGAGGAAAGGAGCCCCGCGAAGTAGCCTCCCATCAGCGCACCCGTGACCGGGGCATCGTGCCCGCGCCACGTCAGCACCTCTCGAAGCGTGACACCGAACGGCACCTCCGCCAGGACGGTGCCGCCCGACGTCGAAAGCGTCATCAGGTAGGTCCCGGTTGAATCGTCGGTTCCCACCGAGCGGTACCAGGCGCTGCCCCTGGCATGGATCAGCGGCAGATTACTGAGCGTCTCCACGTTGCTCACCTGAGTGGGCCGGTCGTCAACGCCGCGCTCGAACGGACGCGGCGGCTTATCGGAGGGCAGTGCCGGGCCGCCGTTGAGGGAACGCACGGCAGCCGTTTCCTCTCCCGCCACGTACGCGGGGGATACCCGGTGGACGGTTATGTCGGGTCCGTTCCTTGCCCGACCGGGATACTCCAAGAGCGCGCGTTCAATGCTGTCGGCAGCCAAGGGGTCCGAGAGGTATACGTACGCTCGCTCCGCACCCGCCATAACGGCAGCGAGCCGCAAACCGTCAAGGACCAGGTGCGGACGGTTGCGCAGCAGCCACTTGTCCTTGACGGACGACGGCTCGCCCTCCTCGCCGTTGGCAATCACAACCGGCGCAACACTGCCGCCCCGCACAGTGGTTATCTTTCGGGCAAGAGGGAACGCTGCTCCGCCGCGTCCCCGCAGACCCGCGGCAGTGACCTGGTCGAGCAGTGCGTCAGGGTCGAGCAGAGGCGCGTACCCGCCGCCGTCCAGGTACGCGTTCACGTCCTCGGCACCGTCGAGGCGAAGGAGGCGTGGCTCGATCGCCGGATAGACGGCAACCGGAACACCCACAGTGGTACCCGCCGGGGCGCTCACGCGGTGATCACCACTTGGTCGCCGTCGATGCGGACCGGGTAGGTGCGAATGCTCCACTCGGGCTTGACGGTGGTTGTTCCGGTGGCCAGCTCGAAACCCCATTGATGCCAGGGGCAGTAGATGAACTCGCCCTCACGGCTTTGCCGTGCTCCGCCGGGACGCTCCTGGTCGACGACGTTCGTTCCGCGGGTGCGGCCAACGCACAGCGGGCCGCCCTCGTGCGGGCAGTAGTTGGCAATGGCATAGAAAACTCCGCGCACGTTGTAGACGCCGACTCCATAACGCCCTATCGGGACGACCTTGTGCTCACCCGGGGGGATCTCGTCAACGGTCGCGACGACATGCTCGCGGCCCCGGGGGAGTTCAGTGCGTGCCATCAGAACGCCCTCACCTGTCCTGCGAGTGCCCCCACGCGGCTCGGCAGCCCGAACAGATCGATCGCGTTCTGATGCATTACCGCGTTCCGCATGCGCTCCGGTATGTGTTTGGCCAACCAGCGGGGCTCGTCGAAGGTCCAGTGCGGATAGTCGGAAGAGAACAGCATGATCTTGTCGGCCTCCATCCATTCAAGCGACCTGGTCAGCTCAAGCTTGTCCTCGGGGTAGTCGAGCGGTTGTGTGGTGAACCAGATGTTCTCCAACACATATTGGGAAGGCTTTTTGCTCAGGCCCGTCTCCTTGCCGCGAGCCGCGTGAATGGCGTCCATCCGCCACATCAGTGGCAATATCCACGAGAAGGCGTGCTCGATGAAGACGATCTTCAGAGTCGGAAACCGTTCAAAGACGCCGTCGAAGATGAGGCTCATGACCTGATTGGCCGCGAGCATCGAGTACGTGACCATGAAGTCGTGGTTGTAGGTCATGAACCCGACCGGGCTCATCGGCAGAAGGTTGTGCAGCCCCCGGCTGAGATGGCACGCCACCGGAATGCCGTGCTTGACAGCGGCCTCCCAGACCGGGTCGTACTTGGGGTTTCCCCAGGAAGGTCGCGGCTCAGCATAAATCAGGACCTGTTTGAAGCGCTCATGGCCGGCCCAGCGCTCAATCTCCCGCGCTGCCCGCCCGGGTTCGGTGATGTTGGCGCAAATGGACCCGTAGAACCGGCCGTGCCAGTTATTCACCGGGTCAAGCCACTGCGCCTCCTGCCAGAGGTTGGTGGCCGCAGCCATCGCGGTCACCTCTTCCTCTGTGTCACCCATTCCACCCGTCGTGGGACCGAGCATCACCACGTCGGATCCGGAGTCGAGCACCAGCTGACGAAAGGCCAGATCCGGGTCCGAGCACGCGAACTCCCCATCGTCCGGGAACGAATCGACCCGCATGGCCTTCGAGTGGTGGAAATCCGGCGGATCGTAGACCAGTCCGTTGTTGGCCCCCTCCGCCTTGAGCGCCTGTTCGCGCGCGATCCGAGTATCGAGGTATTCCGCCAAGGCGCCCCGCCGCGGCGTTGGATGGACATCGCAGTCCACGACCCTAACGGGCACGGTCTGCGTCTCCGCTGTCTGGGGGATCTCTGTCTGTGTCATCTCAGCCTCCTTCGGCATCACACGGTGGCGGGAACATGGATCCCATAGAGTTCGGCGGCGTTGCGCCAGAGCACTTTCTCGCGTTGCCGCCGCGTCCATCCGGACGGCAGCGAATCCACGGTCGAGCACTGCCAGTCGGGGTAGCTCGATCCGAACATGAGCATGTCCTCCTTGCCCGTCATCCGAAGCCATTCCGACGCGTACTCGACGTCACCCGGCCCGTCGAGCGCGCCGTTGACGAACCAGACATGCCCGGGAAGATAGTCACTTGGCATCCGGGGCGACCAGGGCGTCTGCTCCAGGTGCGGCCGGCCGAAGGTGTCCATGCGCCACATCATGGGCGTCAGCATGTCTGCAGCGCCGTCGGCGAACACGATCTTCAAGTCGGGGAACTCCTCGAAGACCCCTTCGGCAATCATGTTCATGAGGTGGTAGACGAAGTTCAGCGGCTGGAACCCCACGAGCTGAGGGTAGGTCCGCGCTGTTCCGTTGGGGGTGGGCGGGTGCGTGATCCCTTGCCCCATCTCCCAATGGATCGCGACCGGCAGTCCGGTTTCGACGGCCGCACGCCACAGCGGCTTGTAGTGCGGCCGGCCGTACGGTGCCTGAGTCTGCATCGGCAGGGCGATCTGCACGACCTTGGGATGGGCGGCCCACCGATGAATCTCCTTCACGGCGGACTCGATGTCGTTGGGATTGACCCGGATTGTCCCGAGGTATCGGTCGGCATACGTTCCCGAGTCGAGCCAGCGTTCCACCAGCATCCGGTTGGTCGCCTCGTGGATCGCCGACTCCAGATGCCAGTCCGGCAGTACGCCGACGGTCATCGGATGCAGGATGGCCAGGTCGAAGCCGCGCTCGTCGAAGATCGCCCTGCCCACCAGATCGGGGTCGGAGCCGGCGTGTGCCGCCGGATCCGGCTGTGAGCCGCTGACGTACCGCCCTCCGAGAGGCGCCGTCAAGGTTGTGTCCGGTGTCGGAAAACCACGGCTCGCCCAAGGCTCACCGAGATAGTTCCGCAGCTCCTGGTCGGAGGCGAAGAATGTGTGCACGCTCGCGTCGATGCGAGGGCAGCCCGTGACGCCCGGCTGCGTTCCATCAGATTCCATGTGGACCAAAGTATTGCTCCGAAAGGGTTTGCACAAGACCCTGTCCTACTCGCTCCGGATTCCCGTCGATGAAGTCAAGAAAGCTCGGCACGGCATCCATCCAGGGATCGAAGATGCTGCCCTGCCCCGCGTCCCTGGCTTCCTGGGCCCGCTCCCATGCGTCCTCGGGCCACGGGGGATCAATCAGTCGGGAACCGCCAATCAGGGAGTGCACCTCGAGGGATGTCCGTTTGGGGTGATCGATGTCGGCCTCCCCGCCGCGCACGATCAGCGTCGGAACGGAGATGGACTTCATCTGATGGTCGGGCACTCCGGGAATGGCCTCCGTGGCCTTGGGCACATACGCTTCGAGCCACCGCCACATGACGCGCTCGAAATCCTCAGCCCCGATATCGATCAGGCGCTGACGGTTGCGCGGATTGTCGGCAACGAGGTCCGCCCAGCTGCCCGCCAGCCCCCGCTGGGTCAGCACACCGGGGATGCCGCTGCGTCGAACGGTGCGAATCTCACTCATGATGTACACGTTGGCCAGGCTCATCGATGCGAACGCCCCGCCGACGATGGACCAGACGATGAGCTTGCGCACGAGTTCCGGATGCTCGATGGTGAAGACGATCGAGTCGCGTGCGCCGCCTGATCCGCCGAGGGCGATGACGGGCCCGAGGTTCAGTTCGCGGACCATTCCCGCCAGGGTCTCGGACCGCATGTGGGATTCCGATGCGCCGAACAGTTGCACGTCGGAGCGCCCCGTGTTGGGCCGGTCCCAGATGAGTACGCGCTTCCCGGCCGCCGCCAGGGCCTCGGCGAACGGGCGCACGCCCGGGTAATCCTTGCTGAACCTGCCGCCGGGCGTCACCGTCAGCACATCACCGCCCTCCGGCCCGAGCAGCTCGTACTCGACGATTCCTCCGTTGATCTCGATCTGCGCCACGATGCCAGCTCCTCTCATTGGGCGCCCGCGCGCCACGTGCCCGAACCTAATTGTTGCTCCGCCTTGAGGGCAAGTACTTTGGGGAAACCGGTTTGGCAGGGTCGGCCCGTGCGCCAGGATGCGGGGTGCGGGATAATGGCCGGATGGACGGATCACGGGGAAGCAGCACTGCGGGGGATTCGGCGGTTGGCCGAACCGAGGAGATCCGACAGGTCGCTACCAAGCTCTTTGAGCAATCGGGGTATTCATCGACCACGATGACTGACATCGCAACGGCTGTCGGAGTGCTTCAGGGCAGTCTCTACCACCACTTCGACTCCAAAGAGGACATCGCGCTCGATATCCTGCAGGACTTTCAACGTGAGCTCACAGCACTGGCCGACGATCTGTCGAGCAGGCTCCGCACCGGAATTGCCGACCCGCGGGATCAGTTGGTCGAGGTCGCCACCGCGGTCACGGATCTCTCGCTGCGCAGCAAGGCCGCGCTCCGACTCATCGCTTACACGGCACCCAGCGCCTCCTCGGAGCGCTTCCGTGCAGCACGGGAATGGCAGACGCCTGGGCTGGAACGTGTCTGGAAGCGAGCCGTTCAACAACTCGTGCCCGATCCCGATCCCCGGACTCAGGATGCGGGCCTGCTCCGGTTCGCCCTGGACAGTCTCACCCTGCATTCGGCGGTCAACCCTCCGGGAATCGAGGAGGCGGGCCGCATCGCGAATCTCCAGACCGCGATGCTCCTCGATGGCCTGGCTTCCGATGTCCCACCGGATGAAGAACTGAACCGATCCGAAGCGCTGCAAGCCGCGAGGCAGGCGATCACGACGTGGAAGGAGCCCGGCACCCCTTCGGAGCCGGCAAGCCGGGACCACATCGTGGCTGCGGCACGCGTGGAGTTCGCACGGCGGGGATTCGATGCCACGACGGTCCGGGACATTGCCGATGCAGCGGGAGTTCGCATGGGGACTCTGTATCGGCGGGTCGGGTCCAAAGAAGAACTCCTGGCGGAGATCCTCACCGCCTATGAACGGCACATGGACGGTGCGGTGCGCAGTGCACTGACGACCGGCACCTCCGAGGCGGCCTCATTGGACGCACTGGCCCTCGTGATGGTGAGTGCCAAGCGCCGCTTCCGGCTGGAAACCGAGATCGTCAAGCTCACCGATCCCTGGAGCAAGCCGGGCAACCAGGCGATGCAGGCCTACCACGCCAGCACCCGCGCGCGGCTCCGGCTTTTGGAAGGGGTTCTCGAGCGGGGAGCTGCGACGGGGGCCATTCGTTCGCTTGGCGCCCCGGCCGCCGTCGGTCCGCAGATTCGTTACATCAGCTGGGTACCGTATCAGGATTTCGCCCGGGCGAGCCCGGCACGGGCCCACCGTTTTCTGCGAAACTCCCTGTTGCGGGGTTTCCTGCAGGAGAAATAGCGTCGACGAGTTCGATTCTCACCGTTTCGTTGAGGGCGGCCTCGAGCGCTGTGTGCACCCGGCTCTCCGGCACCCGGCGCATGTCCGCGCGCGCCAGGGTCACGGTGACGTCCCCGCTGCCGTCGGCTTCATCGCGGCTGACCGCCCCGGAGAGGCCGAAGCGCTCCAGAACGGCCCGCGCGTCGTCGTCCGTTCCGCGGCTCACATAGGTCACGACGCCGAGCCGAACCGGAACGCCAAAGGCGGTCGCGCAGAGCGACAGGAGTTCGCGGTCGCCCCAATCGGCGAATTCGCCCTCACGGAGCAGCGCAAGTTCGGTTGAACCCTGCTCAGCGTGCGCGGCCGTGTGCTCAACCAGGGCGGCACCCCGTTGGCGCAGATAGGCGACGCCAGCGGCAAATTGCGCAGTTTCCAGAGTCGAGTCGAGGATGATCCTTACCACAGCAATGGGCATCGTTTCATCGTAGCGGCCGCCTACTCTGGAGCAAACAGTTGATTCACGCTACTCTTCGAAAAATTGTCGCACACGAATCCGCAAGGGAGCAATGGTGGACAACAACAACAGCGGTGTCCTGATGGTGACGACGACGCCCCGTCCGGGCATCTCGGATGAACGCTTCAACAAGTGGTACGACGAGGTTCACATTCCCGAGATCCTCGAGCGCGTTCCGGGGGTCGGTTCCGTCGAACGCTTCCGCTGCCCGCCGGGTGAACCGGAGGTTCGGTTCCTTGCGATTTACCGCACAACACGGCCGGCGGCCGAGGTGCTTGAGGCCCTGCGCGGTGCTGCGCTGTCGAGTTCGGCCGAGATGCTCGACATGGAAACGCATCCTCCGGTGGTGGCCCCGTTCGATGCGTTGGGCTGAGGAAACCGGAACCTGACGAGGAAACAGGCCAATGTGACGCAGGTTACTTGAGTGTTCAAGGGAATTGGCACTCAGCCGGTCTGACTGTGCAAGAATAAAAGCAACAATCGTGCTCCGGGGTCGGTGTAATTCCGAACCGGCGGTTATAGTCCGCGACCCGCACTGCAGCTCCCGAACCCCGGGAAAAGCGGTGCGGTTGAACTGGTGAAATTCCAGTACCGACAGTTAAAGTCTGGATGGGAGAAGCACGTGCAGTTTGTTGAACCGACGGTTAAACGTCCCCGCCCGCGCGGATGTTTCTGTCGATGCACCGTACTGTCGTACCCCGGAGCTGCCGCTTAGGGATAGGAACGACATGGATTTTTTGCGGTGGCTCTTTGACGCTCAGGTACCGGTGGGGTCTTCGTCCCTCCTGGTGCGTGAAGTTGTCGGCAACATATTCGGGCTCCTCAGTGCCTTCGGCGGCATGCGCCGTAAAATCTGGGCCTGGCCGGTGGGCATCATCGGCAACGCCCTGCTCCTGACCGTGTTCCTCGGCTCCCTCTTTGGCACCAGCGATTCCGCTACGCTGCTGGGCCAGGCCGGACGCCAGGTCATGTTCATCGCCGTCGCAATCTACGGCTGGCGGCGCTGGAAACAGAGCCAGGACGACGGCGGCGAGGCCGTCACGCCGCAGTGGGCCTCCGGCCGGGAACGGATCGGACTGGTCACCGTTCTGCTGCTCGGCACCGTAGCCCTCACCCCGGTCTTCGCGCGTCTGGGGTCCTACGAACCGGTCTGGGCGGATGCCTGGACCTTCGTGGGTTCCCTGCTGGCCACGTACGGCATGGCCAAGGGCTGGGTTGAGTTTTGGCTGATCTGGGTGGCCGTCGACGTCGTCGGCGTACCGCTGCTCTTTAGTACCGGCTACTACGCCACGGCGTTCATGTACCTGTTCTACGGTGTCTTCACACTGATCGGTTTCTTTGTCTGGTGGAAAGCCAAGAACAATGAAAAGCCGAAGGTGGACGTCCTCATGCCTGACCCGAGGGTCCGCTAGATGGGGCCGGAAACACCGGACGGCCGGAGACGGAACCCGCCGGCAGGCGCCGGTGGGGCGGCCGCGGCGGAAACCGGAGCCATGATTCGGGCGCTGGAGCTGGCACGCCGCGGGATCCGCGGCGCCAACCCGCTGGTCGGAGCGCTGATCCTGGATCCGGCGGGCCAGGTCCTGAGCAGCGGCTTCCACCGCGGTGCAGGCTCGCCGCATGCAGAAGCTGCCGCGCTGGCCGCCGCCGAAGCCGCAGGCATCGACGTCATCGGCGCCACCATGGTGGTGACGCTGGAACCGTGCAATCACACGGGCCGGACCGGCCCCTGCTCGCAGGCCATAGAAAAGGCCGGCATTGCCCGGGTGGTGTATGCCGCCGCGGATTCCACCGCTGAGGCAGGCGGCGGAGCCGCAGCGCTGTCCGCAGCCGGTGTGGAGGCGGAGGGCGGCCTGATGGCTGCCGAAGCCGCTGAGCTGAACCACCGCTGGATCCGGGCAATGGGGGACAGCCGGCCGTTCGTGACCGTTAAAACGGCACAAACCCTCGACGGCATGACCGCAGCCGAGGACGGCACCAGCCAGTGGATCACCGGCAGCGCCGCCCGCGCCGACGGGCACGGGATCCGGTCTCGGGCTGACGCCGTCGTCGTTGGCACCGGAACCGTGCTGGCCGACGATCCGCAGCTGACGGCGCGCGACGCCGAGGGGCGGACGGCCGAGCGGCAGCCGCTGCGCGTCGTCGTCGGCTCCCGGCCGGTGCCCGACGACGCCGCCATCCGCGGCAGCGACGGCCGCTTCCTGCAGCTGGCTGAACACGACCCGGCGGCGATCTGCCGGAAGCTGTATGCCCGCGGGGTCCGGCACCTCATGGTCGAGGGCGGCGCCACCGTCACGAGTGCTTTCCTGCGCGCCGGACTGGCCGATGAGCTGGTCGCCTACGTGGCGCCGCTCCTGCTCGGCGCGGGCACATCGGCGGTGAGCGGCCTCGGCGTGCACACCCTCGCGGACGCCTCCCGCTGGCGCTGGGACGAGACCGGCGCCGGCCCCGCCCGGCTCGTGGGTTCCGACCTGCGGCTCCGACTCGAACCGGTGCCTGAACCACCAAGCAACGAACGACTTCCCAGCGGCAAACGAACGTAAGGATGACACGTGTTTACCGGAATTGTGGCTGAACAGGGCAGCGTTGAATCCCTGAACCCGAATACCTCCGGCGACTCGGCGGTGCTGGTCATCAGCGCCCCGGAAACGGGCGCCGGACTGGAACTGGGCGGATCCATCGCCGTGAACGGTGTCTGCCTCACGGCCACGGCGGTCGACGGCGACCGGATTTCGCTGGACGTCATCGGCGAAACACTGAATCGGACCACCACCGGCAGGCTGCGCCCCGGCATGCCCGTGAACCTGGAACGCTGTGTTCCGGCCGGCGGGCGGCTGGACGGGCACGTCGTCCAGGGACACGTCGACGGCGTCGGCGAGCTGCTGGAGCGTGAAAACCTCGGCAGCTGGGAGCGGCTCCGCTTTGCGGTTCCGCACCGCCTGGCCCGGTACATTGCCGAAAAGGGCTCCATCGCGGTCGATGGCGTGTCGCTCACCGTGACCGAGGTCAGCGACGCCGGCGAGCCGGAGCAGTGGTTTGAGGTCGGCCTGATTCCGACCACCCTGGCCGAGACCGGGCTGGGTGCCCTTCAGCCCGGGGGAGGGGTCAACCTGGAAGTGGATGTGCTGGCCAAATATGCCGAACGGCTGCTCGCCTTCACCAATCCCAAGAAACCGGCCCACGCTGCCGGCGGCGCTTCGAACGGAGGCGCCGCATGAGCATCCGGCTCGACAGCATCGCGGCAGCAGTTGAGGCGATCGCCGCGGGCCGGCCCGTCGTCGTCGTGGACGATGAGGACCGTGAAAACGAAGGCGACATTATCTTCGCCGCACAGCACGCCACGCCCGAGCTGATGGGCTGGACGGTCCGTTACAGCTCGGGGGTGATCTGCGTGCCGCTGCCGGCCGCGTACGCCGACCGGCTGAACCTGCCGCCCATGACAGCAGTGAACGAGGACGCGAAGGGCACCGCCTACACGGTCTCCTGCGACGCGGCCGAGGGCATCACCACCGGCATCAGTGCCGCGGACCGCGCCGCGACCTCCCGCATCCTGGCCGATCCGGCCGCCGCCGCCTCCGAGCTGACCCGGCCCGGACACATTTTCCCGCTCCGGGCGCACGACGACGGCGTCCGCGGCCGCCGCGGCCACACCGAGGCGGCGGTGGAGCTGGCCCGGCTGGCCGGCTGCACCCCGGTGGGAGTCATCGCCGAACTCGTTCATGACGAGGGAGCCATGATGCGGCTGCCCGCCCTGCGCGAGTTCGCCGACACGCACGGCATCCCGCTGGTCTCCATCGAGGACCTGGCGGCGCACTTGGACACGATGGATCGGGCGGGGACCCCCGTGACGTCCGCCGCCGTCGTGCCCGGGCCGGAAGTCCAGCTGCCCACCGCCTACGGCGACTTCACCGCCCGGGCCTGGACGGACCTCCGCACCGGCGCCGAGCACATGAGCGTCTCCGCGCCGGGAACCGGGCTGCAGCCGGATGCCGCCGGAGCCGGGAGCATCGGTAACGGCACCGGTGCACCGCTGGTGCGGCTGCACTCGGAGTGCCTCACCGGTGATGTTTTCGGCTCGTACCGCTGCGACTGCGGCGAGCAGCTGGAGCAGGCACTGGAACTCATTTCCCTGCACGGAGGCACCGTGATTTACCTGCGCGGGCATGAGGGGCGAGGGATCGGGCTGGCGAACAAGCTGCGGGCCTATGCGCTGCAGGAAGCCGGCGCCGACACCGTGGAGGCGAATGAGCAGCTGGGCCTGCCGGTGGATTCCCGCGACTATGAGGCCGCCGCGGACATCCTGCACGCCCTGGGGCTGAACCGGATCCGGCTGCTGAGCAACAACCCGGCCAAGCGGGACCGGCTGCAGCACTTCGGGATCACGGTGGAGGCCATGGTGCCCTCCGAGGTGCCCATCCGCGCCGAAAACGAACGCTACCTGCAGACCAAGCGGGACCGCATGGACCACCATCTGACGCTGCTGCGGACCCAGCCCGTGCGGCAGAGCTAGCTGCGGCCTTCCCTTCTCCAACCACCTTCCCTACCAACCACCTTCACTACCAAGGAGCAGAACCCATGAGCGGACACGGCGCACCCGATAATGACGTCAGCAGCATCAAGGCACAGGCACTGGAGATTCGAGTGGCCATCGTGGCCGCCAGCTGGCACACCGAGATCATGGACGGCCTGATTAACGGCGCCCTGCGCGCCGTGGACGACGCCGGGCTGACACCGAAGCTGATCCGGGTTCCCGGCAGCTTCGAACTCCCGGTGGCCGCCGCGCGGCTGGCACCGCACTATGACGCGGTGGTGGCGCTCGGCGTCGTCATCCGCGGCGGCACCCCGCACTTTGACTACGTGTGTTCGGCCGCGACCACCGGCCTGACCGATGTCAGCGTCCGCACCGGAACGCCGGTCGGCTTCGGCGTGCTCACCTGCGACACCGAGCAGCAGGGCCTGGACCGTGCCGGCCTGCCCGGGTCGTCCGAGGACAAGGGCTACGAAGCGGTCGCCGCCGCGGTGAACACTGTGGCTGCGCTGCGCGGCGCCGGGGTCTAAGAAGGAGTGTCCCGGCGGCTCATCTCCGCTCCGACGGAAAGCCCGCCGTTCATCTGCCGAGGATGACCACTCCCGGGAAGAAAGCTTGGCAGTTGAAACACCATGCAGCCCCCGGCTATTGACTCGGTTTAGGGTGCTGAGGATCCTCAATTCTTACCTTCTCGAATGGCGGGGAGGCAGTTGGGGAACTTTCCGAGGACGGTGCCGCATGGGCCAGCCTGACGATGACTCACGAGACGAACAGGCAAGGGTGGACGCCCGCCTTTTGCGGACAGAGGACCTCATCAACCTGCGGTTGGAGGCGTTGGACTGCACTCTCGAACCAACTGAAGCCGGCAGCGAACTGGTGGCCGGTCCCGATGCCTCCCTTGTCTTGACTTTCCCGCCCCAGCATTTGGGTGAGGAAGCTTGGCCGGTGCATCCGGATCCGCCCGAGAAGCCCACGTTTCCCTCCCGCCATATCGCGGCTGGCCCTTCAAGGCTTGTTTATGCTGTCCCCGAGGGCACACGCATCCCCTTCACGCTTGCTCAGCTGCTCGAAGCGCTGCATGGACTGCACCTGCGCGTTTCACCCAACGCAACGCCTGCCGGACAGGCCGGCGACGGCGGACTACGGCCGCCGGCAGAGCTGGAGACGGCCATCGAAGCCCCCTACCACCTCATTGTGTCGCCGAGCGAGCGCGGGACTTTCCGACACCCCAGTCTTCCGCAGGGCCCGCCGGGTTCAGCAGAAATCTGGCGTACCCACCTTTCGGTGCGGCCGGACGCTGGGACAACCGATAACGCTGAACAGCACATTGTTCGCGCCTTATGGAACCGCGACGAAGACGCTCCGCCCCCGGGTTTCAGGCAGCCGCTGTCGCGGGAGGATCGTGATGCCCTGGTTGCCCAAACCAACGGCGGCGAGCCCGCCAATGCCCGGACTCCGCTGCAGGTCAGCTATCTGTCACTGTCAAGTCTGGGCGCGTGGTTCGACTGGAAACAGTCCTGGGAGTTCCCGGCAACCATCGTCGACTACCGCCATCAGGCTTATATGGGCCGGGACGGATATGTGCGGGTGGTGTATCCGGGATTCCTGTTCCCCTTCGGCCACCGGTGCGTGCTGGTGGAAGTTACCGAGCGTGAGGTCAAACACCGCGATAACCCAGTGGCCTACCTATGGACGCGCTGGTTCATCATGGTGCGCCAGCCAACCCGGTCCTATCCCGAGGCGGACCGGGACAATCCGTTCGGACTCGTCACCATCAGTCCGCTTGTCACGCCTGACCTGGATCCGCCGTCCGGGGACCAAGAACCGTTCATACCCACACGCGGCGGAGTTCCGTTCGCCTTTACGCTCAACACCGCGGACCGTGGAGGAATGGTGTCGTCCTGGGCCGCGCCGCTGGTTTTTGTGCGAGCGGGCATGGACGAGGGCCAGGTTTTCCTGACAAATCCCGAAAAGGCGTCGTCGACATATTTCCAGGTGAGACGGATCCAGGGGCGCGGGCAAGGCCTCGCCGCAGCAAAACCGGTCAAGGCCGGAGATACTTCCGTTGAGGTCGTGCACCTGATCTTCGACGGGGAGATCGACGTCGACAATGTGACCAGCAGGCCGTTCCTCACCGAGGCGAGAGCCATCCTCCCATCAATGCGGCACCTGGCGCCGCAGGCGCCCGCCGTCGACGTTGAGTTCGCTAAACCGTACCTCGATCACGGACTACCACCCCGGGAGCTCGACGGAAAACCGGTGCCCGGTACGCCCAATGCCGGCGAACTCATCCTCAGGCTCAAGGACAAACCGGCCGCAATAGATTTCAGCAGCGGATCGGACCGGTCCGGGGGATTCGTTGCACCCAATGTCTTGGTGAAAGGCATCTCACGTGCGTTTGGAGCCGTTGGCGAGAGCGGCGACGTCCCCTCCGCGTTCGACTCCGGCACCTTTGACCCCAAGTCTTTCCTGTCAGGGGCGGCGCCCAAGCTGTTCGGTCTGTTCAGCTTGCTCGACCTGCTCAAGACGGCGGGTTTCGATGAGACCCCGGCCTTTGTATCCGACGCAATCGATGCCGTCACCAAGCTGCTCACCGAAGCCCAACGCCTTCGAAAAGCACTCGACGGGGCGCAGGCACGCCTTGCAGACGAGGTGGCCCAAGCCGCCCACAGCGGTGCGCAGGCCGTCGCAGAGCATGCCAAGGAACAATTGGAGGCAAGGGCCGGATCACTGAAAAATGACCTCGACGAGCTCATCGGAGCCGTTGCCGGGCTGCTCGAAACCCCGGGGGCGGACAACGCTGTCGCCGTGAGAGAAGGTGCCAGTGCAGTTGCCGCGCACCTGCAGACGTTCCTCACCGATGTCAACGTGCCCGGCATTCCCGTGGCAGTCCGCACGGCGCTGGAGAAGCCGGCCCGCACGCTGGAAACTCTCACAGGCATGGCCCGGGATGCTGAAGGACTCGCACAGTTGCTGCAGGGCCTGGCCGGGGGGCAGATCACCACACGGCTTCACTGGGAACCGGCCATTCAAGCCTGGCGAACGCCCGGCTCGTCGGGGGTGCCCAACGTCTTCAAGCCCAAAGACGAACAACACGCATTGCGCATCGATGTTGAGGTCCGGTCCTCGGCGAGTGGGCCGCCGGGGGTGGACATCGCCGCAGAAATCGTTGACTTCGACCTCAACCTGATCGGTGACGGACCCACAGGGCTGATGAAGCTAATGTTTCGGCGTCTTGGGTTCCACGCGGGCTCGGACGGCAAGACGGAAGTCGACATTGTTTTTGGCGGCATCAGCTTCCTCGGGCCGTTGTCCTTTATGGACCGGCTGCGCGAGCTCATCCCGTTTGATGGGTTCTCGGACCCGCCCTACGTGGATGTCGCACCGGCAGGGGTGACGGCCGGATTCGACCTCACGCTGCCGAACGTAGCCATCGGTGTATTCAGCTTGGAGAACATCTCGCTGGGCGCCGATGCCCGTGTCCCGTTCCTCGGGGATGCACTGACGGTGGGGTTCTATTTCTGCACCAAGGACGCCCCGTTCCGACTCACTGTCATGGCCATTGGCGGCGGCGGATGGCTGGCGCTGCGCGCCTCACCCAAAGGCCTGGTGCTGTTGGAGTTGGGCCTGGAGGCTGCAGCGTCCCTTTCGGTGGACCTCGGCGTGGCATCGGGGTCGGTTTCCATCGCAGTTGGCGTCTACCTCCGGCTGGAGGCTGACAACGGCATGTTGGCCGCGTACTTCCGCATCCGGGGCGAGGTGGAGGTGCTCGGCCTCGTCAGTGCATCCATCACGCTGGAGCTCTCACTCACCTACCACTACGAGACCGGCAAGCTGATCGGCAGGGCCTCACTGGTGGTCGAGGTCGAGGTGTTGTTCTTTTCGGCTTCCGTGGAGATCACGGTGGAACGCAAACTGGCGGGCTCGAAAGGGGACCCGACGATGTACCAGATCATGCCGCCCGATGAAGACGGCATGAACGCCGACTGGGCACAATACTGCGACGCATTCGCACCGGCCTAACCGCTTGCACCGGCCCACTTGAGGAGAGCCAATGCCCACCACCGTCCTGGCGACCGCGCTGCCGCATTCTCTGGCCGACGACGTGCCGTTTCAGCTCACTGTTTTCTTTACCCACAAATTCACCGGCGGGGGCACAGCACTGTCCGACTTTCCCGCAGCGGCAGACTGGGTCGGATCCCTCGCCGGATGCACCTTATCCCTCAATACCTCACTTGACCCGGACGTCAGCCTGCCGCTGCGGATCGTCTCCACCCCCGACGCCGCTGCTTGGTCCGCCGTGCTGCCGCCGGAGACCCCGGTCGCTGCCTTCCCGGTACCATCGCTGTCCGGCGAACCCTGGCGCAGCAACCCCGCGAGCCGCACGAGCGACCACGCGGTAGACCTGCATCTTGCCGCCATCAGTGCGTCGCCGACGCTCCGCCCCGGCGTGGCCGGTGACCCGATTTCCCTCGGACTGCTGGAGACCCTCGCCAACCTGGACCAGGGCGGTCCGCTGAGCCGGCTGCTCGCCGAGGCCCCCGCCCGAGCCCGGTACCGCATGCTAGGCGCGGGGCGGCAGCTGGCGGATGCACTCACCACCATTGGCCCGCTGACCGAACCGGACGAACTCGACCCACGGCAGTGGCGAGGAGGCGAGGTGCCCCCACCGCCGGATTACAAGTCAACAATTGAGGAACAATTCTCGCCGGTCCAGATCCTGCTGGACGACCCCGACGCCGACCTGCGGGTCACCGCGCAGCTGGACGCGCTCGTCGGGCAGGATCTCTCAGGCGACCCGCAGCTCCGGCTGATTGTTGATGCGCACGCGATGCGCCGATACTATGAACGACCCGAACAACCGCAACAGCAACCCCGCGCCGTGCCCGACCCCGAGGCGCCGCCGACGCCACGGCCTGAGCTCCCCGAGCGGGATTTCCACGCCAGGGCCGCATCCTTCGGATCCACGCCGGCACTGTTACGCCGGCTCGGCCTCGCGGTTGACGTCGTTCTGGACGGCCTCGACGCAACAGCGGCCAGGGCAGCGCTGGCCGGGGCGACGTGGGTAAGCGTGAGCGTCGCGTCCCAGGTTCCCGACCTTGACGTGCTCCCACCACGGCGTACGGCAGTCATCGTGGACGGTGCCGTGTTCGCGGCAAGATCCAGCGATGCCTGGGTTGGCGGGGCGCTGCCGCTGGGAGATGACGAATGGGTTGTCCTCGATACTGACCCCGACGCCTCCGGGCTCAAACTCGACCAGCATGCACGCAACCTCGCACGCCAGTACGTGAGCGAGGCGAACGGTGATCCTGCCACGTCGGCTCCCGGAACCCTGCGTGCCACGGGCTTCGCCCTGGCCCAACGCGACCGGGCCGCCGCCCTGCGTGAACGCGTGCGGGTAGCCGAGGAGCTGGCCGCCGACGACGGTACCAGGGAACTGCTGCTGGATGACCTGGTGCGCGGGATCCGGCTCGAGGTGTGGGATGACAGGTCCGGCCAGTGGCACAGCCTGCACCGGCGCCGGGTAACCGTGACCGGCGAACCCGCCGGCGTGCGCATCCTCGATGACACGCCCGACGTCGGTTTCCTCCAGCTCTCGGCGCTCAACCGGGCGCCAGATGACACATCAAACGGGTACTATCTGCACGAAGTTCTGGCCGGCTGGGACGGCTGGAGCCTGTCCGCTCCACGGCCCGGACTGACCATCGTCCACGTGGAACCTCCAGGCCCCGGCGGGGCCACCGAAGTCGTGGTCGACACCCCGCCGGACCCGCCGCTGGACGGCGCGCAGATCACGGCACGGACAGAGCCGAAATCACTGCCAAGATTGCGGTACGGGACTTCTTACAGCTTCCGCGTTCTCGCAGTTGACCTTGCGGGCAATTCCGTTCCCCAGATTCCGGCTGGGAGCCGTTCCGAGCAGCCGGTACCCGAAGAGGCCGCGGTCAGGCAGGCGCGCACACATCTGGACCGGTTGCGGGAGAGCTATGCCAAGCGCGACCGGACCAGTCTGGCAGCTGTGCGCCGTAACGCAACCGTTGACTATCTGCGCACCCTCGAGCAGCCGTCCAGCATTTTCCCGCTGGCCACCGAGTTGCTGTCCGGAAACCCCCGAATCGACTCGAGGCTGCAGGACCTGGTCTCGGCCGCCACCGGTGAGGAGACCGGTGCGTCCACCATCCAACGCCAGTTCGAGGCCGCGGCGTCTGCCGCTCGCATCCTCGCTGAATCGCGCGACATACCCCGGGTCCGTCCGCAATTGCGGATTGACCCTGCGGAATTCGCGAAGCTCGCCCGCCATGACGACCTCGTGCTGCCCGAACACCTGCGCCTTCCCACGCGGTACACCGTCACCACCCCGCGACCATACCTGCGCTGGGAACCTGTCCCCGCGCCGGTCCTCGTCCCGCGCCGCAAACTCGGCACGGGAGAACAAACGGGCCACCTGGTCGTGCGCAGCGGTACCCCGGAGGCATCCGGCCCCGATGCCCAGTCCTCGGCCGAGCGGCACATCGCGCCGCCCAAGGCAGCACAGCTCGAAGCCGAGGCCGCCGGCCACTTTGACGCTGCGATCGGCACCGGTGATGCCGCAGCGATCCGGCGCCTCTACGCGGTGGCGCTGGCGGAACGCGGGACTCTGCTGGACCAGTTTGTGCCCAGCACCCAGGATCCGCGGTTGGAGGAGGAACAACCGGGAATCACCCTGGTGGACCGTCCGGGTGCGGACACAGCGTCGGCGCAGCGTGCGACTCTCGCGGACATCACTGCCGGCCGGGGCATCCCCATCGGAGAGGGGCAGTACGTTGTGCACGACACGGACGCTTTGCGCCTGCCGTATCTGCCGGACCCGCATGCCACCGGTGTGTCGCTGGTGTTCTACGAGGCGGGCTCGCCCCACCTGATGCCGGAACCTCGCGTTCTGCAGTCCGTCACCGTACCGTACCCGGGAGAATGGCCATCCCTGCGGCCGCTGCGGCTTGTCGTGCAGCCGGGTGAGGTGCTGGGTGCGCAGGTGGAGGGACACGAGGTCCGGGTGACGCTGCCGCCGGGCGAACAGGTCCGGGTCGCCGTTTCAAGCACGCTCGGTGAAGGAGACCTGGAGCAATTTGGGTTGTGGCGTTCTCACTTGGCCAGCGTCGTAGATCCCGCTGACGGTTACACCCCTGACGAACTCGTGGCTTCCGTGGCTTTGGCACGTGCAGCAGCATCGGGCTGGACCTGGTGGCTCACCCCGTCGACAGGGATCCGCCTCGTACATGCCGTCCCGGCCCCCGTACGGCCGCCGGCGCTGCGTGACCTGAGCGTGCTCCTGCGTCCACCGGGACGGGCAGTTGCCGCGTTCAGCGGGCTGGTTGACGTGCACGGGTCCAGTACGGACACGCTGGTCATCCGCGCCGGCTGGACCGAAATGGTCGATGACGTGGCTGCCGACGGACCGCAGGAGGTGACGAAGTCCGACGTCGTGGTCCGCTCCCAGGCCGGAGAGAAGGAACGGACCGGGGTGCTGTTCCTGTACGACTTCCTGCCATCCGGTCCGCTTTTCCGAGCGATCGAGAGTGTCGGGTTCCACAAGATGCTGCAGACGTTCCCGGACACCCACTACCGCCGGGTGACCTACCTGCCGAGCGGGGTGTCCCGCTTCGCAGAGTTCTTTGAACCGTCAGAGCTGCCTTCGGATCCGGTCGTGGGCGAAGCCGTGGTGCTGGACATTCCCTCCTCCGCCCGCCCCGCCGCCCCGGTAGTGCTGGAAACAGTGCCGCTGCTGCGCTGGCAGGAACAGGCGGAGCCGGGCCAGCCCATGGCATGGCGGAAGGTGCGGCAATCAGGGGTGCGTGTCTGGCTGGCACGCCCATGGTTCTCCTCCGGTGACGGAGAGTTGCTCGGGGTGCTCGTATTCGATCCGCACGAATGGGTGCGGAAAGACGGTTCGTGGACACAAGTCCTCAAGGAGGATCAGGCGCCTGATGGGGCCACGAGCCTCTGGGCTGCGGATCCCATCATCCAGCATGGCGGCACCGTAAAGGATCCGACCGTTCCGCCGCTTCTCACCTTCGAGCAGTTGGTTCTCGACGTCGTCGAAGCCGAGGCCGAGAAAAGCGACCTCCGGCCCCCGCTGGGTGGCCGAGTTCCCGGGGGACGTGACCGCGGCTGGCCTGACGGCCCCGGCCATCCCGTCGCCGTTGCCGACTCCGTGCCCCTGATGGACGTTCGGAAGCACCCGGCCGTACGGGTGCTGGGATACCGGCCGGAATATGACCATGCGTCCAAACGCTGGTTCGTTGATATCGCATTTCAGGAGACACCGGCGCTCTGGCCGTTTGTTCAGCTTGCTCTGGCCCGGTACCAGCCGCACTCCATTGAAGGCCGCACCCTCTCACCCGTTGCGTTGACCGGCTGGGTGCAGCCGCTGCCAGCCCGAACGCTCACCGTGAGCCGACCGGATCGCAGGCATGCGCACGTGACGCTTACCGGGATCGTGAATTGGTTGCGGTGGGATCCGGAGTCCACCTCCACCCTTGCCGGGGAGCAGCTAAGTGCCGACAGCCCGACCGGCGACGCCGCCCTCCGGGCGGCCCGCCTGCAGCAAAGCAGGACCGTTCACGCCACGGTGCAGAGTCTTCCCCAAGGATCCGGAGACCTTGAATGGGAAAGCCGCGGGTCGGTAACTCTGGCTGCGGTATATCTGGAGGAGTCCGGCGGCTACCGGGCGACCTGGTCGGGGTCGATCCTGCTGCCCGGCAACGCGGTGACGCCGGAAACGGATGCGGGTTCCCCGCCGTTGCGCCGGCCCGGCATGGTGGAATCTTCGTGGCGGCTCCTTGTCGAAGAGCATGAGCTGCTTAACGCCGATTCGGAAATTCCAGGGCAAGATGCCGTCGTCCCGAGGCTTGTCTACGCCGACATTGTTCCGCTCTAGGCGCCTCGGCGGCTGAATGTCTCCGGCGGTTCGGTCGGGTGTGCCGCGGGACGCTGGTTCAGGTGGTGTCTGTGGAGGGGTGGGCCGAGTCGCTGGCCCCCGAGGTGGCCCCGTTCGGCATCCGCACCATGCTCGTGGAGCCTGGGTTCTTCCGCACCGAGCTGCTCACCCCGGAATCCACGCACTACGCGGAGTCCACCATCGAGGACTATGCCGAGCGTACCGAACAGACTGTGGCTGCGTGGCGCAGCATGAACGGGCGGCAGGGTGGAGACCCGGACAAACTAGCCGCCGCACTCCTCCGCCTGGCCGATCTGGATGAACCGCCGCTGCGGTTCCCGGCCGGTGCGGACGCCGTCGGCGTTTTTGAAACCCGGGCCAAGGAACTCCAAGGCCAGGCTGCGGCGCACCGCGATCTCTCCAGTCATCTGGGCTACGGCGACGCCTGACCGGGGCTGTGCGGATGGTCTTTCAGCAGCCCATCGGCCAGCCGCATCACCTCGCGCTACCGTCGTTGTAAACAACCCAACGAGGAGGCGCAGCATGGAACCGACCACAGGCAACGTCAGCGATTTCATCAACGGGGTGGCGTCGCCCGTGCGGCGGCGCGACGCCCACACGCTCGTCGAGCTGATGAGCCGGATCACCGGTGAGCAACCCGCCATGTGGGGTCCGAGCATCGTTGGTTTCGGCAGCTACCACTACAAGTACGCCAGCGGGCGGGAGGGCGACGCCGGTGCAGCGGGATTCTCACCGCGCAAGGCCGCGACCACTGTCTACCTGCCCGACGGGATCGGCGCCCACACCGAGCGGCTGGCCCGGCTCGGCGACCACACCACCGGCCAGGCCTGCCTCTACCTGAAAGATCTGGGCAAGGTGGACCTCGGCGTGCTCGAGGAGATCATCACCGAGTCCTATCAGCGTGTGACCGCCGGACCGTTTGGCCAGCGCGCCGCCGACTCAGGTGGGCCCGCATCACCCCCCGGACGGTGACTGAATCCGCCGGGGAGGTGATGGCCGGAGGGTGCCTTAGACCGACGAGCGCAGAGTCTCGAGCAGCGGTTCGGTCGGACGGCCAATCAGCTTGGACAGCTCGCCCGCAGCGGCGAACTCCGTGTAGTCCCAGGCGGCATCGCCGGAGAGTTCGTAGGCCTTGCCCTCATGTCCCGGAGTGCTGAGCACCACGGTGGCGGCATCGGCGAAGTCCCGGCGCGGTGCGGTGGCAATCCGGCCGGCCCCGACGCTGTTGGCGATGACGCCGTTCTGTCGCGCGCTCTCGAATTCCTGCCGGTGGTTGTCGGTGTACCAGCCGTTGCGCAGGATCGTGGTCGGCGCTTCGATGGCCGAGGTGTAGATCAAATGCCGCACACCGGCGGTCTTCGCGGCGTTGATGGCGTTGGCGTGCTGTCGAAGCCGCCGTCCGGGCTCGCTCATGGAGATGAGCAGGACCTTTCGACGCCGGCCAGCACGGCCGCCGTGGTCGACGCCGGCCAGCACGGCCGCCGTGCCGTCAGGGTCGGCCAGATCAAGGTCGACATGCGCGGTGCGCAGGCCGGAGTGGTGCTGTGGTGCTGCAGCCTAGTTGCTGATGGCGGGGGCGGCGTTCAGGTAGGTCTTGTCATCGACCTGTGCGGCGGTGAACGCGGCAATGCCGTCGCGGCTCACCGACATGCCGAGCTTGTCCGTGCCGTAGAACCCGACCCGGGGCCTCCCGGCCTTTGGCCTTGGCGACCTGCATGCCCTCGCGGGTCCGAGCAGCAGGACAAAGGCCCCGCAGGCAGAACACGATGACATGAGCCATGTGACCCCACAACGACAAAGGCCCCACTTCGCTGCAAATTGACAGAGAAATGGGGCCTTCTTGGGATTGAAGTGAACCAATCGTTGACGCTCAGCCTTAGGGCTGGTTGTAACGCGTCCGCACGAAGAACAGGCCAACCAAGGAAATCACGGAGATGGCCATATAGTACAAACCCGGTGCGCTCAGCGACCCGGTGATATTCAACAGCCAGGTCAGCACCAGCGGCGCAATACCACCCAGCAGCGTCACCCCAACGTTATAGGTGATTGCCAGCCCGGTTCCTCGAATCGCTGCCGGGAACAGCGAGGAGAGCAAAGCAGGAAGCGGTCCAAAGTAGAACGCCATAATCACGCCAAGTAAGCCGATGACGAGCACAAGTGTTGGAACCGTTGGCGTGGTGACCAAGAGTTGGAACAGTGGCCAAGCAAGGAGCAGGGCGCCGATTGCCGCAAAGGTCATCACCTTTGCGGGCCCGACACGGTCCGCTAGATGACCAACAAACGGCACGCCCACGAGGGTGACAAGACCGGCGACCATGCCGCCAAGGAATGCCGCGGTTGCGGGGATCTCCAAGTTCGTCACGGCAAACGTCGGCATGTAGAGAATCATGTAAACGGAGATTGTTGCAACACCAATGACAGCCGAACCGGCAAGAAGGCGCCCATAATGATTCACGATCAATGTCTTGACCGGAGAGGATACCTTTTCGCTTTGAATGAAATCCTCGGTTTCCGAGAGCCTGGCGCGTATGTAGAGTCCCACCGGGCCAATGAGCAGGCCGACGAAGAACGGCACACGCCAGCCCCAGCTATTCAGCGCCTCTTCGGAGAGCCCTTCGGTCAGCGCGAAGCCAAAGCCTGAGGCCATCACCATTGCGGCGCCTTGGCTTGCCACCTGCCAGGAGGAATAAAACGCTTTCTTATGTGGTGCCGTCTCAATCAGAAATGCAGTTGCAGTGCCAAATTCGCCACCCGCGGAGAAGCCCTGGATGAGGCGTGAGAGCAGGATAATGACCCCGCCCCACATGCCAACCATTGCGTAGGTGGGTGCCAGCGCCATGATCAGCGTGCCGACCATCATCAGCATCAGGGTCAGTGTTAGGGCATTCTTGCGTCCCTTGCGGTCCGCGTAACTACCCAGCACCATGCCGCCCAGTGGGCGGATGAGGTAGGAAATCGCAAAAGTGGCAAAGGTTAGGATCAGTGCGAATACCGGGTCCGAATCCGGGTAGAAGTTCTTAGCAATGACGGTTGCGAAGGTTGCGTAGACGATGATGTCGAACCACTCAAGGGCGGCTCCAATCGAACTACTAATCACCGCCTTCTTAGCGTCTTGAAGTTGCTTCGGGGTTATCGTCGGTGGTGCGCTCATGAGGTGCTCCTGGTGGGCGTAAGGGTTGGCAGACTAGGCGGTGAGTGCTTCCACCAGGTTGTCGATGAATGATTCGCACACGGCGATCTGTTCCAGGGTGATAAATTCATCAGGTGCATGCGCCTGGGCAATGTCACCGGGGCCGCATACAACCGTGGGAATGCCCGCGTTGAAGAACAATCCCGCCTCGGTGCCGTAGGTTGCCTTATCCGGGCTTGGCGTTCCACCGAGTTCGGCCGCCAAGGAGACTATCGAGGCCTCGGCGGGGGTATTTAGCCCGGGAGTCTGGGCCAGCACTGCGAATTGGACGCGTGCTTCGGGGCTCTGGGCCTTCATGATCCCTTCAATGCGTAGTGCTTCGGCACGGAAGATTTCAATGAGCGCTACCGGGTCATCGGCGCCGATGGAGCGGAATTCAAAGTGTAGTGTGCATAATGCTGGGATAGTGTTTACCGCGATACCGCCCTGAATTTGGTTTACGGTGGTGGTGGTGTAGGGGACGATGAAGGCTTCATCGGAGGCGCCGGCACTGGCGAATTCCTTGGCCTTGGCATCAACAAATGCCGCAAAGTCTGCGGCCGCGGAAATCGCATTGACTCCAAGAGTGGTCAGTGAGGAATGTGCTGCAATACCGTGAAAATCTACCTTGATGACGTTGACCGATTTGTGCCCCCGCACCACGCGCATGGATGTGGGCTCGCCCACGATGGCGCCGCGCGGCTTCAGGCCATCGGCGGTGATAGCCGCTACCAAGTCAACCGCTCCAATGCAGCCAACTTCCTCATCGTAGGAGAAGGCCAGATGGATGGGTTCACTGAGTTTGGCCGCGACCATTGAGTCGAGTTTGGCCATCACCACGCCAATAAAGGATTTCATGTCACAGGCGCCCCGGGCATAAAGCTTGCCGTCGCGTATCTGAGGGGTGAACGGATCGGAGCTCCAGTCCTGTCCGTCAACCGGAACAACATCGGTGTGCCCGGAGAGCAAAATGCCGCCGGTCCGCGTGCCATCGCCTGCGGGAATGGTTGCCAGCAGATTTGCCTTCTGCCCGGTTGCATCATGGATGAGCTTTGATTCGATGCCTAGAGCATTGAGGCGTTCACCCACGTAGTCGATAAGCGGGAGATTGCTGTCGCGGCTGACTGTTTCAAAATTAATCAGTTTGGTGATTTCTTCAAGCGTTGCATCGCTCGGTGTAGGTGGCATGTTTGTACTCCTGGTGTTCATCGAGGCAACCGCTCAGATTTCCGCATTTTCCGCGAACGGCTAGCCGAGAGTCTGTCATTATGGGCCATCCTTGTCACACTGTTCCGAATTCATGACGTCATACTGTCCTTGAACACCACGGACTTTTTCATACACTGCACACCAGTTCACACGTTGAGGTTTTTGGGCCGACAGTCGGCATTTCCATGATGCCGGTTTCAAGAATCCGCTGCCGCGCCTAGCGAATATTCGATTCCAGGAGCTTTGGGAGGTCCGGGTGCTTTCCGGGTCGAGTGCCAGACCTCAAGCAGTCACATCCCAGCCGGAGCTGTTCAACCATTTTCGAAGTATTGACGCCCACACGGATTCCCGGGGAACTTCCTCATTGAGAATCCTTTCGTGCACTATTGTCCGGTTCAGGCCGGCGAGAGGTGCCCGTTGAAGAAGGTCCTGTTTAGGAACCCAAGCCGCCGGCCTTGGGCTACTCTGCGAAGATGCAAATGTGAAAAGAGCCGGAAGCCGCGCCGTCCAGACGGCACATCAGTCGAGCTCGTCGGTGGTCCTGAGAAGTACGAGCTGGGGCTCTGCAGCCACGACGACAAATGGGCAGACACTTATTTCGATCATCGACGACGGATTAGTGGTGCTTTGGGAGGTGAGTACTTCGAGATCGAACATATCGGTTCCACCTCTGTCCCGGGATTGGCAGCCAAGCCAATCATCGACATCGTGGTCGCAGTGGACGACATCACGGCCGAGGAGGACTACCTCGACCCGCTTCTGGCAGCCAGGTACGAACTGCGGGTCCGAGAACCACGGCACCGGTTAGTACGTACACAGGAACGTGATGTTCACGTTCCTGTGTACGAACGGGATGATCCTGCAATCGGCGAGTATCTACTTCTTCGCGATCATTTGCGTCGCAACGTAGAGGACCGTGTCCTCTACGAGAGAACCAAGAGAACTCTGCTCGAGAAGCAGTGGGACGATATGAACGACTATGCCGATTCCAAGACCGAAGTCACCCTGGCGATCAACGGTGCGGTCCGGGACTTCGACCACACCGATCTGCACATGCTGCTGTATGCCAACGGCGGTCTCGTTGGCGATGCCCAACCGGAGGCGCCGCTGGCGTGGAGGCGCTTCGGCGAATACATGCTGCAGGCCTTCCGGGAACCGGGCAGCGAGCCGCTGACCCCGCCGTCGGAACGCTGGACCCGGGAGCTGGCTCAGGGGGGAGTAGTTCCAGGGCATGTTTTAGTCCGTTCCGCCCTCGCGGCGCACAGGTTCCCACTGTTTGTTCACTGCTGGGGCGGGTGGGGTCGCAACAGTCACACCAGTCACGAAGGCTGGGAACCTGTGCGCGATCGGGCTAATCTTCAGCCGGAATCCGAGGCGTCCGGATCCCGACGGCGGCGATCAGGCCGGCCGCGACAAGCAGCGCCGCCGTCGCCAAGGCGGTCCGCTGGAAACCCGGGTAATCCAGGGCGCCGCCGGAAATGCTACCGGCCAGCGCAATGGCCACCAGCCCGGCAACCCGCGCAACGGCATTGTTGACCGCCGAGCCGATGCCGGCCTCCTCTTCGCGGAGCGCCCCGAGCACCGCAGAGGTCAGCGGGGCCACCATGACCGACAGCCCGAGGCTGAAGAGCAGCAGCCCGGGCAGCAGCTGGGTGAGGAAATCCAGCGGCGGACTCACCGTCAGCATCAGCAGGAAACCGGCGCCGCACAGGAGCGGCCCCACCGTCATGAACAGCCGCGGGCCGTAACGGCCGGCGAGTTTGCCGAACTGCGTGGAGAGCAGCAGCATGGCCACCGGCACGGGGAGGGAGGCGAAGCCCGCCTCGATCGCTGAGTAGCCGCCGGCCTCCTGGATGAAGACGGTCAGGGCGAACGAGGCCAGCGAAATGGCGGCATAGGCGGCAGCGGTCACCAGGTTCCCGTACCGGAAGTTCCGGGCGCGGAACAGGGACAGCGGCATCGTCGGCACCGGTGTGCGGGCTTCGCGCAGGACAAAGAGTCCCAGCGCGAACACGCCCGCGGCCAAGGGGACGACGACGGCGGGATGCGCCCAGCCGAGCCGCTCCTGTTCAATCAGCGCATAGACCGGACCGGCGAGCCCGGCAACGGCCAGCAGCGCGCCGGGAACGTCCAGGGCGGTGCGCCGCCGGACGGCGTTTTCCGGCAGCCCGGCCATGAGGAGAAGGGTGGCCGCGACCGGCAGCACGTTGACCGCGAAAATCAGCCGCCAGCTGACCCAGTCCACCAACACTCCGCCCGCCAGAGGACCGACGATCACAGCCGTCCCGGTCCAGGCCGTCCACCGGCCAATGGCGCGGGACCGCTCGGGCTCCTGATACGCCGTCGTAATCAGTGCCAGCGAGCCCGGCACCAGCAGCGCCGCGGCCATCCCCTGCAGCGCCCGGGCCAGGATGAGGATGCCCGGGCTCCAGGCCAGCGCGCAGGCCACCGATGCCGCGCCGAAACCGATCAGGCCGAGGCGCAGGATCCGCAGCCGGCCGTAGGAATCCGAGAGCGAGCCGGCGAGCAGAATCAGCGCGCCGAGGGTGAGCAGGTAGGCGTTCACCGCCCACTGCTGGGTGGGCAGGCCGCCGCCGAGCTCGGCACTGATTGCGGGCAGGGCGACGGTGACGATGGAGCCGTCCAGGAAGGCGATGAAGGTGGCCAGGACGGCCACGAGCAGCAGTCGTCCGCGGCCTGCGGGGCTGCCGGCTGCGCCTGCCATCGCGTGGGGTCCTCCCTGCCGCCTCAGTTCAGAGAATCAAGGAACGCTGTCGTGTCCGCTGCGACCTGATCCGGGACCTCCCACAAGACCAGGTGCGCCACATCGGGGTAAACCTTCAACAGGCCCGCTGTGCGAGCCGCCAGATGTTCCTGGTCCCTGCGTGGGAGCAAGTCGTCCTCGCCGCCCCACAGGATCAGCGTGGGGGCGGAAATGGTCCCGGTCTCGGTCGGCGGCGCGGCCGTGCACAAGCCGTTCAGGATGGACTTCCATGCGTGCGCGGGCATTCTGACGCCGTCGCGCACCCGGTCCTCAAGAAACTCGGCGGGAACCTCGTGCCGCAGGGGAAACCAGGACAGCAAATTGCGCACCCAGTCCTCAGGGACGGGATCCGACAGGCCGTCGACGTCGTCGGCGAACGCGGGCCGGCCCCTGAGGGTCAAGGGCGAGCCCACCAGCACCAGCGCCGCCACCCGGCCGGGGTGATCTGCGGCCAGCTGCTGGGCCACGTAACCGCCGCTGGAGGAGCCGACGACGAACGCCCGCGGCACCCGGAGGGCCTGCAGAATCGCTGCGGCGTCCTCGGCCTGCTCTGCCAGAGAATAGCCGTCCACCGGTTTCTCCGCATCGCCCTGCCCGCGGAGGTCGGGGGCATAAACCCTGAAGCCGGTCAGCCGGGGGACAAGACGGTCAAAACTCCGGCGCGATTCGCCCCAGGCGTGCAGCAGCAGCACCGGCCGGGCTCCGGTGTCGCCTTGGACGAGGCACGGCACCGTGATGCCCGTGCGGAGCCTCAGATTCCGGACTTCGGCTTCCATAACCTCAGGGTACGCAGGGCAAGGCGGATTGCTACCCTGTCGTCATGGAACCTCCCGAGGTCTTGGAAGATGCCGGGGCGGACGCCGCCGGGCCGGACTTCGACGCCGTGCGGGCTGGTCGGCGGGCAGGTGCTCTTCTGCTGCTCCGCCTCGGGCTGGTCGCGGTGGCAACGGTCACCGTGTGGCTCCTTGTGCGCGCCGTCGAGGGTACGGCGTCGTTTCCGCCCACGCCGATGCTGGCGTCACTCAGCCTCCTTCCGGTGAACATCGTCTCGTTGCTGCTGGTGTCCCGTCTGCTCCAGAGTGAGGGTCGGACCCTGCGGTCGCTTTTCGCACCGCGCCGGTCGGTGCCGCGAGACGCGGCGTGGGGGCTGCTGTGGATTGCCGTCCTCTTCGTGCCGTTCGTGCTCGCCGTCATGGGAACGATGTGGTTGCTGCACGGACCTGGGATGTTCGAGGCCTTCGAGACAGTGTTCTACGATCCCGACGCCGCTACGATTGCATCGCCCCTGTGGGGGCTGGCCCTCGGCGCTCTGGCGGTTGCAACGTTTGCGCCGCTGAATGCGCCTGCCGAGGAGGCTGTCTACCGCGGTTATGCCCAGTCCCGGCTGTCGGCGGCATGGTCGCCGTGGCCGGCGATGTTGGTCTGTGCCCTGGCTTTCGGAGCGCAGCATGCGTTCTTCGCGCCGACCACCGACGCGATGATCGTGTACGTCTCCGCATTTACCGTCTGGGGGCTCGGTTCGGCGCTCATCGTCCGCGCCCAACGACGCCTGCTGCCGGTCACCATCGCTCATCTGCTCGTGAACCTCATGACGAGTTCCCCCGCTCTGGTGTTCCCCATCCTGCAGCTGACCGGCGTCGTTCCCTCCTGACGCGCCGCTGGATAGGGGTCAGCGTCGGGCTTGCCTCGTGCGCCGCGCGCTCTGCAGAGAGGCCCGCAGCTCCGAATCGGCGGCGGCATCGGCAGCGGTCCACGCCAGCGCCAGTGCCGCATCCATTACCGCGGCGTCGGCTGCCGGACCGGAAGTTTCGTCCGCGAAGGCTGCGGTGTGCGGCATTCCGCGGGCACCGAGAACGGCGATGACCGGATGGATGGCCGGCATCGCCTGCGACACGTTCCCCATGTCGGTTGACCCGCCCCCGCCGCCGGCTGCCGGCGGAGCCACGAGGGTGCGGCCGGTCGCCGTGAGGTTCCGGTTCCAGAGGCGAAGCAGCGCTTCATGCTGGAGCACCGGCAGATACGCGGGGGAGGGCTGCTCCACGGACCAGGTGCAGCCGGTGGCCAGTGCGGCTCCTTCGCAGGCGAGCAGCACCTTGTGCGTGGTGTCGTTCTGCACGTCCACCTCAAGGGCCCGGACTTCGAGCGCGAGCTCCGAATAGTCCGGAATCACGTTGATGGCTGAGCCGCCGGCAGTCACCAGTGCGTTGATGCGGACGCCGTCGGGCAGCTGCTGCCGCAGCAGGCCAATGGCGACCTGGGCCACCGTCGCCGCATTCAGTGCGTTGACGCCGTCTGCGGGCGCCGCGGCCGCGTGCGAGGCCTTGCCCCGGAACATCACCCGGAACCGGTCGCAGCCCTGCGACGACGTTCCGGTGCAGTCAATGTCTCCGCCGGGCGTGGGATGTGCCATCAGTGCGATGTCGGCCTGCGCGAAGGCGCCGGCGTCCAGCAGCAGAACCTTGCCGCCGCCCTCTTCCTCCGCCGGGGTGCCCAGCAAAACCACTGTCAGGTCCAGCTCGTCAGCCACTGCTGCCAGCGAGACCGCCGCGCCTACCGCCGCCGCCGCGATGATGTTGTGACCGCAGGCGTGTCCGATCTCGGGCAGCGCATCGTATTCGGCGCAGATCACCACCCGGAAAGACCCCGTGCCGTAGACCGCTTCGATGGCGGTCGGCAAGCCGTAACAGCCCACCGTGGTCGCAAACCCGGCGTCCCACAGCTGCGCGGCCACGCGTCCCGCGGAGCGGTGTTCGTTGAACGCCACCTCCGGATCGGCGTGCAGCTCCGCGGACAGGGCCAGAAGTCCGGGCCGGTGCTGGCCGAGGCGCTCCCGGATGGCGGCCTTGGCGGCGGTCACCTGGGCGGCCGTTGTCGTCGTCGTAGTCATACGGTGCGGTCCCCCTGGGCGGGGGCGGGCGGAGCTGTTTCTGCGCCGGCGGCTTGCGGTGCCGCGACTGCTTCGCCGTCGCCCCGGAACCGCAGGGCCACCAGCGCCAGAGCCAGTGACAGCGCCGCGCAGATGCCCCACACCATGAGGTAGGACGCGTTGGCGGAGGCGGTGGTGCTTTCGCCGTCGATCTGGAGCGTGACGAGGAAGGCCGACATGACCAGGGCGAACACGGCGCCGCCCACGGAGCCGGCGGCGGTTCGCGACGTGTTGTAGAGCGCGGAGGCGACGGCGACGGAGTCCTCGGGCGACTTTCTCACCACGATCGCGGGCAGGACCCCGAGGATCAGGCCGTTGCCGAAGGCGCCGATCAGCATGGCAGCCAGGAAGGGCATCGTGCTGGTGGAGAGGCCGATCATCGCCACGTACGATCCGACGCCCAGCAGCGACCCCAAAACCACTGTGGACTTGGCGGTGATGCGGGCCGCGATCCGGTCGCCGAGGGTGGCTCCGGCGAAGGTGGCCAGCGCCAGGATCAGGAACAGGAGGCCGACGCTTCCCGGCGACAGGCCCAGGCCAAAGCCGTGCGTGTCCGGATCCGTGAGAATGAACAGTGAGCCCGCGGTCTGCGATCCGAACATCTGCGCGCCGAACAGGGCGGCAGCGAGGATGGGCAGGCCGATGCCCGACGTCGTGAGCACCTTGAGGTCGACGAGCGGGTACTTGACCTTGCGCTCAACCTGCAGCCACAGGGCCAGCAGCGCCAGTCCGAGAACGATGGAGCCGATCGTCAGACCCGAGCCCCAGCCCCAGTTGCTCGCGTTGGCGATGCCCAGCAGGGTCAGCAGCAGGCCGATGGTGAGCAGGGCGGCGCCGGGCCAGTCAACCGTGCCGGCGCTGCGCGCGGTGGTTTCCGGCACCAGCCAGGCCACGACGGGGATGCACAGGAACATGAAGACCGCCGGCACCAAGAGAACCACGGTCAGGTTGTCGATCATGGCCAGGAGGATGCCCGAGACCATGGCGCCGACGGCTCCGCCCACGGTGAGCGCGCCGACCAGCTTGGCGATGCTGCGGCTGGCGGTTTCAGCGTTCCGGCTCCGGACGATGGCGAATTCCAGCGGCAGGAAGGCACCCAGTGGTGCCTGCAGGGCGCGGCCCAGCAGCAGGACGCCGAAGCTGGGGGCAAAGGCCACGACCAGCGAACCCACTGCCACCATGCTCACCGTGACCAGCAGCATCCGTTTGTGGCCGTAGAGGTCACCCAGCTTGCCGATGATCGGCACAAAGGCGACGGTCATGAGCAGATACACCACACTGACCCAGTTCAGGGCCGCGTCATCGACCGAAAAATCATCGCCGATGCGGGCCAGCAGGGGCGGAAACCAGCCCTGGAGCAGCCCGGAGCCGAGCTCCATGACGATAAGGAAGCCGACGGCGCCGCCGGCGGCTTTGGTGCCGTTGGCCAGGGTGCCGCTGGTGCTGGGGGAGGACTTCATACTCATCCGTTCTCGATCGGTAACGCGCGATGGTATCGTCCTCAAAATACAGACCAGGTCCGTTCCAACGAATAATCTGCAGGATTTGTCATCAAAATGAGGGTGGTATGCCGGATAGTTCCCTGAATGCGCTGGATCTTCGCATTATCAACGCCCTGCAGATAGCTCCCCGGGCGCCGTGGGCCCAGCTGGCGCCGATCATCGGTGCCGACGCGGCCACGCTGAACCGCCGCTGGCGGGACCTGCACGCCAGCGGAACGGCGTGGATCAGCACCTTTGATCCGGACAGCTGGGAGGCGGGAGCCCTTGTTGAGGTCAACTGCCACTCGGGGGCGAACCTGCGGGTGGCGGATGCCCTGGCCGAGACCCCGGAAGCCATCGGCGTGGACCTTACCGCGGGCGGCCGGGACATTGTGGCCACCATTGCCACGCCCACCGATGCCGCGCTGTGGACCTACCTGCTGGAGGAACTGCCGCGCATCGACGGCATTGAATCCACGCACAGCCATCCGATTGCGCGCAATGTGTACGACGGCAGCGCATGGCGGGTCCGGGCGCTGGACGCGCTGGAGACGCAGCAGGTTCAGGCCCTGGCTCCTGCCGGGAACCGCCGGGCGGCCGGTAAGAATATCGAGCTGGAGCGGCACATTACCGCCGTGCTGAATTCCGACGGCCGGGCCACCGCGACGGCGATCGGATCGGCTTTGGACGAGAGTCCGCGCCACATCCGCGAAACCATGGCGCAGATGAGCGCTTCCGGACGGCTGCAGCAGCGGACCGATCTGGTGCGGGGCGTTTCGGCCTGGCCGGTGAGTGCCTGGTATTTCCTGCGGGTTCCGGCTTCCAAGCTCGACGGCGTTGCCACCCGGCTGCAGAACCTGGACGAGCTCCGGCTGGTGTCGCACACCGTGGGACCGTACGACGTAATCATGGGTGTCTGGCTGAAGAGCCTGGCCGAAGTCCAGCGCCTGGAACAGCATCTGGAGGTGAAGCTCCCCGGGGTTTCGACGGCGGACCGGTCCGTTGTCCTGCGCAGTGTTAAGCAGTTCGGCCAGATCCTGGATCACCGCGGCCATGCCACCGGGCGGAGCAATCTGGTCACTGCGGAGGAGTAACAAGGGGCGCTCCCGGCGCGTGCCGCCCTTGCCCACCTGGGCCGGCCGCCGTCGTCGGGCGCCGTGCCGCGCGAAGGACACGGCGCCCCTATGCACCCCCGCGACGACGGCGTAGCGTAAACGAGGTGACTGAAGTTTCAGCGCCGCAACGACTGGCCCGGGCCGTGGCCGGGAGTTCCGTCTCGGAACGGGTGGCCGATGTCCAGGAACGCCTGTACCGGCCGGTTCTCGACTGGGTCAAGAACAGCGCGTTTCACTCCGATATCCTGGGCCACTCGATCCATCCGCCACTCACCGATCTGACTCTTGGAAGCTGGTTCAGCGCGTCCCTTCTCGATGTGGCCGGAGGGGTTGAGGCACGCCGCGGCGCCGCACTCCTGGTGGCAGCGGGATCGGCGGCGGCAGTGCCGACCGCCTTTGCCGGCGCCAGCGACTGGTCGTGGATGGCCGGGGAAGAGCGGCGGATCGGCGCGGTTCATGCCCTGGGCACCGATGCCGCCACCTTCCTTCAGATCGGTTCCCTGATCGCCAGGCTGCGCGGCCGCCACGGTTTGGGCGTCGCGCTGAGCCTCGCTGGAAACGGAATCATGGTGGGAGCCGGATTCCTGGGCGGACATCTGGCGCTCAAACGCGGAACCGCCCGCCGGACGGCTGCTGCCTCCGGATAGGAGCGGCCCCGATTCCACGGTCGTAGTGACCGAGCTGTGAGGGCCCTTTGGCGTCGGCGACCTGTGAAAGCCGGCGCCGTTGCTGCTGCAGGGCGGGAAAAGTTTCGCGAAGATGTCCATCGGAGGAATCCGGCAACCGCAAGCTACCTTCGCGCCCGGTCTCAGTAGAAAGGGCGGGCCGGGGTCAGCACTTCGGAAAGGCCTGACCGCTGAAGCTCCCCCGATGGCTTAAGCCATTGTGCTGATTGAGGAAAGACTTTAAGATACTCGCGGGGAACGGCCTCAGTCTTGGATGAACTCTTTAAGGGGCGATCCAAATGGCTGACTTTTTTACGGCCGAGCCGGGCGAGGCCCCGGCCCCATTGCCGCCGGGGCCCATCCTCTGTACCGGGACGGTCGGAATGCGGCGCGTTCACCGTTTTTTCCTTTGGGCCTACGATGAGGCACCCGGCCTGGTGCGGTCCACCCCTATTGGAGATACGGATCGCGCCGCATACGTTGGGGAAGTGCTCGGAAACTTCGACGGCGTGCTGCACATCCACCACGAGGGTGAAGACCTGCTGATGTACCCTCGACTGGCTGGCCGGGCACCGGGGTGCGCCCTGCATGTAGCGCAGATGCTGGAACAACATCGGCAGGTGGGGCAGCGGCTTGAACACATCGAACCGGTCCGGCGACGCTGGATGGAGACGGCAAACGTGGCGGCCGGCGAGGAACTCGCTGAACGCTATGAGGACCTCTCCGCTCTGCTTAAAGTGCACCTGCGCCGCGAAGTCACTGAGGTGATGCCCGTGGTGGACAGGGTGTTGAGCGAAAAGGAAATGGACGCGGTCGGTCAGCACGGGATCGAACAGTTCGACAAGAAATTTTTGGTGGGCTACCTCGGGATGATGATGGCCACGAACCCTCCGGACGACCGAAAGGCTTTCTTCAAGGAAATCCCTGCGCCGGTCCGACTTGCCTACCGCCTCGTGGGGCGCCGAATGTATCGGCGACAATATTCGACGCTGTTTCCCGGGCGCAAAATCCCGGAAACACTTTAGTCTGTTCGTGGGCATCTGCACGGCTCCCCTTCCGGTGGCCGCGGCCTTCAATCGATGCGCCGGGCGAGCTGCAGGTTGCGGATGAGTTCCTCGCGGCTCTGACCGTCCACATGGTGGCGCCACATCGGTGTTCCGGGAGCGCTGCGCCACGATTCGCTCAGGGGACTGTTGTCAACGGCGTCAAATCCGAGATCGCCGTAGAAGCGGCTGACCACTTCGACGGCGTCCGGATGGTCGCTCGAGACAACCAGCGCCTTCCGGTCAGGAGCACCGGCCGGCCTTGCCAGCCGGATCACCGCCGGCAGCGCATCGCCGGGGACCCGGATCTCGGAGCGCCCGTGGAACTGGACGTGGCTGAACGCCTTAACGAGCTTCGAAGCGGGCAGCTGTTCCTGGCGCAGCTCATGAATGGTCTGGCGGCCGGAGTCGACCTCCGGATAGTTTCCGTCGCGCCAGACCATGTAGTTGTTGTTATCGATCACGACCTTTCCCACGAGTTCGTCGACCGGCAGTGTGCTGTCGGGGGAGTAGGGGAAGGCTAGGACAGCGAAGTCAGCTGCGGCTGCGGCGTCGGCGGTGTAGGCAGCCCGGGCCCGCGGACCCAGCTCACTGATCAGGCTCTCCAGGGTCTCGGGACCGCGCGAATTGGCGATGACGACGTCGTAACCTGCGGCGATGGCCGCACGGGCCAGGGTGCTTCCGGCTTGGCCGGCGCCAAGTATGCCGATGGTGGTCATGAGCGTTTCTCCTCAGTTGTCCCGTTCACGGCGTCAGCCTACGTGTTTCGGCGCAGGCGTGGTCCGGCGGGCCCTGGACCCTCCCGCAACCGAGGCAGGGGCGGAAGACTGGTTGGCGGCACGCGTTTTGAGAGCCGATCATGTCAACCGTGGTGACGAGAAAGCGGGGGAGCATCGTGGCACGCGTCCTTGTCACCGGGTCAACTGACGGCATTGGGCGGTCGACTGCCATGAGGCTCCTCGAGCAGGGGCACGACGTCGTCGTCCACGCGCGGACACCGGCTCGGCTGAGCGCCGTTCGGGATCTCATTGAGCGAGGTGCCGGGGAGGTTGTCGGTGACCTGAGTCGTTTTCCCGAAGTCCGTGAGTTTGTGGCGCAGGCGAACGGGCTGGGACGGTTCGATGCCGTCATCCACAACGCCGGGACTATGAACGGCTCGTCGGTCCTGCCCGTCAATGTGGTGGCCCCGTATGTACTCACTGCGGAAATGGAACGCCCGGGGCGCCTGATCTATCTCAGCAGCGGCATGCACCATGGCGGGCGTCCCGACCTTGCCGGCATCGACTGGAGCGGCAGCCGCGCGACGCGCTCCTACTCCAACTCGAAGCTGTTCGTCACCACGCTCATGGCTGCGGTGGCACGATTGTGGCCGGACGTGCTGGCGCACGCCCTCGACCCGGGGTGGGTGCCGACAAGGATGGGCGGGCCCAGCGCGCCCGACGATCTGAGCCTGGCCGACGTCACCCAGGTCTGGCTTGCGACAACGGAGGACCCCGCTGCCATGGTGAGCGGCCGGTACTGGTTCCACCAGGAGCCCCGGGCCCCGCATCCCGCGGTGCATGATGAGGGTTTTCAGAATGATCTGTTGGCTTCCCTCGCCGCGTATACCGGCGTCGCGCTCGCGGGCCCATGATCCGAGGCGGGCTATTCACCGTGAACTGCGATACTTGCCCGCGTTCGGGCCTGGCCTCTCGTGCTTCCGCACTATGGGCCTGAGGATTTCGGCTGCAGCCCCCTCAACAGCTGGGTGGTCCAGGGTGAGGATCTCGGGATCGTCGTCCACGGTCAGCGAGGACCAGTCCCACAGGCCGACCGAAGCCCACTGGGACCCGTAGAAGGACCACCAGGAGACGCCGTCGTGCTGATTCGATTCGTAAATGCTGCGCGCCCACTCTCTGGTCGCTGCGTATTCGCGAGTGATGACCTGGCTGGGGTGAAGCCCCAAGTCCAAAAGCACGCGCGGATCGTCCAGATCAAGCACCCGCGGCGTGCCCGTGTATTTCACCAGGGCTTTCCGGCTGCCGGCAGGCGCCGCCCGAGGAACGTCCAGGACCCCCTGCGCCCACGTCGGGAACCGCCCCAGGGCTTCTGCGACTGCCGCCTCGGGATGCGATCCGACGTACAGCACCCGGTACTCCGCCGCCGGATCATCCACCCTGCCGTTTCCCTGATCCGGCCACACGAACAGGGGATGGCCGTTCTCGGTCGCGTCTGTGGCCGCGGGATCCCAGTTCAGGACACGGTAGAACTCCATTTAGGCGAACGCGCCCTGCGCATACGCCTTCATGGCCTCGATGAGCCGGCCGGGCCCTTCCTGCGCAAAAACATCGATCGGCCGCGCCCGCAGAAAAGGATCCTGACCCTCAAGCCACAGTGCGGCCTGTTCCGGTGTGAAGGTTGCCAGCAGGTGTCCGACGAGCGTGTCCAGGTCCGCGAGCTTGGCCCGGTTGGTCTCCGAGGGGCGGTCGACGCCGGTTGCCCACCGGCCCGGCCCGTCCTGTGAAACCCCGAGAAGCTTGGCGGTGACGTTGTTGCCCAGTGCGTCGACGACCCTGCGCGCGACTGCTTCAGGACCATAGGCGCCGGCATCCTTGATTGATTTCACCTGGACGCTCCCGGCTGCTGGCTTACGCCCGCGCTTGGTTCTGCCCGGAGTAGCGACGGCGGTTCCCTTGGGCAAGACGCCGTGGCCCTTGATGATCTGGACGTCCACGCCGCCGATACGGACCGTGCCGCTGAATTCCTCGGCTGTGCTCATGGCCACAGTAAGTGTTTGGGAGCGAGTGCGGCAAGAGGGCCGCACCGCCCATCGAGGTGGGTCCCTAGCTTTAGTCGGCAGGCATCTGATCTGTCGAGACGTAGCGCCGGGGATCGTCCGAAAGGGCATCTCGCGGGAACTCAATCCAATCAGGCTCTGTAGCCCCGTCACCGACGCTGAATACCCGCCAGCCGACTCCTGGGATCGAGGCTCTGGTTCATGCCGTCAGGAGAGACGTCCCCAGGCAGCCGTCACAACCCTCGCTACCTAAACGGGGTGAGACGCTATAGGCCGTCCCCGTCACACCCCGACCCCCAATTGAGCCCCAACCAGCGGCACAGCGTAGCCTTGACCTGTGAAAACTTTCGAAGACCTCTTTGCAGAGCTGAGCGAGAAAGCGCAGAACCGCCCCGCCGGTTCGCGCACGGTGACCGAACTCGAGTCGGGCGTTCACGGCATCGGCAAGAAGATTGTCGAGGAAGCCGCCGAAGTCTGGATGGCCGCCGAGTACGAATCCGAAGCCGAATGCGCCGAAGAAATCTCCCAGCTGCTCTACCACCTGCAGGTACTCATGCTCGCCAAAGGCATGACCCTCGAGGACGTCTACAAGCATCTCTAGCCGCGCGCTGAATCCAGTGCGTGGCCCCGCCGGCAACCTCACCCCAACCTCAGTGACTTCCAGCGAAAGATGCCTCCCATGCTCCGTGTAGCCGTCCCCAACAAGGGATCCCTCTCCGAATCCGCCTCCGCCATGCTCTCCGAAGCGGGCTACCGCCAGCGCCGCGACAGCCGCGAACTGGTCCTGGTGGATCCGGACAACGACATTGAATTCTTCTTCCTCCGCCCCCGCGACATCGCCGTCTACGTCGGCGCCGGAACGCTCGACGTCGGCATCACCGGCCGCGACCTGTTCCTGGACGCCGAGGTGGACGCGGAGGAGCTGATGAACCTGGGCTTCGCCAAGTCCACCTTCCGCTTCGCCGGACCGGCAGGTGACTTTACCGCCATCGAGGAGCTCGAGGGCAAGCGCCTGGCGACCAGCTACGACGCACTGCTGCGCAACTACCTGACGGACCGCGGCATCAACGCCTCGGTGGTACGGCTTGACGGCGCCGTGGAGTCCTCGGTGCGCCTCGGCGTCGCCGACGCGATTGCCGACGTCGTCGAAACCGGAACCACGCTGCGCGCCGCCGGCATGGAAATCTTCGGCGAGCCGATCCTGAAGTCCGAGGCCATCCTGATCGGCCGCCGCGGGGAAAACCCCGCGGGCGTCGACGTCCTGATCCGCCGCCTGCGCGGCGTCCAGGTGGCGCACCAGTACGTAATGATGGACTACGACGTGCGCCGCGAACTCGTCGACCAGGCGGCAGCCCTGACACCGGGCCTGGAATCGCCCACCGTCTCACCCCTGCAGGACAGCGGCTGGGTGGCCGTGCGCTCCATGATCAGAAAATCCGACACGAACCGGATCATGGACGAGCTCTACGACCTGGGCGCCCGCGCCATCCTCGTGAGCACCATCCACGCCTGCCGGATCTAGGGGAGGACCACCATGAGTGTTGCCATCCGCGTCATTCCTTGCCTGGACGTCGACGCCGGCCGCGTGGTCAAGGGCATCAATTTCGAGGGCCTGCGCGACGCCGGAGACCCCGTGGAGCTGGCGCACCGCTATGACCGCGCCGGAGCCGACGAGCTGACCTTCCTGGACGTCACGGCATCCTCGGGCAACCGCGACAACGTGTTCGACGTCGTCTCCCGGACCGCCGAGGAAGTCTTCATTCCGCTGACCGTGGGCGGGGGAGTGCGCGGCATCGCCGACGTCGACCGGCTGCTGCGCTCCGGCGCGGACAAGGCCTCGATCAACTCGGCCGCCGTCGCCCGCCCGGACGTCATCGACGAGATCACCCGCCACTTCGGTTCGCAGGTGCTGGTGCTCTCCGTGGACGCACGGCGAACGCACGACGGCGCCACGCCGTCGGGCTTCGAAATCACCACGCACGGCGGCCGCCGGGGCACAGGGATCGACGCCGTCGCCTGGGCCCGCGAGGCAGCGGACCGCGGCGTGGGGGAGATCCTGCTGAACTCCATCGACGCCGACGGCACCCGCGAGGGCTTCGACCTGGAAATGATTCGGGCCGTCCGCGCGGCAGTAAAGGTGCCGCTGATCGCCTCCGGCGGTGCCGGCGCGCCCGAGCACTTCCCGGCCGCCGTGATCGCCGGGGCCGACGCCGTCCTGGCCGCCTCGGTCTTCCACTTCGGGCCCGACGATGCCATCGCCAAGGTCAAGCAGGCCATCCGCGACGCCGGGTTCGCTGTCCGCTGACGTTTGCCGGAAACGTTCCGACAAACGCGAGTACAGCGATGGGGAGAGCAGCTAGGCCCTTGAGGCCACGAAAATCTGGGCCGGCCCCGTGAACGTGGCTGTTACGGGGTCCCCGGCGTACAAGATCTTCGCTCCGGGCTCCAGATCCGTTGTGACCTCATCTACGGTGATGGCGGCGGGTTCCATCGCGGCGAGCACTACGCTGAACGGTCCCAGTCGGGCGGGCTTCGGATCATCCCCTACGACCACCCGCCGCAGGTCCAGATCGTCGCTCCAGAGCGGAATGCGCTGCTCGCCGTCGTCGACGTCGGCAACAGGCAGGGGAGAAGGCTGCGGCTGTCCGTCGCCCGTCAGGACCTGGAGTTCGCAGAGGTCCACGCGCTCCTTGGTCAAGCCTGCCTGCAGCGCATTATCGGAGTGGCCCATCACCACTGCTGCTTGGCCGGACAGATAGGTATGCAGGCACCCGGGGGGTATCACGGCTACCTGCCCGGGATCCAGCTGGATCAGCTGCATGCAGACGGCCAGCAGGACGCCCCGGTCGTCTGGGAAAATCGGCTGCAGCCGGCGTACTACGGCGGCCGCCTCGGCGGCCGGTCCCTCAACGTCCCGGATCCGATGCACCGCGTCGGCTGTTTCCCGCAGTGCGGCGGCCTTTTCATGAGAGCTCATGCGCAGCACTGAGTGGATGGCCGTCTCATGGCGGAAGGAGAGATAGGAACGCAGCCAGGGCAGTTCCAGCCCGGAAGCGATGGCCTGAAGCTCTTCCGTGCTCCTTTCCCCGGCAAGCACGCGCAGGGGTGTGAGGGCCACGGCTACCTCACACTTCGGGTTGCGGTCCTTGTAGTTCCGGTTTCCGGCGCCCAGCGGCACGCCCCGGGCCTGTTCCCGGACGAAACCCGCCAGCGCCTGCTCCCAACGCGGGTGCAGCATGATCGGCGGCGGAACATCGGCGTCCAAGATCTGAAGGCGGAAGGGAAACGGAGAGCCGGTTCCGGCGTCCGCATGGGGGACTGCGACAGGTTGGTCCCCGGCAAACCGCTCCAGTGTTTGCCGGAAGGTCGCGGGATCCCAATCAATGAGCAGGCCGCGCGAGGCTGAGGGTGAAGAACGGCGAGCGGCTGCTCCGGAACTGGAGCGGACAGAATCGGCACGGACAAAAGTCACTTACATCACCAATACGGGGCACATACGAAGCTATTAGGGACCGCAGGGTCCCACATGCGGAAAACGCGTTCTTAATTATAGGCATTACCGTCCGGACAGGAACTGGTTGCTGATCCCCCTTGTCAGGCAGGTGCTGCCGGCCGGACCGGAGTGCCGCTGTTGCTCCGGGTCGGCGTCCGGGCTCGAAGCGGGCCGGATCCGCCGTCGTCGCCCCCTGCGGAAATAAATAGCGCAGGATCGGACTTGTGCCTTAGGTGCCCTATGGCACTGTTACCCCACAGCTTGGAGAAATATGACTACCGCACGCGCTTACGCAGCCCCCTCCGCCACCGATCCGCTGGTTCCCACCACGATCGAACGCCGCGAGGTCGGCCCGCATGACGTCCTCATCGACATTGCCTATGCCGGTGTCTGCCACTCGGACATCCACACCGTCCGCGGCGAATGGGGACCCATCGCGTACCCGCAGGTTGTCGGCCACGAAATCGTGGGCACCGTGGCCGAGGTTGGTGCGGATGTCACCGCGCACAAGGTCGGCGACCGTGTGGGCGTTGGCTGCATGGTCAACTCGTGTCGGGAATGTGAAAACTGCCTCGCCGGCATGGAGAACTACTGCCTGAACGGAAATACCGGCACCTACACTGCCGTGGACCGCGATGGCAGCATCACGCAGGGCGGGTATTCCACCGCCATCGTGGTGGTCGAGGACTTCGTCCTGAGCGTGCCCGAGAGCATCCCGTACGAAGCCGCGGCTCCGCTGCTCTGCGCCGGCATCACCACCTACTCGCCCCTCGCCCACTGGAACGCGGGACCGGGCAAGAAGGTCGCCGTCGTCGGCATGGGCGGACTCGGACACATGGGTGTCAAGATCGCCGCTGCCATGGGCGCCGAAGTGACGGTCCTGTCCCAGTCGTTGAACAAGCAGGAAGACGGCCTCCGTTTCGGTGCCGAGCACTACTACGCCACCAGCGACGCGGGCACGTTCGAGAAGCTCGCGAACACCTTCGACCTGATCATCAACACGGTCAGCGCCCCGGTGGACATGCAGCAGTACCTGTCCCTGCTCCGCCTGGACGGAACGATCGTGAACGTCGGCGCGCCGCCCGAGCCGCTGCCGGTCTCGGTCTTCGCCCTCATGGGCAACCGCCGCTCGTTCGCATCTTCGGGCATCGGCAGCATCGCCGAGACCCAGGAAATGCTGAACTTCTGCGCGGAGCACAACATCGCCCCCGAGATCGAGCTCATCAAGGCCGAGGACATCAACACCGCCTACGAGCGTGTGCTGAAATCCGACGTCCGCTACCGGTTCGTCATTGACGCGGTGACCATCTAATTTCTTAGAGTTAAAGGCACCCTGCCGGTTGGCGGGGTGCCTTTTGCGTTCAACCCGGAATAGATGGTCCGACGACGCCTGCGCCCTTTGTAGGCCCGCACGTGATCTGGTGTGGTCTCACACCGGAACGCGACATGGGTGGTGCTGCGCGGTGCCGCTTCCGGGAACGGTGCGCCGGACCGCCATGTAGAGCGAGAGTACGCCGACTGCGGTCGTAGATGTTCCTGGAGTGGCGTTCTAGCCATTGGTTGTTTCCTGTTGGCTTTATCCGCTCGGATTGATAGTTTGTCCTTCCACCAACGGGAATGGCAGGTTATGGAAACTGACTTTGAGAAAGCCGCTACCGATGAGGGTGCAGCAACTGGTTTTGTTTTTGCTAACTTTGTTGGCAACGGCCCAGCGGGGGAAACCCTGAACCTGTTTTATTCACCGGACGGGAAAACGCTGTTCGGCGGGGACAATAACCCGGTATATGTTCCGGCCGATGGTGGCGGACTCCGGGACCCGTCAATCCTGTATTGGAATGATCGTTGGTATGTGGCTTACACCACTACGGACGGCCGGAATAAAAACTTCGCCATTGCATCGAGCTCCACTGGACACCCCGGGTCGTGGAGTCTACTGACCAAGGTTTCCGTTGCCGCCGCGCCCGGACTCGTCAAAGCGTGGGCGCCGGAACTGGTGGTGGACGGCAATGACGTTTACGTGTTCTTCAGCCGGATTACGTCCGCAAACGTGGGCGATATGTACTATGTCAAGGCGGCCAATGCCGCCTTGACCGCCTGGAGCACTCCCGTTGCCGTTACCTTTGCGAACGAGCCCGCGAGTTACATTGACGGTGTACCGATCAGGGGAACCGACGGGCAATGGTATCTGTTCTATTCCACAGGCAACAGCATTGACCGGGCCGCAGGCGAGACCATCACGGGCCCCTGGAGAACCGATCGTTCAGGCAACTGGGCCGGGTGGGGAAGCGGTATCGAGGGACCTGCCATTTTGAAGGATGGGGACACATACCGGATGTATTTTGACCGGTACGTAAACAATCTGGGGCTGCACTGGAGCGAAGCCGCCAGCCTCAACGGACCGTGGTCCCCAGCAACCAAGGTGGTGACCGCTCCCTATGTCCTCCAGAGGGGCCAGACCATCCGGCATGGAAGCGTCTATGCGCTTTCCTCACCCATGGCCCGGAACAAGATGATTGCGGCTCTTGCCATGCCGGTTACCGGCGGCAATCATTCGGAGTGGCAGAATCCCCCAGGGGTACCGATCCCAAAGGGTAGGCCTACCGTTATGAGCTGGGTAGTTCCCGATGAATCCGAAAGCGTGAACCCGAACTTGGTTGCCTTTGAGGACGGCGGAACGTTCACCTTGAATGAGTACTGCAATTACGCGATTGTCATGACCGCCGCAGCCATCGGAGTTACGGGCGTAACACGTTCGTTCATTGAGATGATCAGTGAAGATGGCAGAACCATTCATATGCGGCAGGCTGGGGGCGCGGAGGACGTTTTCTCGTTCAGCATGGCGACGTTCAAGCCGCGCGCCGCCGGTGAAAGAGTCCGGTTCCGGATTTATTTGAACTGGACCGGCTCGCAAACCATTGCAGCCGTCCCGGTCCGGGTTCGGTTTACCAAAATCGCAAGAATCTAAAGGCGAAGGAAGGTAGCCCTAGGCGCCAGCTCGGGTAGTCCAATAGCTGATGCGGCCCAGGAAGCCTGGCTCTCCGTTGTCCAGTACGAGCTAGAAGGGATATAGCCACTAGCGCGAATTTCTTTTCAGACCGGCCGGTGGCCGTGATTTCCGGATAGCGTCGCGAAACCGACTAGCGGCTTGGTCGGGGTAAACGAAGACCCAGTGCGCAAGAATAAGGATTACGTGAAAATCGCGGTCCTCATCCGAGGCATTCTTTATGCCGAACCCCTGTTGTTATGGAGAGTGGAGTAGCCGTGGCGAAGTACATCGACGATGCGGTACGAAGTATGTCCCGATTCGCAGAATTGCTCTCGCTGGTAGGTCTCCCGGAGTTGGGTCACGGCTATAAAAATGAGGCACAAATAATCGAGTGTGACGGATCAGAACCAGCCGTGTCTGAAACACGAGAGTGGATTAGGGAAACCTTCAGATACCAAGGAAGCGGCAGCATTCCCGATCGATATGTTGCCAAACAGGACGGTTCGGCAGATCTTCCCCTGACCTCCGAATATCACGAGTTGATAAAGGCTCTCGGAACCTTCGTGGAGGGACGTTAGGCGAGCAGTCATCGTGCGATTCGTGCCGTTCAAACCGGTGTGCTGTGGGGTGTCATTGGTTCAGCAGCAGCAAGGCAATTTAGAGAGTGAAGGCAACTGGCAGTCCCGATGGAGTAATCAGTGAGCCGGACTTCCAAATCGGGGTCATCGTCGACTTGATCGAGTGGTGGGGCATCGGGCCCGTTCATCGGGGGGAACGTAGAAATAAGCTCCTTGTAAAACTCCCGAAAGCCCGGGGTGGTTACAGCGACGTCGTCATAGGAGTGGCTCTCGGACCAGCTCGCTCATCCCACCAGGCGGAAAAATCCGCATCCGTCACACTGTCCGGGTCAAACGCCAAGATCTCGTAGGTCAGGGCAGTGGAGACTACAGCACGAGCCAGGAACGCCTTGGCGCCGGTCCGGGCCGCCTGGTCCCTGTACTAAGGGGGCTTTCCAGTCGACCTATAATTGCACCATGGCATATCTGCGTCCCGAAGGCGCCCTCTACGCGCAACCGCCCGTCCCGCATCAGCAAGGAGCCGCACTGTGAGCGGGGGACTGGTCGCCCTGCTGGACGACGTCGCTGCCCTGGCCCGCATCGCCGCCGCATCGGTCGATGACATCGCTGCCGGAGCTGCGAAAGCAGGGGCCAAGGCCGCCGGCGTCGTCATTGACGATGCCGCCGTGACCCCCCAGTACGTATCCGGTGCCGACCCGTCCCGTGAACTCCCGATGATCAAGAAGATCTTCTGGGGCTCGCTGCGGAACAAGTTGCTGATCATCCTGCCGGCACTGTTGCTGATCAGCGCCTTCATTCCCGTTGTGATCCCCTTCATTCTGATGCTCGGCGGCACCTACCTCTGCTACGAGGGCGCGGAGAAGGTCTGGCACAAGTTCTTTGGCCATCATGAGGACAAGGCGGCGCCGGCGGTGGAGCGGGGTCCCGACGCCGAGTCCAAAGTGGTCAAGGGAGCCATCACCACCGACTTCATCCTGTCCTGCGAGATCATGGTCATCTCCATGAACGAGGTGGGCGACGCGTCCATCTGGGTCCGCGCGATCATCCTCGTGGTCGTGGCTATTGCGATCACGATTCTGGTCTATGGGGCCGTTGGGCTGATCGTCAAGATGGATGACATTGGCCTGCATCTGGCGAAAAAGGAGTCAGCAGGCTCCCAGCGCCTCGGCGGACTCCTGGTGAAGGGAATGCCCGCCGTACTGGCGGCCATCACCTTGGTGGGAACCGTCGCCATGCTCTGGGTGGGCGGCCACATCATGCTCGTAGGCGCGTCCGACCTCGGCTGGCACGCGCCGTACGACCTGGTCCACGCACTGGAGCACCCAGTGGCAGGACTCGCTGTTGTGGGCGGGTTCCTGGGCTGGCTCGTGAACACGCTCTGCTCGGCCATCGTCGGACTGGCCTGGGGCCTGGTTGTCATGGCGATCCTGCACCCGCTGATGAAGGTTCTGCCGTTCGGCAAGAAGGACGGGAAGGAAGACGGTGACGCCAGGGCGGCAGCCGCCGGGCACCGTCAGGAGAAATCCGACACCGATCCGGCCGGCTAAACTTTGCGGTCCACCCGGACACCCGGATAAAGCAATAAGGCCCCGCTTCCCTTTGTCTTCAAGGGAGGCGGGGTCTTTCCATTGGTGACGGGGATGTGAGCCATTTCGATACCCGCACCAAGCCGATCAGAGATCAGCCGCGTGCTGTCCCACGCGTTGCGCCATGCTCCGCAGGAATACGGACTGGAGCTGGAGACGGAAGGCTGGGCACCCGTCGGGGATGTCATCCATGCTCTGCGGCTGATGGGTCCTGAGTGGGCCGTTGACGGGAAGGTGCTCCATCCCTCCCTCGGCTTTATCGGTTCCGGCAAGCACCGAAGAATAAGAGGCTGGAAGGTCAGGTCCAACCCGCCGCAATGTTGTCCTGCACGCCGATAACTTTAGGCGCGGGTATTCTGCGGGACATGGCTTACGACATCTTGGCATTTGATCCCGGCAGCGTGACAGATGATGCGGACTTCCCGGTGTGGTGGGATAAACAATTGGAGTGGTCGGAAGGCCATTCTTACGACGACGCATCCGTGACAACTCCAGCATTGAAGGAGTTTTACAAAGAGCTTATTCAGACGTTTCCTCCGATGAACGGACCCCATTCCCCGACGAATGAGGAAATCGGCGCAAATGCGGATCTGGAAGATCGGCTGACTGATTACTCGATCGGAACAACCGTGGTTTATGGTGCATTTGCCTGGAGCCAAGATGCGATGGCGAGGCTTCTTTTCACTTCGCTGGCTGCAAAGCATGGCGTTGCCGTCGCTTTGGTCAGCGACGGCGGTGCGATCCTTCGCCCCTAGATGGCCGAACAAGCCGACAATGCGGCTAAGCCAGCATGGAAAAGCTCTCGGGGAGGAACTGATTGAGGCGGCTGCCGGTTGCCCATGGGACCTGGGTTCCTCAGGGCTGGTCAGAGTCCCCGGGAGAGGGGCTGAAGGTCTCCCCAGAGAGGGGCGCATAGGCGTGCAGCGGTCCGGCGGCTCGAAGTCTTTCCTCCTCAGCCGCCGCTTCCTCAAACTCCTCCGCGAAGAAGCGCGCCGAGGCTGGGTTGGTGGCAGGGTCGCCGCTGCGGGTGACGTAGTGCTCTTCAAGTCCTGATTCAAAAGAAACCGCGAAAGAATGTCCCAATTGCGCGGCCAGCCGTTCGGCCAGGTCCTTTCCGTCAGCGAGGTATTGCCGTTCCCGGGGTCCCGGATCATTTCCGGTGCTTCCGCTGTTTGAGGGGTCCTGCGGGCGGGCGGCGTAATAACGGGCTTCCCAAGCCAGCAAGTCCTCAGTCAGCTCTCGGGTCAGCAGGGAATCCTCCAGGTCCACCGGACCACCCGGAATCCACACAGGAGAATTCGCCCAGCCGGGAAAGAGCCGGATTAGTGACGGGTTGGGACGTTTGTTTTCCACCGGTGTGAGGAAACCATATTGCAGCTGTCAAGTCCACACACCCCGCCGAGATGGCAGAAAGTGCTCGTCTCAGCGCTGAGAACGGCACTTTCTGCCATCTCGCCTGGGGGAGAGGAGGGGGAGCAAAACCCTAAAGCCCGATGTCGGCACTTTCCAGCAGTGCGACGGCGTCGGGCTGGCCCTCGAACATCACCAGAGCCTGCTTGGTGCGGCCGTGGGCGTGCATCAGCAGCTCACCCGGCTCGCCGATAATCGCCACTGAGACCGGAGCGCGTTTGGCCACATGCCGGGGACCGTCGGGCCGGACCAGGACAATGCCCAGATCCACACCCCGGTACAGGAGCGCGGCGCGCTTGATCAGGTCCGCCCACAGGGCATCTGAATAATCGGCGTCCAGGGCGCGCGGAGCCCAGCGGTCACCGGCGCGGCGCACGTCTTCGGTGTGGACGAAGTACTCAACCAGGTTGGCGCTGTTGTCCAGGGCCTTCATGTGCATGGGGGACAGGCGCGGCGGACCGGAACGGAAGGCCCGAACCAGCTTGGCATAACCCTCAACGGTGGACGCCTTGGCGGCGGTCTCCTCCATGGCCTTGTCCGTCTTGGCGGCGAAGGGCTTCAGGAAGAAACCCAGGGCCGCGGCCGGGCGGTGCTCCCGCAAATAGAGGTGGGCTGCCAGGTCTTTGGTCAGCCAACCTTCGCACAAAGTGGGTGCTTGAGGACCGGCCGCAAGCAACGTTTCGGCCAGGACTTCACGGGAGGGTTGTACAAATCGCATCACTGCTGAAACTAGCACGTTAAGCGTCTTTTGGCGCGGGTGACGGGCACAGGGAATGCCCCACAGCCAAACGCACTAGAATCGATGGGATGGCTTCCCTAATCTCTCCCCCCGAATTCCCGCAGGCACCCGGCCTGGATCCCGCAATTTCCGCCGCCCTGAAGCGCGACGACGCCGGGCTGGTGGCCGCCGTCGTCCAGCAGCACGACACCGGCGAGGTGCTGATGCTCGGCTGGATGGACGACGAAGCGCTGCACCGGACCCTGACGACGGGACGGGTGACTTTCTGGTCCCGTTCCCGGCAGGAATACTGGCGCAAGGGGGACACCTCCGGCCACGTCCAGTGGGTCAAGTCGGTGGCGCTGGACTGCGACGGCGATGCCCTGCTGGTCCGCGTGGACCAGGTCGGTGCAGCCTGCCACACGGGAACCCGCACCTGTTTTGAGGGCCGCGGCCGCGACCTTCCGGTCCTGGCCCCCACTGAATCCCAGAGCACGGAATCCCAGAGCACCGACGCTGGAATTCGCCAAGACACCACGGACCCGGAGAACTAGCCCGGCATTCCGCGCCGCCATCCACACGTAGCCAGCCCCGCGCTGGAGCGCTGACCGGAAAGAAACCAGACACATGCAGGATCTTGGAGTTATCCGTCCCGGCCTCGAGGAATTCCGGGCACTGGCAGCCGAACACCGGGTGGTGCCGGTGCACGTGAGCGTGCTGGCCGACGCCCACACGCCGATCGGCATTTACCGCAAGCTCACCGCGGGCGCCCCGGGAACCTTCCTGATGGAATCCGCGGCCGCCGGCGGCGTCTGGTCCCGGTACTCCTTCATCGGCGCCTCCTCCCGGGCCACCCTGACCACGCACGACGGCGCGACCCACTGGCTGGGCGAACCGCCGGCCGGAGTGCCGCTGGACGGAAACCCCGTCGAGGCGATGGCCCGCACCATCGAACTGCTGCAGACCGAGAGGCTGGACGGCGTACCGCCGTTCACCTCCGGGCTGGTGGGCTTTGTCGGCTGGGAAACCGTGCGGCGCTGGGAGAAACTCCCCAACCCGCCCGTGGATGACCTGGACCTGCCGGAACTGGCCATGAACCTGGTCTCGGACATGGCGGTCCATGACAATTCCAACGGCACGGTGATGCTGGTGGCCAACGCCATCAACTTCGACGGCTCCAACGAGCGCGTGGACGAGGCCTGGCACGACGCCGTCGCCCGCGTGAACTCAATGCTGCAGCGGCTGGCCGAACCCACGCCGCAGCCGGTCTCGGTGCTGCGCGGCGGCACCGTTGACCTGTCCACGCTCACCGACGGCGTCAAGGAATCCTGGCCCAAGCCGGAGTACACGAAGGCCGTGCAGCGCGGCAAGGAAGCCATCGTGGACGGCGAGGTCTTCCAGGTGGTCATCTCCCGCCGGTTCGAAATGGACTGCGGCGCCTCGCCGCTGGACGTCTACCGGGTCCTGCGCAACACCAACCCGAGCCCGTACATGTACCTGTTCAACTTCGAGGACTCCCGCGGCAACCCGTTCGCCGTCGTCGGCTCCTCGCCGGAAGCGCTGGTGACCGTTACCGGCAGCGAAGTGATCACGCATCCGATCGCCGGATCCCGGCCGCGCGGCAAGGGCACCGAAGCGGACCGCGCGCTGGCCGAGGAGCTGCTCGCGGACGAGAAGGAGCGCGCCGAGCACCTGATGCTGGTGGACCTGGCCCGCAACGACCTCTCCAAGGTCTGCCGCCCCGGCAGCGTGGACGTCACCCAGTTCATGGAAGTGGAGCGGTTCAGCCACATCATGCACCTGGTCTCCACGGTGGTGGGTGAACTCTCGCCGCAGCACAGCGCCTACGACGTCCTGGCCGCCACGTTCCCGGCCGGAACCCTTTCCGGCGCCCCCAAGCCGCGCGCCCTGCGCCTGCTGGACGAGCTGGAGCCGCACCGCCGGGGCATCTACGGCGGAGTTGTCGGCTATCTCGACTTCGCCGGAGACATGGACATGGCGATCGCCATCCGGTCGGCGCTGCTGCGGGACGGCAAGGCCTTTGTGCAGGCAGGCGGCGGGATCGTCGCGGATTCGGACCTCGAAGCCGAAGCCCAGGAAACGGTCAACAAGGCGGCGGCACCGCTGCGCGCAGCCCTGATCGCCGGCAGCCTGGACACCGTCGCCGGCGAGCCGCCCGCCACTTCCTTCTCACGGCAGCCCCAGCCTTCAACCCAGCCCAATCGCTAATGCAGCACCAATCGCTAATGCAGCACCAACACCCAGAGCAGGAAGTACAGCAGTGAGCACACCCATGAAGAGGTGGCAGCGCAAGGGAACCGTCATCATGGCGGCGGTGCTCTTCGGCATCGCAGCCTTCGCCACCACCACGCGCACCTGGCTGAACGTGCAGTTGCCGCGGACGGCCGTCCAGACCCCGGACCTGGCCGTTTCCGGTTCCGACGCCGCCACCGCCGTGACGGCGTTCGCCGTCGTGGCGATCACGGCCGGGCTGGCCGCCTCCATCGCCGGTCCCATCGCCCGCTGGATCGTCAGCGTCATCCTGCTGGTCTCCGGCGTGGGCGTGGCCGTCGCCAGCTACACAGTGATCAGCGATCCCGAACAGGGCGCAGCCGGCGCCATCGGCCAGGCGATCGGCGTCAGCGGCGGCGACGGCACCGTTGTCACGCTGACCGCGCTGCCCTGGGCCGCGCTGGTCTGCGGGATCCTGATCGCCCTCACCGGCATCTGGCTGGCGATCGCCAGCCGCAGCTGGAAGTCCTCCCGCCGCTATGCGCCCGCCCCGGCGCCGGCGGCGGACGAGGCCTCGGCAGCCAACTCGCCCGGCACGACGACGGCTGGAGCCGCCACCCCGGCCGGCGGCTCCAGCCCCGCCAACCCTTCGAACCCCTCCGGCACCGCGGCGGGACCGGAACCGGTTGACGAGATCGACAGCTGGGACCGGCTGACCCGCGGGGACGACCCCACCAACTACCGCTGACCCCGGGCCCGGGCCGGCGCATCCCGGAACCGGCCGACCCGGGCGCAATGTGAAAGAGTTTCCGCCAGTCAATGGCAGAATGGAAACAGATTCGTTTAGAGGAGAATTATCATGGGCGCAAACGCCACTGACAGCAACGTTGACATCAAGCCGGAAAACTCGGCCCAGAGCCACGCCAGCATCCACGATGAGACCATCGGCCACGGCAATACCCCTGCCGCCTGGACCTGCGTCCTGATCATGATCGTCGGCGCCGGAATCTCCAGCTTCGGCTACATTATTGCCAGCGTGCTGTGGTTCTGCATCGGCCTGGGCGTCATCGCCGTTGGCCTGCTCGTCGGCTTCATCATGCGGAAGGCCGGTTACGGCGTAGGCGGCTCGAAGCTCTCCAACAACGGTCACTAAGTGAGCGTTCTGGACGACATCGTCGCCGGCGTTGCCGAGGATCTCGAGGCACGCCGGCGCACGGTTCCGCTGGATCAGATGCAGGAGCGCGCCCGTGCGGCAGCTCCCGCCCTGGACGCGTTCGCCGCGCTGGGCGGGAACGACTCTGCGCGCAGCGAACTGCACGTCATCGCCGAGGTCAAGCGCAGCAGCCCCTCCAAGGGGGCGCTGGCCGCGATCACTGATCCGGCCTCGCTGGCCGCCAGCTACGAAGCCGGCGGGGCAGCGGTGATCAGCGTGCTCACCGAGCAGCGCCGCTTCGGCGGTTCCCTCGCAGACTTCGACGCCGTCCGGTCGGCCGTGAACATTCCGCTGCTGCGCAAGGACTTCACGGTTGATGAATACCAGATCTGGGAGGCCCGGGCGCACGGCGCCGACCTGGTGCTGCTGATCGTCGCCGCCCTGGACGATGCCCGGCTGAAGACTTTCCTGGCGCTCACCCATGACCTGGGCATGAACGCCCTCGTGGAAACGCACACGGCCGAGGAAATCGAGCGTGCCGTGGCCGTTGGCGCCAAAATCATCGGCGTGAACGTGCGCAACCTGAAAACCCTTGACGTTGACCGTTCGGTCTTCGCGGCACTGGCCGGCAGCATCCCCGCCGCCGCCGTCGTCGTCGCCGAATCGGGTGTGCGGGACGCGGCCGACGTCGAGCACTACGCCTCGGAGGGCGCCAACGCCGTCCTCGTGGGCGAAGCCCTCGTGCGGCACAACAATCCCGCCGCCACCATCGCCGAGTTCACCCGGACCGGCCGGGATGCGCTGGCCGCCCGCGTGCACGGCAAAGGCTGACAAGAACGCAACAATTCCCTGTCCGGACGGCCCGCCGCCCGGACCAAAGCAGGACAGGAACCAGCCCCATGACCGGGAATCCGGAACAGACGGGAGCGGCTCAGCCCGCACCCGAGTCCACAGACACCTCCACCGCGCCGTCGGACGCCGCCCGGCAGGAAGCCGCCGGAGCCGTCACTGAGGAGGTGGCCGACGCGTTCCTGAATACCCACGGTTCGCTGCGCCACGCCCCCGGACCCTACTTCGGCGAGTACGGCGGACGCTGGATGCCCGAGTCCCTGATTGCGGCGCTGGACGAGCTGGAAGACACCTTCGAAAAGGCCAAGGCCGATCCGGAGTTCACCGCCCAGGTGGCTGACCTGAACAAGAACTACTCCGGCCGCCCCTCCCTGCTGACCGAGGCCAAGCGCTTCGCCGAGCACGCCGGCGGCGTGCGGATCTTCCTCAAGCGCGAAGACCTGAACCACACCGGCTCGCACAAGATCAACAACGTGCTCGGCCAGGCACTGCTGGCCAAGCGCATGGGCAAGACCCGCGTGATCGCCGAAACCGGCGCCGGCCAGCACGGCGTGGCCAGCGCCACCGCCGCCGCCCTGCTGGGCCTGGAATGCGTGGTCTACATGGGAGCCGAGGACTGCCGCCGGCAGGCCCTGAACGTGGCCCGCATGGAGCTGCTCGGCGCTACCGTCATTCCGGTGACGCACGGTTCGCAGACGCTCAAGGACGCCATCAACGAGGCGCTGCGCGACTGGGTGGCCAACGTCGATGACACCCACTACCTGCTCGGCACCGCCGCCGGAGCGCATCCGTTCCCGGCCATGGTCCGCTTCTTCCACGAAGTCATAGGCGAGGAGGCCCGCGCCCAGATGCTGGAGCAGGCCGGCCGGCTGCCCGACGCCGTGTGTGCCTGCATCGGCGGCGGGTCCAACGCGATCGGCATCTTCCACGGCTTCCTCGATGACCCCGAGGTGAAGATCTTCGGCTTCGAGGCCGGCGGCGACGGTGTCGAAACCGGCCGCCATGCGGCCACCATCACGCTGGGACGGCCCGGCGTGCTGCACGGCGCACGTTCCTACCTGATGCAGGACGAAGACGGCCAGACGGTGGAATCGCACTCGATTTCCGCCGGCCTGGACTACCCCGGCGTGGGCCCGGAGCACTCCTACCTCTCCGACATCGGCCGGGTCTCCTACGAGCCCATCACCGACACCGAGGCAATGGACGCCTTCCAGCTGCTCTGCCGCACCGAGGGCATCATCCCGGCCATTGAATCCGCTCACGCGCTGGCCGGCGCCATCAAGGTGGGCCGGCGGCTCGCCGACGAGGCGAACGCGGAAGGTCCCGGCGCCTCGGACAAGATCGTGCTGGTGAACCTCTCCGGGCGGGGCGACAAGGACGTGGCGACCGCCGCGGAATGGTTCAACCTGCTGGACGAGAAGTCAGCCGAAGCCAAAATCGCCAAAGAGGGGGAACAGCTGTGAGCACCGGTGTCCGCAACACGTCCGGATCGGGCAGCAACGCCGCCAGCAAGTCCGCGGCAGCCATTGACCGGGCAGTCGCCGACGGCCGCGCCGCGCTGATCGGCTACCTGCCGGCCGGCTTCCCGTCGGTGCAGGAAACCATCGACGCCGGCATCGCCCTGGCCCGAAACGGCGCGGACCTGATTGAGGTCGGCATCCCGTACTCGGACCCGGTGATGGACGGCCACGTCATCCAGGCAGCCACCACCGAGGCGCTGGGGAACGGTTTCCGCGTCGCCGAGGTGTTCGACGTCGTCGCCGGCATCACTGCCGCCACGGACGCCGCCGTGCTGGTGATGACGTACTGGAATCCAGTGGTGCGGATGGGCGTGGACGAGTTCTCCCGCCGCCTGGCCGAAGCCGGGGGAGCGGGCCTGATTACACCGGACCTGATCCCCGATGAAGCCTCCGAATGGATGGCGGCCTCGGACAGGTACGGCCTGGACCGGGTGTTCCTGGTGGCGCCGTCCTCCACGCCGGACCGCATGAAGAGCACCGTCGCGGCCAGCCGGGGATTTGTCTACGCGGTGTCCATCATGGGCGTCACCGGTGCCCGCAGCTCGGTGAGCAGCGCGGCCAGGGACGTTGTATCGGCGGCCCGCGCCGCCGGTGCGCAGCGCGTCTGCGTTGGCCTGGGCGTCTCGAACTCCGGCCATGTCCGGGAAATCGGCGCCTACGCCGACGGTGTGATCGTGGGCACCGCCCTGGTGGCGGCCCTGCGCGACGGCGGCGTTCCCGCGGTCGCCGACCTCACCCGTGAACTGAGCACCGGAACCCGAAAGAGCAACTAATGAACCTGATGTCCGTGTTGGCCCCGGCCAGCATTCCCAGCCCGCCCGCGGACTTCAGCAGCTTCTCGCTGGGGCCGCTGACCATCCACGCGTATGCGCTGTGCATCCTGGCCGGCATCGTCCTGGCCCTGTGGATGACCTCGGTCCGCTGGCGCCGCCGCGGCCTGCCCGAAGAAGCGGTGTGGGACATCGCCATCTGGGCCATTCCGTTCGGCATCATCGGCGGCCGCCTCTATCACGTCATCTCCTCGCCGGACGCCTACTTCGGCGTCAACGGCGACCTCTCGCTGATTCCGCAGATCTGGCGCGGCGGACTGGGCATCTGGGGAGCCGTGGCGCTGGGCGCCGTCGGCGCATGGATCGGCTGCCGGCGCGCCGGCATCAAACTCTCCACGTTCGCCGACGTCGGCGCTCCCGGCCTGCTGCTCGCGCAGGCCGTGGGCCGCTGGGGCAACTGGTTCAACCAGGAGCTCTTCGGCGCTCCCACCGAGGTGGCCTGGGGGCTGGAAATCGACGCCAACAACCCCAACTTCCCGGACGGAACAGCGCCCGGCACCCTCTTCCACCCCACCTTCTTGTACGAGTCGCTCTGGTGCCTGGCCGGCGTCGCCCTGCTGCTGGCACTGGACAAGCGGTTCCGGCTGCGCGGCGGACGCCTGTTCTGGCTCTACGCCGCCTACTACACGCTGGGCCGGCTCTGGATCGAGATCCTGCGCATCGACGACGCTGAAATGATTACGCTTTTTGGCGTCACACAACGGCTGAATGTGTGGACCAGCATCGGCATCTTCGTGTTCTCCGTGGCCATGTTCATTTACCTGACTTTCCGCGCCCGTAAAGGCCCGGAGGCCTCGTTCTACCTGCCCGGCCGGGAGCCGGCAGCCGAGGTCGGCGCGGCACCGGCAGGTAACAAGAATGAAACGGTGAAGCAAGATCCGGATTCCGGCTCATCAACGGGTTCTCTGCGTGCTAATCTCGCAGAGACAAAAAGCGAGGAGGATAATTCTCGCAAGCCCGGGACACCGGGTACTGCCAAGTAGCACCTGTCGGGTCACCCTCCCGGCGGTGCTTCTGCCACGTAGTTGTGGCCGTCCGGAAGGGACCACGGGAACAACCCCGGACGCCCTTCCGTGTCACTGAACACCGCGGAATATTTGCGCCTTCCGCCGTGGGGCCAGCGTTGTCCCCTCCCACAAGCTCCATCAGGGGGAAGGACTTACCTCATGACTGATCTGTTTCCGCCCGGCGGATCTTCCGCCGTTTCGCCGTTCACCCGCTTCGCCGCTTTTCCGGCGGACACCGGGCTGTACCGCGCCGAGAACGAAAAAGACGCCTGCGGGCTGGCCGTTATCGCCACCCTGCGCGGGGAACCCGGGCACGACATTGTCGACGCCGCCCTTACCGCCCTGCGCAACCTGGAGCACCGCGGTGCCGTGGGCGCAGACGAGGGAACCGGCGACGGGGCCGGGCTGCTGACTCAGGTGCCCGACGAATTCTTCCGTGCCGTCACCGCCTTCGACCTGCCCGCCGCCGGCACCTACGCCGTCGGCACCGCGTTCCTGCCCACCGAGGGCCGGGAGCAGGACACCGCCCGCGCCGGCGTGGAAGCGATCGCCGAGTCCGAGGGCCTCACCGTCCTGGGCTGGCGTGACGTGCCGATCGTCGCTGACCTGGTGGGCGCCATGTCCCGGGCCTGCATGCCGCATTTTGTCCAGGTGTTCCTGGCACCGGCCGACGGCGATGCCTCCGACCTGGACGCCCGCGCCTTCCGCGTCCGGAAACGGTCGCAGAACAAGTTCGGCGTGTACTTCCCCTCGCTGTCCTCCAAGACCATGGTCTACAAGGGCATGCTCACCACCGCGCAGCTGGAGCCGTTCTATCCGGACCTCTCCGATCCGCGCTTCAAGACCCGGCTGGGCATTGTCCACTCCCGGTTCTCCACCAACACCTTTCCGTCCTGGCCGCTGGCCCAGCCGTTCCGCGCCATTGCGCACAACGGCGAAATCAACACGGTCAAGGGCAACCGCAACTGGATGCGCGCCCGCCAGTCCCAGCTGAAGAACCCGCTGCTGGGCGAGACCCCGGAAGAGCTCTACCCGATCTGCACCCCGGGAGCCTCCGACTCGGCGTCCTTCGACGAGGTTGCCGAACTGCTGATGCTCTCCGGCCGACCGATCACCCACGCCATCATGATGATGATTCCCGAGGCCTGGGAAAACCACGCCACGATGGATCCGGCCCGCCGCGCCTTTTACCAGTACCACTCCATGCTGATGGAGCCGTGGGACGGCCCGGCCGCCGTGTCCTTCACCGACGGCACGCAGGTCGGAGCGGTCCTGGACCGCAACGGCCTGCGCCCGGCCCGCTACTGGGTGATGGAGGACGGCCTCGTGGTCCTCGCCTCCGAGGTGGGTGTGGTGGACATTGATCCGGCGAAGGTGGTCCGCAAGGGCCGAGTCTCCCCGGGGAAGATGTTCCTGGTCGACACCGAAGCCGGACGGCTGATCGAGGATTCCGAAATCAAGGCCGAGATGGCCGCCGCGAATCCGTGGGCGGACTGGGTCCGGGAAAACCAGGTCTCCCTGGAGGAACTGCCCGAGCGCGAACACGTGCTGCACACCAAGGCCTCGATCAACCGCCGGCAGCGCACCTTCGGCTACACCCAGGAGGAACTGCGCATCCTGTTGGGCCCGATGGCCCGCACCGGCGCGGAACCACTGGGCGCCATGGGCTCGGACACGCCGATCGCGGTGCTTTCCCAGCGTCCCCGGCTGCTCTTTGACTACTTCGTGCAGTCCTTCGCGCAGGTCACCAACCCGCCGCTGGACGCCATCCGCGAGGAACTGGTCACCTCCATGCGCGCCTCGATCGGCCCGGTCGGGAACCTGCTGGCCGCCGGCCAGGTCCGCAACCATCAGATTGCCCTGAACTTCCCGGTCATCAACAATGACCAGCTGGCCAAGATCACCAACGTCACCAACAACGACGGCGAGAAGGTCTCGCTGAAGGTGCGCGGCCTGTACCGCCCGCAGGGCGGCGAGGCCGAGCTGCGCGCCCGGATCTCCGAGATCTGCGAGAAAGTCTCCGGCGCCGTGAACCGCGGCATCGAGTACATCGTCCTCTCGGACCGTGACTCCAGCGCGCAGTGGGCACCGATCCCGTCGCTGCTGCTGCTTTCCGCCGTGCACCATCACCTGCTCAAGAGCGCCAACCGCACCAAGATCTCCCTGCTGGTGGAGGCCGGCGACGTCCGCGAGGTCCACCACGTGGCGGTGCTCATGGGCTACGGCGCCTCGGCGGTCAACCCGTACCTGGCGATGGAAAGCTGCGAGGAACTGGTCCGCAACGGCGACATCACCGGCGTGACCCGCGAAGAGGCGGTCTCCAACCTGATCAAGGGCCTCGGCAAGGGCGTCCTGAAGATCATGTCCAAGATGGGCATCTCCACGGTGGCCTCCTACTGCGGCGCGCAGACCTTCGAGGCCCTGGGTCTGGGCCAGGAACTGGTCGACGAGTTCTTCCACGGCACCCAGTCCCAGCTCGGCGGCGTCGGCCTGGACGTCATCGCCGCCGAAGCCGCCGCCCGGCACGCCAGCGCCTACCCGGACGACGAAATCGAGGATCCGCACCGGCCCCTGGATAACGGCGGGGAATACCAGTGGCGCCGCGAAGGCCCGCCGCACCTGTTCAACCCCGAAACCGTCTTCCGGCTGCAGCACGCCACCCGTGAACGACGCTACGACGTGTTCAAGGCCTACACCAACGGCGTGGACGACCAGTCCAAGTCATTGATGACCCTGCGCGGCCTGCTCGAATTCCGCACCGCCGAACGCTCAGCGGTGCCGATCGATGAGGTGGAGCCCGTCTCCAGCATCGTGAAGCGCTTCTCCACCGGCGCGATGAGCTACGGCTCCATCTCCCAGGAGGCTCACGAAACGCTGGCCATCGCCATGAACCGCCTCGGCGCCAAGTCCAACACCGGCGAGGGCGGCGAGGACGTGGAACGCCTGCTCGATCCGGAGCGCCGCTCCGCGATCAAACAGGTGGCCTCCGGGCGCTTCGGCGTCACCAGCCTGTACCTGACCAACGCCGATGACATCCAGATCAAGATGGCCCAGGGCGCCAAGCCCGGCGAGGGTGGCCAGCTCATGGCGCAGAAGGTCTACCCCTGGGTGGCCCGCACCCGGCACTCCACCCCCGGCGTCGGCCTGATTTCCCCGCCGCCGCACCACGACATCTACTCCATCGAGGACCTCGCCCAGCTGATCTACGACCTCAAGCGCTCCAATCCGAGCGCCCGGGTCCACGTCAAGCTGGTGTCGGAGGCCGGCATCGGCACCGTGGCGGCGGGCGTGACCAAGGCCAAGGCCGACGTCGTTCTCGTTTCCGGGCACGACGGCGGCACCGGCGCCTCGCCGCTGAACTCGCTCAAGCACGCCGGCGCCCCCTGGGAGCTGGGCCTGGCCGAGACCCAGCAGACGCTGATGCTCAACGGCCTCCGCGACCGCGTGGTGGTGCAGGTGGACGGCCAGCTCAAGACCGGGCGCGACGTCGTGATTGCCGCGCTGCTCGGCGGCGAGGAGTTCGGTTTCGCGACCGCTCCGCTGGTGGTCTCCGGCTGCGTCATGATGCGCGTCTGCCACCTGGACACCTGCCCGGTGGGCGTGGCGACGCAGAATCCGGAACTCCGGTCCCGCTTCACCGGCAAGCCCGAATTCATCGTGAATTTCTTCGAGTTCCTGGCCGAGGAAGTGCGCGAAATCCTCGCCGAACTGGGGTTCCGCTCCCTCGAGGAGGCAATCGGGCACACCGAACTGCTGGACACCAAGGCAGCCGTGGACCACTGGAAGGCCGATGGACTGGACCTGGAGCCGATCCTGCGCGGAGCCGACGTCGTCGAACCCGGCGCGCCCATGCGCAACATGGTGCCGCAGAACCACGACCTGGACTCGCACTTCGACAACAAGCTGATCGAAATGAGCGCCGACGCCCTGGCGAACCGCAGCCCGGTGCGCATCACCCTGGACGTGGTAAACACCGACCGCTCAGTGGGCACCATGCTCGGGCATACGGTGACCAAGACGTTCGGCACCGACACCCTGGCTCCCGACACGATCGACGTGACCCTCACCGGCCAGGCCGGTCAGTCACTCGGCGCATTCCTGCCGGCCGGCATTACGCTGCGCCTGCTGGGGGACTCCAACGACTACGTCGGCAAGGGCCTCTCCGGCGGACGGATAATCGTCCGCCCGGACCGCGCCAACGTCTTCGACGCGGCACGGAACGTCGTTGCCGGAAACGTGATCGGCTACGGCGCCACCAGCGGCGAGATGTTCCTGCGCGGCCAGGTGGGCGAACGCTTCCTGGTCCGCAACTCCGGAGCCACCGCCGTCGTCGAGGGAATCGGCGACCACGGCTGTGAATACATGACCGGGGGACAGGCACTGATCCTGGGCCCGACGGGACGCAACTTCGGCGCCGGCATGTCCGGCGGCACGGCGTACCTGCTGGATTTGCGGACCGAACGGATCAACAAGGACGCCCTGGAAAAGGGCGAACTGCGCCTGGAGCCGCTGGACGCCGAGGACGCCGACATTGTCCGCGGTCTGCTGGTCCGGCACGTTGAAGAAACAGAATCGGTCCTGGCAGCGTCCCTGCTGGAGGATTTCGCCAACACTGTTGGCCGTATGACCAAGGTGCTGCCGCGCGACTTCGCCGCAGTGCTGGACGCCCGCGCTTCCGCGGCCGAAGCGGGTCTTGACCCCGACGGCGCCGAGGCCTGGACCCGAATCTTGGAGGTAACCGGTGGCTGACCCACGCGGATTCTTGAAAGTGCGCGAACGCCAGACCCAGCCGCGCCGGCCCGTGCCCGTGCGCATCATGGACTGGAAAGAGGTTTATGAAGCCCAGGAAAAGGGCGTCCTGAAGGAACAGGCGGGGCGCTGCATGGACTGCGGCATACCGTTCTGCCATCAGGGCTGCCCGCTGGGCAACCTCATTCCGGAATGGAATGACCTGATGCGGCGGGACAAGGGCCGCGAAGCCATCGAGCGGCTGCACGCCACGAACAACTTCCCGGAGTTCACCGGGCGACTGTGCCCGGCGCCGTGCGAGGCGTCCTGCGTGCTGGGCATCAACCAGCCGGCGGTGACCATCAAGCAGGTTGAGGTGTCGATCATCGACCAGGCCTTCGACGAGAACTGGGTGACCCCGCTGGCGCCGGAACGGCTCACCGACAAGACGATCGCCGTCGTCGGCTCCGGTCCCGCCGGACTGGCCGTGGCCCAGCAGCTCACCCGCGCCGGCCACACGGTGGCCGTGTACGAGCGCGACGACAAGATCGGCGGGCTGCTGCGCTACGGCATCCCCGACTTCAAGATGGAAAAGCTGCAGGTGGACCGCCGGCTGGACCAGATGCGTGCCGAGGGCACCCGGTTCCGCACCGGCGTCGAAGTGGGACGGGACATCAGCTGGGAGCAGCTGCGCCGGCGCTACGACGCAGTCGTCGTCGCCACCGGATCGACGGTGCCGCGCGACCTGCCGATTCCCGGCCGTGAGCTGAACGGCGTGCATTTCGCCATGGAGTACCTGGTGCAGGCCAACCGCGCGGTGGCGGGGGAGCAGGTTCGGAACCCTATTTCCGCCGAGGGCAAGCATGTGGTCATCCTCGGCGGCGGCGACACGGGCGCCGACTGCCTGGGCACCGCGCACCGCCAGCAGGCCGCGTCGGTGACCACGCTGGCGATCGGCAAGCAGCCGCCCGCCGAACGCGCCGCACATCAGCCGTGGCCGATGTTTCCGACGCTGTTTGAAACCGCCAGCGCCCACGAGGAAGGCGGGGAGCGCACCTACCTGGCCTCCACCGTGGAGTTCGTGGGGGAGCGCGGGCAGCTGACCGGAGTGAAAATCGCCGAGACGGAGTACGTGGACGGGCGGCGCGTGCCCAAGGCCGGCACCGAGCGGGTGCTGCCGGCGGACCTGGTGTTCCTCTCGCTCGGCTTCACCGGTCCGGAGCCCGCCGGGCTCGCCGAGCAGGTGCACACGGAGTTCGACGAACGCTCCAACGTAGTGCGGGACGGCTATTACATGACCAAAACGCCGGGCGTGTTTGCCGCCGGTGACGCCGGCCGCGGCCAGTCACTGATCGTGTGGGCGATTGCCGAAGGCCGTGCCTGCGCCGCCGCCGTGGACCAGTGGCTGATGGGTTCCACCCGTCTGCCGGCGCCCGTGGCGCCCACGGACCGGGCCATCTCGCCGCTCTGACCTCCTGCGTAGCCGGCTGAGGGCCAGCGGGGCCGGGTGAGGCCCAGCCTGGGCCGGGTGAGAGAAAAAACACGGGCCGCAGTTCCCGTCACAGGCGGCTCCTGCGGCCCGTCTCCATGCGTAATCGGCGCCGGACGACTACGCTGGAAGACATGAGACGCGCAAAAATTGTGGCCACTTTTGGCCCCGCAATCAACAGCTACGAAAACACCCTCGCGGTTCTGCGCGCAGGAGTGGACGTGGCTCGGATGAACATGAGCCACGGCGACCACGACGTACATAAGTCCGTGTACGACAACGTGCGCCGCGCTTCCGAGGAACTGGGCAAGCCCGTCGGCATCTTCGCCGACCTGCAGGGCCCCAAGATCCGCCTGGGCCGTTTCATGGACGGTCCGCACTTCCTGAACAAGGGTGATGTTTTCACAATCACCATCGAGGACGTGCCTGGCACCAAGGAGATTGTCTCCACCACGCACACCGGCCTGCCGAACGACGTCAACGTGGGGGACACCCTGCTGATCGACGACGGCAAGGTTGCGGTGCGCTGCACCGCTGTGGACGACGTCAAGGTTGTCACCGAAGTAACCGTTCCCGGCGCCGTATCGAACAACAAGGGCCTGAACCTGCCCGGCGTTGCCGTCAGCGTTCCGGCCATGAGCGACAAGGATGAGGCCGACCTGCGTTGGGCCATCCGCACCGGCGTGGACATGGTTGCCCTGTCCTTCGTCCGGAACGCCGTCGACGTCCGCCGCGTCCACGAGATCATGGACGAGGAAGGCCGCCGCGTGCCGGTCATCGCCAAGATCGAGAAGCCGCAGGCCGTTGCCGCCATCGAGGAAATCATCGATGCGTTCGACGCCATCATGGTTGCCCGCGGCGATCTCGGCGTCGAGCTTCCCCTGGAAGACGTTCCCCTGGTGCAGAAGAACGCCATCGAGCTGGCCCGCCGCTGGGCGAAGCCGGTCATCGTGGCCACCCAGGTCCTGGAATCAATGATCGAGAGCCCGCGCCCCACCCGCGCGGAAGCCTCCGACTGCGCCAACGCCGTCCTTGACGGTGCGGACGCCGTGATGCTCTCGGGCGAAACCTCTGTGGGCAAGTACCCGATCGAAACCGTGACCACCATGGCCCGGATCATCGAGTCCACTGAAGAGCACGGCCTGAACCGCGTGCCCGCCCTGGGCTCCAAGCCGCGCACCCGCGGCGGCGCCATCACCCGTGCCGCCGTCGAGATCGCCGATCAGCTGGACGCAAAGTTCGTCTGTACCTTCACCCAGTCCGGTGACTCGGCCCGCCGGCTCTCCCGCCTGCGCCCCAAGAAGCCGGTCCTGGCCTTCACCCCGGTGGAGCAGACGTACCGCTACATGAGCCTCTTCTGGGGCATTCAGCCGATGCTGGTCGAGTTCGCCGAGAACACCGATCAGATGACCGCCCAGGTGGACCGCACGCTGTTTGAGAACGAGCTGGTCGAGCTTGACGACCTGGTGGTCATCGCCGCCGGTTCGCCTCCCGGACAGGCCGGTTCCACGAACTCCATCAAGGTGCACAAGGTGGGGGACATCGCCGACGCCGGTCAGCGCCTCGACGGGCAGATGCGGGTCAAGGAGAAGGTCGGCCCGTGGCCGATCAAGAGCAGCAACAAGGGCAAGGCCAAGTCCATCTAGGTTCGATTGATGTGCTGAGCTGAGCTACTGAAGCTGGGCTGTACGAAAGCTGCCCGACCGGATTTCTCCGGTCGGGCAGCTTTTTATCCTTTCGGTATCCATTTCCATCCATAGATATCCACTTTCTCGGATATGGCCGATTGTCACGCGCCGCCTCCGTGGGAGAGGAGCCCGTCGTCGTCGTCTCACCCTCTGCTCGCCCCAAGTACAGCCAGGACAGGAGGGTGCCTTCGAGGCGAGGCGGCCGGGAAGGCGCTTTGGGGATCTCACCTCTTTTGGGTGAGGTGGACGGGTGCCGGCGAGGTTCATAGTTATGGTGTGCGTGCTCGGCCCGCCGGCGTGCATCGGAGGCCGCAGGGCTGGGAGACGGGTCTCAACACACCGGGTGAGTATGCACTCATACCCGTCCACACCTATGAAAGCAGGGCAGCCGATATGGAATTCTGGGACGACTTTTGGGGTGTCATCGGATGGATTTTCTGGGCCACGGTCTTCTTCGCGTACCTGATGGCGCTGTTTGCCGTGATCAGTGACCTCTTCCGGGATCGAACGCTGCGGTCTCGGCCCGGGTGAACGCCAGATCAGCTGTACGGTATTCGACGGACACCTCTTCGGAGCCGGCACCGAAGCGGGGCGGATGGTGCGCGGGATAGTTCGGCGGATGGCGTCCCGCGAGGACAATTCGCGTGTCCCGTGGCCGCGATTCAATCAGCTGAGCCAGCCATTGAGCCTCCGTAGGGTCGTGCAGGTGATGGACATCGTCGAAAAGCAGGTTCACCCGGTTGGCGGGCCCGCCTCGGGGGCTTGCCGGCGGGGAATTCACAGCGAGGGAACCGCGCATGAGTGCCGGCAACCGGGGCCGGCTGCTTCCTGCGGCCGGGATGCTGATCCACGCCGCGGTTTCTCCGTCCGCTCTGACCTCAGCGGCCCACTGCGCCAGGAGCGTCGTCTTGCCCGTTCCTGCTGAAGCCCAGATTTCCGTGGTGCCGAGGCCCTGAGCGATTGCCAGCCGCGGCCGGGGTTGCGCCAGATTCGTGAGGTGCGGCGCCTCAAACAGATGCGGAGAGGACACGGCCATGGTTTCTCCCGGGAGCTTCAGTCGAGGCCCGTCCCAGTACCCAGCCGCGGAAGCCCTGCAGTTCCAATAGCGTCTCACCAATATAGGGCCGGCCTTCCCCGGCCGGATAGGCTCCGCCGGGACCGGCTGCTCCGCAGGTGCCGGAGTCGACCGGGGGGAGCGGGACTTGGTGAGGGCGGCAAAAAGCCCCGCCCGACGTCGTCGGGCAGGGCCGTCGCTTGGTGCTCTTGGTGCTCCGGCGTGTAGGGCGCGGAAGCCTAGTTGACCTGGTTGATGATGGTCTCGGCGACTTCGCGCATGCTCAGCCGGCGGTCCATGGAGGTCTTCTGGATCCAGCGGAAGGCCTCGGGCTCGGTCAGGCCCATCTTCGTGGTCAGCAGCGACTTGGCGCGTTCCACCAGCTTGCGGGTGGCGAACTGCTCCTTGAGGTCGCTGACCTCGTCTTCGAGGGCCTTGATTTCCTCGTGCCGGGACAGCGCGATCTCGATGGCCGGAATCAGGTCCGCGGGGGTGAAGGGCTTGACCACGTAGGCCATGGCGCCGGCCTCGCGGGCGCGCTCCACGAGTTCCTTCTGGCTGAACGCGGTCAGCAGGACCACCGGGGCAATGCGGGCCTTGACGATCTGCTCGGCAGCCGTGATGCCGTCCATGACGGGCATCTTGACGTCCATCAGGACCAGGTCCGGCTTCAGTTCGGTGGCCAGTGCTACGGCCTTCTCGCCGTTGTCGGCTTCGCCAACGACGTCGTATCCCTCGCCGGTGAGGATTTCCACGATGTCGAGGCGGATCAGCGTCTCATCCTCGGCGACGATGACGCGCCGCGCCGGTGTGTTGGACGGTGCGGGCTCAGTTGACTCAGACACAGGTGCTCCTCAGAATGCGGTTGGACTGCCGTGTGCGAACTGACAGTTCACAGAAATAGCCTATCCGCATGTAGAGTAGATTCGCGCCCAACACGGATTGTGAACTTGTGATTCACGCCGCAGGGCTGGCCCGAATGGCGGAATTGGCAGACGCGCTGCACTCAAAATGCAGTATCGAGAGGTGTGTGGGTTCGAGTCCCACTTCGGGCACCGTGTGTGATGAGTCGCGACATGGGTAACACCCCGGTCTTCGGACCGGGGTGTTTTCTTTTGTCTGGGCTGGTAGTCGCGGGAGGGGGCCAGGGCCAGGTTCGCGCAGGGTCTCGCCTGTGGCTGTTTCGGTGATCACGATGTCCGTTTCGTAGATGAGCATGAGGATGTTTTTCCCGGCGTAGGCACGTCCGAGGCCGATATACCGCAGCCGTCCCGCGTAGCGCAGTGAGACCTTCCCGGTGGCATCTAACCGGTCCACGCGTACCCGCCAATGACTCCCTGCCTGGCTGCCGTTGGTACCGCTTTGACGGTGGCGTTGTAGGCCTGCGCGGGAGCTTTCGGTCCAGCGCCCGGCGCCGGAGCGCGTCAGCGGCCTAGCACCAGCTTCTCCGCGTCAGAGGCCTAGCACCAGCTTCTCCGGCGTGCAGTCCAGCACGCGGAGCAGCATAGATTGAACGCGTCCTTCCTCCAGGGCGAGGCTGACCCTGTCGGTGCCCTCAAGGACCCAGCGTCCAGGCACCTTGGTTGATCCATCGGCAGCCGCAATCCCCAAATAACTCGCCCGGCCGTCGGCTTCGAACTCATAACCTGTCCGGCCCCTAGCCGGTGGGAATGCGTAATCAGCCGGGCGATAAACCTCCATTCCTTCGGAATCCTCCTCGTGGGAGTGCATCCAACGGCCGAGGAGGCACGTGCGTAGATCGGTCATGGTGCGGCCCTTCTCTGATGGCGACTGTGTCGATGATACTGGCCCGCCGGTATCCGGCGTCGAGGGTGTGCCACAGCCGGCAGTGATCAAAACCAGGAGAAACAACGTAAGGAGACCTGAAGCTGAGAGAACTGATATATCGGGGTGATGGTGGAACCGCCGGTCTCGAGGTGGTGAGCTCATTCTGGTCTTCTGTCCGGGTTGTTAGCTGCCGATGGAGCCCGGGCCTGGGACGAAGCGGGGGTGTCTGTCGACCCGCCAGTCGCCGGCGGTGTAGGCGAAGTTGTCCACTACCCTGGCCGGGGCCTTGAAGGTCCCGTCACCGTTGTTCAGGGATACCCAGACTCCGCCGTCGCCGAAACCGATAATGTCGGCCCGGCCGTCTCCGGTGAGGTCGGCCAGGAAGCGGGGGTGTTTCTCGACCCGCCAGTCACCGGCGCTGTAGGCGAAGTTGTCCACTACCCTGGCCGGGGCCTTGAAGGTCCCGTCACCGTTGTTCAGGGACGCCCAGACTCCGCCGTCGCCGAAACCGATAATGTCGGCCCGGCCGTCTCCGGTGAGGTCGGCCAGGAAGCGGGGGTGTTTCTCGACCCGCCAGT